>NZ_JBSGHG010000022.1:0-115255 GCF_053604275.1 Streptomyces sp. NPDC004051 | reverse complement strand
GTCAGCGACATCCACCTGGGGCCCGTTCTCGGCCGGGGCTTCGCGCAGAGGGTCGTCGACACGATCAACTCGACCCAGCCCCCTGCGCAGGGATCCCGCCCACCGTCGTACCGTCCTGTGCCGGCGCGTGCCGGCCGAGGTCTCAGGGCTCGAACTTGTAGCCCAGCCCCCGGACCGTCACCAGGTAGCGCGGCGCGCCCGGGTCCGGCTCGATCTTGGCGCGCAGCCGCTTGACGTGGACGTCGAGGGTCTTGGTGTCGCCCACGTAGTCGGCGCCCCAGACCCGGTCGATGAGCTGCATCCGGGTCAGCACGCGCCCGGCGTTGCGCAGCAGCATCTCCAGCAGGTCGAACTCCTTGAGCGGCAGGTCGACCTTGGTGCCGCCCACGGTGACCACGTGCCGGTCGACGTCCATGCGGACCGGGCCGGCCTCCAGGGCCGCGGGGGCGACCTCCTCGGGCTCGCCCCTGCGGCGCAGCACGGCGCGGATACGGGCGACCAGTTCGCGCGAGGAGAACGGCTTGGTGACGTAGTCGTCGGCGCCTATCTCCAGGCCGACCACCTTGTCGATCTCGCTGTCCTTGGCGGTCACCATGATGACGGGGACGTTGGAGCGGCCGCGCAGCTGGCGGCACACCTCGGTGCCCGGCAGTCCGGGCAGCATCAGGTCGAGGAGGACGAGGTCGGCGCCGTTGCGCTCGAACTCGTCGAGGCCGTCGGGCCCCGTGGCCGCGACGGCGACCTCGAAGCCCTCCTTGCGGAGCATGTACGACAGGGCGTCGGAGAAGGACTCCTCGTCCTCGACGACGAGCACTCGGGTCACGGAAGGACCTCCGGGGAGGGAAGCGTTTCGCACGCGGATGAATCGGGAGCGTGGGGGGATGAGGGGGTGGACCCTACGGCCTCGTCCTCGAGGCCTTCGGGGTCGTCCCGGCGGGACGACGGGGAGGTGCGGTCGCGGGTGGGGGCCGCGGCGGCCTCGGGAAGCCGCAGGGTGAACGTGGAGCCCTGGCCTTCGGCGCTCCACACCGTGACCTCCCCGCCGTGCGAGGCGGCCACGTGCTTGACGATCGCGAGGCCCAGACCCGTGCCGCCCGTGGCGCGGGAGCGGGCCGGGTCGACGCGGTAGAAGCGCTCGAAGACGCGCTCCTTCTCCTTGTCGGAGATTCCTATGCCCTGGTCGGTCACGGCGATCTCGATCAGGCCCCCGCCCGGCTGGGCGACCCTGCGGGCCGCTATGCCGACGCGGGTGCGGGCGGGCGAGTAGTTGACGGCGTTCTCGACGAGGTTGCCCAGGGCGGCGGCGAGCTGGCCGCGGTTGCCCCAGACGCGCAGGTCGGCGGCGCTCGGCAGGTGCCCGCCGTCCTCCTGGTCGGGCCCTTCGAGTCCTTCGCGCCCCTCGGTTCCCTCGGGCCCGTCGGGCGCCCACACGTTCGAGGCCATGGTGATCTGCTTGGCGCCCGCCGCGTGGCGGCAGCGGTCGACGGCCTCGGCGACCAGTTCGTACACGCGAACGGGTTCGGCGTCCTCGAGCGGATCGTCGTTCTGGACGCGGGAGAGGTCGATGAGCTCCTGCACCAGATTGGTGAGGCGGGTGGCCTCGCCCTGCATCCGGCCGGCGAAGCGCTCCACCGCCTCGGGGTCGTCGGAGGCGTCCATGACGGCCTCGGAGAGCAGGGAGAGCGCGCCGACGGGGGTCTTGAGCTCGTGGCTGACGTTGGCGACGAAGTCGCGCCGCACCGCCTCGATGCGGCGGGCCTCGGTGAGGTCCTCCACGAGCAGCAGGACGAGCCGGGAGCCGAGCGGCGCCACCCGCGCGGAGACGGCGAGGGCCTCGCCGCGTCCGGTGCCGCGGCGGGGCAGATCCAGTTCGACCTGCCGTATCTCGCCGTCCCGCCGGGTGTCGCGGGCCATCTGCAGCATGGGTTCCACGGCGAGCTCGCCGCCGCGGACCAGCCCGAGGGCGTACGCGGCGGAGCTGGCCTTGACCACGCCGTCCGCCTCGTCCAGGACGACGGCGGAGGAGCGCAGTACGGAGAGCACGGTGTCCACGCCCGGCGGAAGCACCGGTTCCGTGTGCAGCGAGGAACGCGTGGGGCGCCGCTGTTCGCGCTCACTGAAGCGGAACGCCAGCACGGCGATGGCGCCGGTGAGCAATCCGGCGATCGCCGCCGCTGCGGCGACCGCCGCGTTCACGTCCATGTGTCCAGGTTAGGCATGCGCCCACCAGTGGCCACAGCCACGAGAGAGCAAGCTCGAACACTCGTCGCCCAGAGTTCACCTCGGAGCCAGGGATGGTTCATTTGGGGTGGCGGAACCGGACGCGTAAGGATCGGAACGTGGGAGCGTGGGGTTTCGCACCGTCGGTCGCGCGGGGTTCGCGCCGTCGACTGCGTGGCGGAGCACCCGCCCCGGAACCCCGCGGGAGCCCGGCTCCCGAAGCCCCGAGTAGATGCACGAGAGGAGCCCCGATGCGGGACGCGTACCACGAGGAACTGGATTCGATCGGCGACAGTCTGGTGGAGATGGCCCGGCTGGTCGGGTCGGCGATCGGGCGCGCCACGACCGCCATCCTCGACTCCGACCTGAAGCTCGCCGAGCACGTGATCGAGGGCGACCAGAAGGTCGACGAACTGCAGCACGACCTGGAGGCCCGTGCGATAGCCCTGCTGGCGCGCCAGCAGCCGGTGGCGACCGATCTGCGGATCGTCGTGACCTCGCTGCGCATGTCGGCCGATCTGGAGCGGTCCGGCGACCTGGCGCAGCACGTGGCGAAGCTGGCCCGGCTGCGTTTCCCGGAGCGTGCGGTTCCGCACGACCTGCACGCGACCATCCTGGAGATGGGTCAGCTGGCCCAGCGCCTGATGGCCAAGGCGGCTGAGGTGCTCACCACCAAGGACGTCGACCTGGCGCTCCAGCTGGAGCAGGACGACGACGAGATGGACCTGCTGCACCGCACCCTCTTCCAGCACCTGATGGACGACCGCTGGAAGCACGGCATCGAGACGGCCGTCGACGTGACGCTGCTGGGCCGCTACTACGAACGCTACGCCGACCACGCGGTCTCGGTCGCCAAGCGGGTGGTCTACCTGGTCACGGGCGAGCACGCGGACGAGATCCAGCCGGACGTCCAGCCCGACATCCAGCCGGTGCCGGGGGCACAGGAGGCCTGACCGGACCGCGTGGGGGGGCGCGGAAATCGGCCGAAGGCGCGCATGAGCCCCAATGCGCCGTTGATGCGCCCGCTGGAACGGGCATCCAATGGGCACAGGCACGGCGCCAGTCTCGAGGAGGGACCCATGGCCGATTCCCCCAGCTCCCCCGGCACGACGCCCGATCCCACGCAGGAGCGGGAGACGGAGCAGCCCGCCGAGATCAGGAGCCTGCCCCTGGTCGCCGCGTGCGGCTGCGGCTCCGGCTGCAGCTGCGGCTGCCAGTCGGGCAGCCCCTGCCAGTGCTGAGCACGCCCGTTCGAAGGCCCCGGCGCCCGCCGGGGCCTTCGGCATGCCGGGCGGCCGGCGCGGGCGCAGCATGGAAGTACGGACGCCCCGAGTCGGCGCGTACGGCCCGGAGCGGGAAGGAGGTGCGAGGCCATGACCCAGTTCATGGACATCCACCACGGCATGCAGGGCATCACGGCGGACCAGCTACGGCAGGCGCATGAAGCCGACCTCGCGATACAGGAGGAGGAGGGCGTCTACTTCCGGCAGGCCTGGGCGGACCCGGAGTCCGGCACGCTCTACTGCCTCTCGGAGGCGCCCTCCGCCGAAGCGGTACAGCGCATCCACGAACGCACCGGCCACAAGGCCGACGAGATCCACGCGGTACCGCTGTCGGTGCAGTAGGCGGTCCTGACCCCCGCCGGAGGCGGCGCCCTTCAGGGAGCACTGACCTCCGGCGTCGGCTGAATCCCCTCGTCCTTCCCCCCGTCGTCCTTCCCCGCGGCAGTCACGGTCTCCTCTGCGATCGCGGTCTCCTCGTTCGGCAGGCCGCGCATCAGCAGCCCGTACCCGAGTCCGGCCACGGTGCCGATGACGGCGCACAGGCCCCACAGCCACCGCGCCCCGAACCGGTCGATGACGAACCCCGACATCAGCGGGGCGACGAGCGCGGCGACGGCCCAGGACATCGTGTACATGCCCTGGTAGCGCCCGCGTCCGTGGGCCGGCGACAGCCGCACGACCAGCCCGGTCTGGGTGGGCGCGTTGACGATCTCGGCGAGCGTCCACACGCAGACGGTGAGGGCGAAGACGCCGACCGATCCGGCGAAGGCGGTGAGGCCGAAGCCGTACCCGGCGAGGAGCGAGGAGATCACCAGCAGCCGTCCGGGGTCCCGGTGTTCGATGAACCGGGTCACCGGGATCTGCAGCGCGACGATCAGCACACCGTTGACCGCGATGGCCATGCCGTAGTCGGC
Source organism: Streptomyces sp. NPDC004051 (assembly GCF_053604275.1). Lineage (NCBI taxonomy): Bacteria > Bacillati > Actinomycetota > Actinomycetes > Kitasatosporales > Streptomycetaceae > Streptomyces > Streptomyces sp. NPDC004051. Next base: position 110,838 of record NZ_JBSGHG010000022.1, on the reverse strand, counting down.
CGGGGTGAACCCGGCCGCGCCCATCGCGACGGGCAGTCCGACGGAGCCCTGCATGAAGATCAGCGCGACGAGGAAGGACAGCCCGACGACCCCCATGAACCGCCCGTCCCGCAGGACGGTCCCCAGCCCCACGGAGTCCTCCCGCTCCTCCTCGGCGCTCCGTACGGGCTTCGACTCGGGGAGCTTCACGTAGACGACGACGGCGCACACCATGGTCATCGCGGCCTCGACGAGGAACCCGGCGAGGTAGCTGTACTCGGCGATGAACCCGGCGGCCGTGGCGGAGACGGCGAAGCCGAGGTTGATGGCCCAGTAGTTGAGGGAGAAGGCGCGGATGCGGTCCTCGGGCCGGACGATGTCGGCCATCATCGCCTGGACGGCGGGCCGGGACGCGTTGCTGGCCATGCCGACGAGGAAGGCGACGGCGGCGATGGAGATGGGGTCGCGCACGAAACCGAGGGCCGCCACGGACACGGCGGTGGAGGCCTGTGCGATGAGCAGCGTGGGCCGTCGGCCGATCCGGTCGGTCATCACCCCGGCGCCCAGCGAGGAGATCACCCCGCCGAGTCCGTGCACGGCGGCGACCAGACCGGCGTAGGTGGCGGAGTAGCCGCGGTCGAGGGTGAGGTAGAGCGCCATGAAGGTGGCGACGAAGGCGCCGAGCCGGTTGACGAGGGTGCTCGTCCACAACCACCAGAACGCCGGGGGCAGTCCGGACACGGTCTCCCGCACCGCACTCCGGACACGGACGACGGATACCACGCAACCCCCCGATGTAAGCACCTGAAACGGCGAGCACACCTTACAAAGGAACCGGAGGGGTACACCACTCGATTAACGGGTCCCGCCGATCGTCCGCCCATCGAGCGGGGGCACGGCCCGCTCGTGGCTTCGATTACGCTCGGACCCATGGCCGACGCACCGTACAAGCTGATCCTCCTCCGCCACGGCGAGAGCGAGTGGAACGCGAAGAACCTGTTCACCGGCTGGGTGGACGTCAACCTCACTCCGAAGGGCGAGAAGGAGGCGACGCGCGGCGGCGAGCTGCTCAAGGACGCCGGTCTGCTGCCCGACGTGGTCCACACGTCCCTCCAGAAGCGCGCCATCCGCACCGCGCAGCTGGCGCTGGAGTCCGCCGACCGCCTCTGGATCCCGGTCAGCCGCAGCTGGCGCCTGAACGAGCGCCACTACGGCGCCCTCCAGGGCAAGGACAAGGCGCAGACCCTCGCGGAGTTCGGCGAGGAGCAGTTCATGCTGTGGCGCCGCTCCTACGACACCCCGCCGCCCCCGCTGGACACCGACGCCGAGTACTCCCAGTTCGACGACCCGCGCTACGCGACCCTCCCGCCGGAGCTGCGCCCGCGCACGGAGTGCCTGAAGGACGTCGTCGTCCGGATGCTCCCGTACTGGTTCGACTCGATCGTCCCCGACCTCCTGACCGGCCGCACGGTCCTGGTCGCCGCCCACGGCAACAGCCTGCGCGCCCTGGTCAAGCACCTCGACGGCGTCTCCGACGCCGACATCGCGGGCCTGAACATCCCGACGGGCATCCCCCTCTCCTACGAACTCGACGCCGACTTCAAGCCGGTCAACCCCGGCGGCACCTACCTCGACCCGGACGCCGCCGCGGCCGCCATCGAGGCGGTCAAGAACCAGGGCAAGAAGAAGTAGCCCGAACGCTTCGAGCCCCCTACCTGCGACTTCCTCGCGAGTAGGGGGCTTGTCGCTGTCCCGGGGCCGTCTCTGGACCGTCAGGAGTGGCGGTCGCCCCGCCACTCGTACGCACCGGGTGACGTCTCGACCACCTCACGGGGATAGACCTCACGCACCCGGGCAAGAAGGCCGCGCTGCTCGGCGACCCACGTCGGCGGTAGCACGAACAACGGGAGAGTGACCGTGATCCCCGTCGACGGCCCGTCGTGCACGGACACCAAGAGCTCGCCGCCCTCCTGGGGCTTGAACCTCAGGGAAGGAGTCCTCCCGGATTCGAGGACGGCGACGCGGCGGTCTTGGAAGCGGAGGTCGGAGCGGGCAGCCTTTGGCCTTGGTGGTCCTCGCCGAAGTGCCGGGCTATTTGATGCGGTCGAGGAAGTCCAGCACTCGATGAGAGACCTGCGCGGCGGCCTGCTCGTCGTAGGTCGGCAGGCTGCTGTCGGTGAACAGGTGCCTGTCGCCGGGATAGGAGAACAGCTCGGCATCTGCCGCTGTCTCGACGAGCGCGCGAGCCGCGTCCACATCGCCTTCCCTGGAGAAGAACGGATCCGCGTCCATGCCGTGGACCTGGACCGGGACATCGTCGGGCCAGGCGCCGCCGAACTCCGCGACCGGGACGCATGCCTCCAGCAGCAACGCCCCCTTTGCGCCGGGGCGGGTCTGGGACAGCTTCTGCGCCGGCAGGACGCCGAGCGAGAACCCGAGGTAGACGAGTTCCGTAGGCAGCCCCTCGGCGGCGGCGGTTCCGCGCGCGATGACCGTGCCGAACCCGGCTTCCTGAACGTAACCCATTCCCTCCTCGAGACTGTCGAATACCTGCCCCTCGAACAGGTCCGGAACGTGGACGGTGTGTCCGGCCCGTCGCAGCTGCTCGGCGAACTCACAAACGCCGACGGTCAGCCCGTACCCGTGGTGGAAAACCAGCACCTCAGCCATGTCGCTCCCCTCGTGCTGCGGTACCCGGGCGGCACCGCAGCACGAGCATGGCCCGCACCACTGACATCTGCGGGTCGTAGCCGGACGGGATCAGACCGTTGAAGCCGGATCTGCGATGCGGGCTTCCAGGTCCGCGACGCGCCGGTCCTGGAAGCGGAGGTCGGAGCGGGCGGCCTTGAGCCGCTCGTCGAGGGGGCGGCGGTCGGCAGTGAGCCGGCGGACCCGCTGCTTGAGGGTGGTGTTCTCGGTGGTGATCCGCTGGATGGCCTCCTTGGCCCATTCGGCCTGCAAGTCCCTCACCTCTCCGATGAGTTCACCGATGCGGGACCACTGGGTGAGGATTTCCGCGGTGGCCGCACCGCGGGCTTTCACCAAGGTCAGCGGCCGAACCAGGCACGGATGATCGCAGCTTCCCAAGCTCGAAGAAGCAAGCCCACACGCGTGAGCCCCCTGCCGACGGTTCTCCCACCGGCAGGGGGTTCTTCGCTGTCCTGAGGCTGCCCTTGGACTCTCAGCCGTCGCCTTGCCTCCCCTCCACACGACATCACCTGTCACCGAGCCCGGGCAGCACCCGGTGGTGGTCGGCGTCAGGAGGGTGCCGGGGATCAGCGCAGTAGGGTCATGTCCATGGACGCGCTCATGCCCTTCCTGATCCTGGCCGGGAGCCTTGCCGCAGTCCTGGGCTTCTTCGCGTGGCTGGCAGCGCGTATCCGTCGCCGGGGCCTCGCAGGCGGGGCCATGAGCGCGGCCATGGCCTCCTACGAAGAGGCGTTCCGCATCACGGCTCACGAGGCTCACGTCGAGATCCGGGCGCAAGCAGAACGCAGAGCGCCGATCCTGTCGCCCGACGACCACTGGGGACGAAGCCCTGGCGAAGCCGGCCGGGCCGAGGCAGCGGGGCGTCGCTCCCTTCAGCCGCGTCCTCGCCGTTCAGGACGAGGGCTCGGTCGCTGGATCAACCGACTGAGGCACGGTCACTGACCAACGAACACAGCGTCGTCGGCTGCCTGCCTGCGCCGGCGGCCCGGGCCGGATCCACTGACGCAAGCCCAAGTGCCGGCATCCCTGAGTGCCGACCAGGGAATCTCGACAGCCTGGTGACGACGCCCCTGAGCCAGTGGTGCAGGACCACAGAACCGCCGTGATCGACCTGACGGAGGACGAGGCCGTTGCGCATGACCTGACACCGCCGCGAGGCGGTGTCCCTTGGCGGACGGTGACGCGACGGACTACGGCCCTTGTCTCTCCAGGATGTACGTGCTGCGCGAGTCCGGGTCACCGAAGAAGAAGTAGAGCCGGAGCGCTTCCCTGTCGTCGCGCTCCAGCTCGAACGTCCACGTGTAGGTCTTGGGCGCCTCGGACCGGTCCACCGGCGGGTCGGACGGCTCGTTCGGCTCCGGTGCACGAGTCGCCACCGCGGTGCGTGAACTGATCGGCGCTCACGGCCCCGTCATGACGGCAGTCTTTCAGAGGGTGCCGTGTGGCCCGGCACCGAGCTGCGGAGCGGTCGGGGGTGGGCCCCCTTGCCGAAAACGTGAGCAGTCGGCGGCTGATTGTCAGGTAGGCGCTCAAATGAGCAGTATCCGGACAGTAACGGCCGAAGTGCTCACGGCTTTCGGATGGAGTGCCACCTCCTGGGCGGGGACACCGGCGGCGCCGTTCCCGGCGCACGGCCGTGCCGGATCGGAACCAGCCCGGCTCGGGTGGGACCCGGGGCACCGGACCGTACGGAGCTAGCGTGGAAGAAGGACATCGAGCGGATGCCCGGCACCGGCCGATGAAACGGAACATGACATGACCGCGCAAGCAAGCAGGACAGGCCCCGGCACCGCGCCCTCCGGTGCGCCGGTTCCGATCACGAAGCCCAGCGGACCCCGCGCCGCAGCCGAACACGCCGTCTCGAGCAATACGATGACCGTCCTCGTGGGCGACCGTCGGCTCGAGCTTCCTCCCGTGGACCAGCTCGCCTTCCTCGCGGGCCTCGGATTCCTCGCGGCATTCGAACTCATCGAGTGGCCCATCGCGCTCGCCATAGGCGTCGGGCACGAACTCGCCCGCAGCCGCCACGGCAAAGTGCTGCGCGAGTTCGGGGAAGCCCTGGAAACAGCGTGACACGCGCTTCCTCAACATGCCGTTGACCCCTTCGCCCAGCACCGGCACCGGCACCGGCACCGGCACGAACAGCTCCGGGTCGCTCACCAGCCTGCTCGAGTGAACGACATCGACGCACTGACCCCGAAAGACGCAGAAGAGCCCGCCAGCAAGCTGACGGGCTCCCGCGAAAGACCGAGGCTAATCTGCCACCGGGTCAGATCGTCGGCGTCTCGTCGACGATCTCCTTGTGCAGTTCGACAATGAACTTCCAGCCGTCGCTGGGCTCCATGAAGCGCACTCGGGTCGGGTAGATGTCCAGGGCGCGGCGGTCACGGTTCTGGTTGTTCGCGCCCTTCCGCCCCCGGGCCGGCTCCTCGAACAAGTCGACCTTGACATCCGGCACCGTGACGACTTCCTCGCTCCAGCGCTGGACGATCCCCGCGCCGAAGGCTTCCCGGGCGGCGGCGTAGAGCGCCTGCAGGGATTCCTTGTTCCCGTTGGGCACGAAGAGGGCGAGATTCAGGAGGACGCCCGCATTCTGAAGAACCTCGATCTCTTCCCCTGCCTCGTCGGCAACCCAGATCCCAGGCTCTTCGGCATTGTCCGGGAGAATGCTGATCTCCTGACCGAATATCGTCCTCGCGGTGAAGGATCCTCCCTCGAAATTCCCGCCCGGCTCCGTGAGGGAAGCCGGGGCATAGCAGTCGAGAGGGAGGTCGTCCATCCCTGCCGAGACGAAGATTCCGTCCTGGAGACTCAGCTCCGAAACCTCTTCGGCCGTAAGACGTCGAGCCGTGACCTTCTCGGTGTTCACGCCATTCCCCTTTTTTCTGCGGCGTCCTGCGAATTCAATGAAACTCTACCACGAAAACGATCACTCAACTGCCATTCAATTCCCCTTGAGGGGACAGCAGAAGACCCCTCCCACGCCATCGGCGAAACGTGACGGGTGAAGAGAAACGATGCGGGATTCAAAAGGTCATCCACCCGCCCCAAAGGCGCTTTCGACAACCAATTCGACCGTCAAGTAAAACAGCGAGCAAACCTGACGGAATGGGAAAAGCGGACAGAGGGCGCCTCGCCGTGCAGCACTGCGCTGCGCCTGCGCTCCCACGGGCCGCAGCGACCGCCGGACCACTCACGCGACCCAGCAGCATGCCGCTCGCGGCAACAGCGCCATCGGCTCGACCGGCGGCACGACGCACACCGACAGCGACCACCCGTCGGACAGCCGCGAACGGACCGAACGGACCGAATGGAAGGACTGCCCGGCGGTCCCGGTACTGCGGGGCGGCCGGACGCCGACCCCTTCCGGGAAAGCATGAAAAGCGTGAGCAGTCGGCGGGAAAGCGCCACACAGGCGCTCGAACGAGCGGAATCCGGACAGCGGCGGCCGAAGTGCTCACGCCGCGGGACAGGCGCGTCATGCCCGTGGGCGCGAGCACCCCTCCCGGCACCGCACACGGCGAGCTTTCTCGGCCGCCGGGTGGGCCCGCCGGAGGACGAGGAATCAGCGGTGCTCGACACCCTCCGACGGTCGCCCTCGGTCAGCCCTTCTTCACGACACCGGACTTGAGCTGCATCGCCCCGAAGCCCTCGATCTTGCAGTCGATGTCGTGGCCGTCGACCCCGTCGATCAGCCGGATGTTGCGCACCTTGGTGCCGGCCTTGATGCCCGTCGGGCTCCCCTTGACCTTGAGCGTCTTGACGACGACCACGGTGTCGCCGTCCTGCAGCACGTTTCCGACGGCGTCCTTCACGACGCGCTCCGCGGCGGCGCCCTCGCCCTCCGCGCCGCTCTCGGGGTCCCATTCGTGCGCGCACTCCGGGCACACGACAAGGGAATTCATCTCGTAGGTGTACTCGCATGAGCATTTCGGACAGGGGGGAAGGTTCTCCATCATCTTGCGAGCGTATCCAGACACCAGTACGACCGGCGAACGAGCCCGGGGCATCCCTCCCGCGGATGGCTGCGGGCTCCTGCGAGGATCTCGTCCACCGGTGCGGTCACGGCTCGACCGAGTCGACCGTCTCCTCTGCGGAACCGATCGGGCTCGGGTGGGCCCCGGGCAAGCGTGGCCGGGTTTCCTCGACCGGCAGGGGGGCAGGTTCCAGCGGGCGTGGTCCGGGTCTGTCGGGTCGGCGAACGGGCTCGTCCTCTCGGCCGGCCCTTTCGCGTGATCGGCTCCGGAGGAGACCACCGGCCCTGGAGGAGGACGCATGGACCAGAACGCCGCGGAGATCACCCACCGATCGATCGCCTCGCCCGGAGGCCGGATCCACCTCGCGGAGCAGGGAACCGGGCCGCTGGTACTGCTCGTGCACGGCTTCCCCGAGTCCTGGTACTCCTGGCGCCACCAGCTGCCGGTGCTCGCGGCGGCGGGGTACCGCGCGGTCGCCCTCGACGTCCGCGGCTACGGCCGCTCCTCCAAGCCCGCCGCGCCGGACGCGTACCGGATGCTCGCCCTGGTGGAGGACAACGTCACGGTGGTGCACGCCCTGGGCGAGGAGTCGGCGGTGGTCGTGGGCCACGACTGGGGCGCGCCCATCGCCGCGAACTCCGCCCTGCTCAGGCCGGACGTCTTCCGCGCGGTGGGACTGCTGAGCGTTCCCTACACCCCGCGCGGCGGCACCCGCCCCAGCGAGGTCTTCGCCCGGATGGGCGGGGACGAGGAGTTCTACGTCTCGTACTTCCAGGAGCCGGGCCGCGCCGAGGCCGAGATCGAACCCGATGTACGCGGCTGGCTCGCGGGCTTGTACGCGGCCCTGTCCCCCGACACCATGCCCGCGCCCGGAGCCCCCGACCCGCACTTCGTCAGCAAGGGCGGGACGATGCGCGACCGGTTCCCCGTCGGCCGGCGGCCCGCCTGGCTCGGCGAGAGCGATCTCGACTTCTACGCCGGGGAGTTCGAACGCACCGGCTTCACCGGAGCGCTCAACCGCTACCGGAACATGGACCGCGACTGGGAGGACCTCGCCGCCTTCCACGGCGCCCCCGTCACCCAGCCGTCCCTGTTCATCGGCGGCGCTCTCGACGCCTCCACCACCTGGTCGGCCAAAGCGATCGAGGCGTATCCGGTCACACTGCCGGGCCTGGTCTCCTCCCACCTCCTCGACGGCTGCGGCCACTGGATCCAGCAGGAACGCCCCGCCGAGGTCAACCGGCTCCTGACCGACTGGCTCACCGCACTGCCCGCCTGACGCACCCCTCCGGCACCCATGCGGACAGCATCCGACCGCAACGCTTCCTACGGTCGTGCCATGACACAGACACAGCGGACACAGAAGACACAGCAGGCGCAGCAGGCGCAGAAGGCGCAGAAGGTCCTCGTCACCGGCGCCACCGGCACCGTCGGCCGTCAGGTCGTCGCCGAGCTGCTCGCCCGCGGTCACGTGGTGCGCGCCCTCACCCGGGATCCGGCACGGGCCTCCTTCCCCGCGGACGTCGAAGTCGTCCGGGGCGATCTGACCGAACCCGACAGCCTGGTCCCGGCCCTGGAGGGCGTCACCGGCCTCCACCTGATCACCTTCGACGGGGCCCTCTTCGCCCCGCTGGAGACCGGCCCGCGCATCCTGGACCGGGCCCGAGCGGCCGGCGTACGCCGGGTCACCGTGCTGAACGGCGGCGGGCCGACCCCGCTGGAGGACGCCGTGCGGGCCGCGGACGGGGTGGACCGGACGGTGCTGATGCCGGTCGAGTTCATGGCCAACGCCCTGGAGTGGGCGGACGGGATCACGGCGGCGGACGAGGTCCGCGAACCGTTCGTCTCCCGGCTGAGCGCCATGGTCCACGAGGGCGACATCGGCGCCGTCGCCGCGGTCGCGCTCACCGAGGAGGGCCACGGCGGCCGGGAGTACGTGATCACCGGACCCGAGGCACTGACCGTCGGCGACAAGGTGGCGGCGATCGCCGCCGCCCGCGGCCGGGACATCGCCCTGGTGGAACTGACCGAGGAACAGGCCGTCGCGCAGTGGCGGGCGGCGGGCCGGCCCGAGGAGGTGATCGGTTTCCTGCTCGAGGTGTACGGCAACACCCCCGAGGTGGGCCGTACGGTCGTCGACACCGTCGAGAAGGTCACCGGCCGCCCGGCCCGTACCTTCGCCCGGTGGGCCGCGGAGCACGCGGACGCCTTCAGGGCGTAGCCCCCGTCAAGGTGCGGATCATCCGCCGGTCACGGCAGAGTGAAGGCATGGAGGCTGACGGCGGGAACCTTCTGGCGAAGGGCCGCGTGGCGACCAGGCTGCCGGCCCGGGACCTGGAGCGGGCGCGGCGTTTCTACTCCGAGAAGCTCGGCCTGGAGCCCGTGGACGAGCGGCCGGGCGGGCTGCTGTACCGGTGCGGCGGCACGGAGTTCGCCGTGTTCCGGTCGGCGGGGGCCTCGTCCGGTGCCTTCACGCAGATGGGATGGCAGGTCGACGACATCGAGGCGGTCGTGGCGGAGCTGAGGCGGCGCGGCGTGGTGTTCGAGGTGGTCGACCTGCCGGGGTTCCGGACGGCGGAGGACGGGATCGCCGAGATCGAGGGCAACTACCCGAGCAGGGGCGCCCGCGGCGAACGCGCCGTCTGGTTCCGCGACAGCGAGGGGAACCTGCTGGGCATCGGCGAACCGGTCGTGTGACCGCTTCCGTCACGGGCGGGCGGCGCCCTCCGGGCCGTCACTCCGGCTGCTGCGAGGAAGCCGAGACGCTCCGCGGAATTCAACGGAAGTCATTCGGCCAGCTCAATAGAAGTGGTGGGGATCAGTCAGCCGCAAAGAATGGAACGGTACCCCGGAAAACTCCGGACCCGATCGACCAGGGAGTCGTTCCATGCATGTTCAAGACAGATCCATATCGCCTTTTCGCCGTTCGCGGCGTGGGATATTCGCGGGCACCTCGCTGGCCGCAATAGCGCTGTTGGGGACGCTGGGTGCCGTACCGACATCAGCTCAGGGCCTGAGCGACGAACCTGCCGCGACCTCTGTGTCCACCGAGTCGAGCCCCCGCCCCACGACGAGCCCTGAGCCCGGCAAGGAAAAGGACAAGGACAGGCCCGGCCCCGGTGACGGTGACGGTTGCTTCGAAATCGACACCGTCCGCCAGGAAGGCGGTGGCGGCGGAGCCTTCTACGCGGCGACAAGCGGTGGAATCGCCTATGTAGGCGACGAGCTCAGCCCTCTCGGATCCATCGACTGGGACGACCTCTCCGATGAGGGAGGAGCCGTACCCAACGGGGCCTGCGGGGTGTCCATCGACGTCGGCCCCACCGGTCAGGGCAGTGACATCGTCATCGACGTGATCACCACGTCCGGGACCGTGCACACCATCACCTGCGATCGCACGGGCTCGGTGATCACCGGCTGCGGTACGTGGGTGGAGCGCGAGGCGCCGACGCCCGGAGCCACGCCGGAACCGTGAACGGACAGCGTCCCACCTCCTGCGCTGGGACGAACGTGATCGCCTCAGGGACGTGAATGGCTCCATGCACCTGGTCCGCTCTTGGCCACTGGTGAGCCACACGGCGGATATCGGCGGTTCGAGACCGTCCGCGCCCACCGGCGCAGAGGCCCCCAGCCGCTCACGGCTGGGGGCCGGAGCCGTCATCGGCAGGCTCCGCCATCCCTCCCCCGGGCGCTGAGACCGGCACCTCCGCCCAGACCGTCTTGCCCACGGGCTCACGCGGCTCCCATCCCCAGCGCTCGGCCAGCGCGTCCACCAGGAGCAGGCCCCGGCCGGACTCGCCGTCGGGGCACGAGGAGGGCAGAGCCGTCGGCGGCCGTCTCCCGGCGGCGGCGTCGGCGACCTCGATCCGCACCAGGCCCGCCACCTCGTCGAGGCGGAGCCGGAGACGGAAGTCGTGCCCCGGGACGCGGCCGTGCCGCACCGCGTTCGCGACGAGCTCGCCGACGACCAGGGCGACCGTGCCCGACACGTCCGAGGCCGGCGGGTGCCCCCACTCCTCCAGACACCGCACGGCGAGACGCCGGGCGAGCCGCGCGCCGTGGGGTGTGGAGGCGAACTGAGCGGCTTTCTCCTGAGGTTGAGTGACGCCGGTGTCCCTTCCGGACCCGTCACCCGCGGTGGTCGTTCCTGTCAGCACGGCGTGCCCGTCCTTGCCTGTCGAGCCTTGAGACGTCCCGCGATGCGCACGAGTCGTCACGTTCCGTGCTCAAGGGTCGCGGAATCGCCCTACGCTCGGAAGGTGACGCAGCATTACCTTTCGGTTCGTAAGGGACGGAAGTGACGCCTTGGCCAACGGAATCGACCCCAGCACCTCCATGGCTGCCCTGTTCGGCTCCCGGGTGCGCAAGCTCCGCACGGCGGCCGGACTGACCCAGGCCGAGCTCGGCGCGAGAACCCACGTGGTGGGATCCCGGATCACCCAGATCGAACGCACCTCGGGAGCGAAGCCCACACTGGAACTGGCACGCGCCCTCGACGCCGCTCTCGGCGCCGACAACCTGCTGGTCGACCTGTGGCCGTACGTGTACCGGGAGGCGTTCCCGGACTGGTCGCGGAAGTTCATGGCGCACTCGGAGCGAGCAGTGTCGATCGGACAGTACGCAGCCCACGTGGTGCCCGGTCTGCTGCAGACGGAGGAGTACGCACGGGCCGTGCTGAGTGTCGGCCTCACGCTCAACAGCGAAGAGCAGTTGGAGGAGAGGGTCTCCGCTCGTATGGGGCGACAGGAACGGCTCTCCTCGGACGACAGACCGGTTCTCTGGGTCGTCCTCGATGAGGCGGTACTACGGCGCCCGGTCGGTGGACGCATCGTGATGCGCGAGCAGTTGGCGCGACTGCTCGATGCCGCGGCGGAGCGTCACATCACCGTCCAGGTGCTGCCCTTCGAGCAGGGAGAGCACGATGCGATGGGCGGCTCGCTGACGGTTCTCACGCTCCCGGACGGCTCGGAGACCGCCTACACGGAAGGGGCGCACTACGGCCAACTCATCGAGGATCCGGACGAGGTGAGGAAGTTCTCCCTGACCTACGATCGGCTGCGGGCGGCAGCCCTGCCCCCGCTCATGTCGCTCGGCATGATCCGATCCGTGATGGAGGACAACCACCGTGAAGCGAAGGTCCCGTCCCGATCAGAACGGCGCCGTCTGGCGCAAGAGCAGCTACAGCAATCAGGAAGGCGGCGACTGCGTGGAGGTGGCGGACGGATTCCCCGGCGCCGTCCCCGTCCGTGACAGCAAGGCCCCTCACGGTCCCGCTCTCCGCTTCGCAGACGCCTCCTGGGCGGCGTTCATAGGGGAGTTGAAGGCCGACCGGCACCGGATCTGAGGCGGTCGGGTACCGGTCACATCGCCTCTTCCCGGCCCGCCGGTTCCTCGTCCGCGAGGGTCCGGTGGGCCACTGACCTCCTGAAAGAACCGGGGGAAAGAACTCCCCGCCCACCCACCCTCCCCGGCGGAAAGCCCGCGTCACCCGTCCGGGTGACCGGCTTGCAGGCGCAGGTCACGGGCGGTTACGTTCGCGCTACCAACCGCAAACAGAACGGCCCCCGGCCGGGAGTGGCATCCCGGAACGAGGGCCTGACCGATCAGGAAGAAGCGACTTCCCGATGGCTGACCCGCAGTCTAATGCGCGCCTGCGCGCCGATGCCGGAGCTCCGACCTCCGGCGTGATCCACGTACGCACCCGGCTCACCGCCGACTTCACCGTGATCTCCAACGCCCTCGCCCAACGGCGCGGCAGCGCCGTCACCGTCGGCGTCGCGGTCTACATCCTCTCCCTGCCCACCGGCACCCCCGTCAGCATCGCCGCCCTGTGCGCGCACTTCACCGAGGGCGAGATCCTCATCTCGCGCGCCCTCCGCGAGCTGGAAGCCGCCGGGTACCTGGAACGCCGCCGCGAACGCCTGCCCACCGGCCAGATCCGCACCCGCACCTACTTCCACGACGTCCCCGGCGGCACACCGCAGCCGGACCCGGACAGCCCACCCGAGCCGCCCCGGCCTCGCAAGCAGCCTGCCGTCCCACAGGCCACGCCCCTTGCACCGGCCCCGGTCCCGGTCCCGCAAGAGGGGGCGTCCGCCCCCAGCCGCGAGGCGACCGAGAGCCCGGCCCCCGCACTCGCCGACGCCGACCCGAAGGCGGTCGCCGTCCTCGCCTCCCTCCGCCGCGTCGATCCGCGCCTGGTCCTGTCCGAACGGGAGGCCGTACGCCTGGCGCCGGCCGTCACCGCGTGGCTGGCGGCCGGGGTCGCCCCCTCCCAGATCACCGCACACCTCACGACACGGCTCCCCGACCACTTCCTGACCCGCCCGGCGGGCATCCTCGCCTTCCGCCTCCGCGAAACCCCCCTGCCCGCACCGCCCCCGGCCCCGCTCCCACCGATCCCCGACCGCCCGGCCGTCCTGCCCTTCCAGACCTGCGACGGCTGCGAACGCGCCTTCCGCGCAGCACAGCCCGGACACTGCCGGGACTGCCGACGACGCGCGAAGGCTCTCCCCGACGCAGCCTGAGCCGACGGCTCAGGGGCGCTTGACCAGCTCGGACACGAGGAGGAGACTGGGTGTACTACATTTGTCATACACGGAGGGAGGCAGGAATGACCTCGAAGACCGGGCAGCAGAGCCACACCGCGGGCGCCACGGCCAAAAAGCGCACCTCGACCGCGGCACGGGCCCCCCAGACGCGCCGGAAGCAGGGCGACAGCGGCGCGACCAGCGTGGCCCAGGTGCGGCTGCGCCCGGACGAGATGGCGGACCTGCAGCAGGTGATGCAGACCCTCCAGCTGCACTCGCTCTCCGACGCCCTGCGCGAAGGGCTTCGGCTGCTCTCCCGCGAGGCGACCGAGGTCGCCGCCGCTCAGGAGATCCGCGACTTCTACCACGGCACCCAGGCCCCGATCCCCGAGGGCGTCGCGCCCGCCACGCCGGACGAACTGGCGGCAGCGGACGAGACCGAGTGGTGAACACCGGCTCCGCCCTGCGGGGCGAAGTATGGGGGTGCGCCCTCCCCGGTCCCATCGGCCCGCACCCCGTGGTCGTCCTCACGGTGAACCGGATCGCCGAACCGTTGTCGGCGCTGACCGTCGCCGTGATCACCGGAACGCCCGGCCCCGCCTCCACCCACGTCCCGGTCGGTTCCGACTGCGGGGTGACCAAGTACGACGAGTCGTACGTGAACTGCACCGATCTGCACACCGTGGACAAGCCGAGGCTGCGGCGGCGCCTGGGCCTGCTGGCCCCGAGCGAGATGCGGCGTGTGGAGGAGTGCGTGCGCGTGATCCTGGGTCTGGCGTAATCACCGCCTCCAGGAGACCCCGCTTCCGTCGGTCGTACCGCCGTGTTCCAGGGAAGGCTTCCCCCTGACGGGAGCGGATGTCCACCGGTGGTGCGGAAGATGCCCGGTCATCGCCGGGGGCCTCTGGACAAATGCTCCGAATCACCGGCGTGAGGGCGCTGCCGAGCACGAGTTGCCTGCTCGTCGCGGGTCGCGTGTTCGTGGAGAGCGCGTCGCCGGGGGCTCAGACGATCTCCCAGTCCAGTTCGGTCTCGTCGACCACCACACGACGGTAATGGTCCACGACCTCGCCGGTTTCCAGGGCGATGGCCGTCGCGTCCAGAAGGGTCGGGAGCAAGGACCACATGGGGTGCGGACTGAACAGACACCCCGTTTCGTGGTCGGCGTCGCCGATCCGTCCGCTGCGGCGGTACTCCCGTTGGTCGATGACGAGGTAGTCACCGGCACCGTCTGCGGCGAAGGGAACCCACAGGGGGTGCCACCACGGTCCGTACTCCCCGTCCGGGGCACCCTCTTCCGCATCGTCGAGCCCGTCGCCGTAGATCCTCATGCGCAGGCTCCAGGCTTCGGCGATGCCTTTCGCGTCGAGCAGATTCCAGAACGGCGGCAGCAGATCGCGGTAACCCGTTCCGTCGTGCCGCAGCAGGGACTCCGCCAACGGCTCGGGAAGGGACCGGCCGATGGCCCGCCCGGTCGCGGCGACGGCCGAGCGCTCCGCGGGGGGTGCGAGCGCGGCGAACGTACTCGGTGCGTGCCCGGCGAGCCACGTCTCGATACGTATCCAGGACTCGGTGACCGAAGGCTTCATTCGCCGGATCATGTCAGTCCGGTGCAGTGCGGTGCTGTCCGGCCGAAGGGATCAGGACAGCCAGAAAAGCCAAGACAGTTCCGGACCGGCATCCGGGAACGCCGTCGATCAGTTGCCCTATTCTTTCGGCGTGAAGAAAATATGGAGATCACTGGGGAATGCTTTCTGGGCTCTGGACCGGGCCCTGGGCGGGCATCAGCGGCCGACCCGGGTGCATCAATGGGTGGCCCGTCACCCGGTCATGTTCGGTCTCTGCATGAGCGTTCCCTTCGCGCTCTTCTTCACGATGATCGGACCCGAAGAGGAGTCCGGCGGTCTGTTCGCCGTGGTCGGCGGCCTGTTCATGGGGTCCTTGTTCGGTCTCTTCGCCTTCCTCGAAGGGCTCCGGCAGCGTCGGCTCAGGCGTCTGGGGATGTGGGACGGCTCTTGAGCAGGTGGTCATCCGCCGGAGGCGAGGGGTGGTCGGCGCTGCCGGGGCCGGAAGGCCACGGCGTGGTCTCTTTGCCGTACCGGACAGGTACGTGGGCCCGAGCGAGCGGTCATCATGACGGATGATCATTCCGACCGGGCTGTCGGTCACGTCGGTCACGGCCCTGACCGGGTGCGCGTGAGGCGGTGGAGCAGATGATCGAACCCATGGCAGAGCCGGCGGAGACGGCCGTGAGCGTGTTGATGCTGGTCGTGGCGACGGGTTGCATACATCTGGGATGGACGTACCTGCGTCGGCCCCGGGAGGCTCCGGTGAGCGTGCAGGGGCCCGGGTGGCTCGTCCGCACCTGGGGCCTCGGCTATCTGGTGCTGGGGGTGGGTCTCTTCACGCAAGAGGCGAGCCGGGCAGGCGGCGAGGACCCGTTCTGGTCGTTGATCCTGATCCGGTGGATCACCGGTCCGCTGCTGGTCTTCTCCCTGGTGGCCGGGGCGGTCCGGCGGTGGCGGGAGCGCCGCGTCGGCCGGGTGGCGAGCGAGGGGCGGCGGGTGTGAACCGGCGCGTCTCCTGGGGCGAGGCCCTGCTCGTGGCCCTGGTCTGCTGGGTGGTCAGCGGCCTGGGGTACGCCGTGTTCGCCGCCCTGGACGAGCCGGGCCTCACGGTCGCGCCCTTCCTGGTCCTGTTCCTGGTCCAGTGGTTCTGGGCGCGTCACCGTGTCTGGCCGGCCGCGGTCGCGGCGGGCCTCACCGGGTTCGTCGTCCTGTTCGGGGCCGTCGACCTCCTGCGCCCGGACTGGGGCCGGTACGTCGGTGACGCACTGGCGACCGGACTCGGCGCGACGGCGGCCCTGGTCGTCTTCACCCTGACGTGCCGCATCCGCACACGGACCGGCGACCGAAACCACTGAGCCCGGCCGGGCGAGGACGTTCCGTTCGCCCGCGTGGCCGGCCGGAGCACCTGGGCGCCGGACGTGCTCGGCATACGGTCCGACCGTATGCCGGGCCGCCGGACCGCCGGACCGCCGGACCGCCGTTACGATCACGGCCCATGGACTGGGCAGAGCGTGCAGCGGAGTTGAGGCAGTGGAGCAGGGGCGGGGTCCGGGCCCCGCACAAGCCGTTGCTCCTGCTGTACGCCCTCGGCCGGTTCCAGGAGGACGCCGACGGCGAGTTGGCCTACAGCGCGGTCGAGGAGGACCTGAAGCGGCTGCTGGCCGAGTACGGGCCGCCCCGTCCGACCACGCCCGCCTACCCGTTCCACCACCTGGTCGGTGACGGGGTGTGGGAGGTGCGGAGCGATCGCGGGGCCGGTAGTCCCGGTACCGGGGTTCGGGAGTTGCGGGCGACGCATGCCGCCGGGCGGCTCGTGCCGGAGTTGCGGGTGGCGTTGCGGCGGGAGCCGTCGCTGCTCGGCCGGATGGCACGGGTGCTGCTCGACGCGAACTTCCCGCCCTCGCTGCACGGCGAACTGTGCGAGGCCGTCGGCCTGGAGCTGGAGCCCGCGGAGGCGACCCGCCTCACGGCCGCCCGGCGGCAGCGGGACCGCCGGATGCGGGAGCTGGTGCTGACCGCGTACGAGCACAGGTGCGCCTTCTGCGGTTACGACGGCCGGATCGGGAGCGTGCCCGTGGGGCTGGAGGCGGCGCATGTCCGCTGGTGGGCGTTCGACGGTCCGGACGACGTCGACAACGGGCTGTGCCTGTGCGCGCTGCACCACAAGCTCTTCGACAAGGGTGTCCTCGGGGTCGGCGAGGGCCACCGCATCCTGGTCTCGCAGCGTTTCGTCGGGCACGGCGGCGCGGCCCGCGCGCAGGTCACCGAACTCTCCGGACGGCCCCTCGTCGGCCCGCAGCCGGGGACCGCCCCCGTCGCGGCACCGCACCGCGCCTGGCACCTCACCCAGGTCTTCCAGGGCGACCCGCGTCCGGCCGCCACAGCCTGGTAAGCACACCGACACCACGAGTATGGTCTCCTGTATGGCTACCAAGAAAGTGACCGTGACGATCCCCGAGGACCTCCTGGAGGAGATCCGCGGGGAAGCCGCCGAGCGCGGACTGTCCGCGTACATCGCCGATGCGCTGCGCCTCAAGCAGGACCGTGACCGGCTCCGGGAACTGGCCGACTGGCTCCAGGAGGAGCACGGCCCGGTCACGGACGAGGAGCACGCGGCCGCGCTCGCGGAACTGGAGGACCTCGACGCCGAGCACGAGCGGCGTCGCAGGGTCCACAGCTCTCACGCGGGAGAGGCCGCGTGAGGAAGGGGAGCAGTGGGCGCGGGCGGCCGCTCCGGGTCTTCGTGCTCGACTGCGAGGCCCTGTCCCTGGCCGTACGGGGCGATCGGGGGATGATCGCCCGGCTCGACCTCGCGGCCCAAGGCGAAGCGGAGGTGGTGACCTCCCCGATGACGCTGATCGAGGCGTACGACGGCAGAACGACCGAGCAGCGCTGGGACTGGGTGCTCTCGCGGCTCGAGGTCGTGGAGATCGGCAGGGACGAGGCACGACAGGCCCGTCGGCTCCTGGCCGACGCGCGGCTGCACGGCCACAAGTACGCGATCGACGCGGTACTCGCGGTGGTCGCGCGTCAACAGAAGGGGCAGGTCACGGTCTTCACATCGGACGTGGACGACGTGGAGAAGCTGGTCCCGGACACGGTCGTCGTCAAGAAGGTGTGACCCGTCCGCACCGCTCACGGGTGCATCCGGGCGCCCTTCAGGGCCTTGTCCACCGCGTTCCTCGGGCCGTGGACCGCCAGGCCGACCAGGTCCAGGTCGGAAGTACCGACGGCGCGGACCGCCGCGCGGTTGGCCTCGTCGTGGCCCGTGGAGAAGAGGTCCGAGGTGAACAGCGCGCACGGCAGGGCGCGGGAGAGGGCGCGGGTGTGCGCCGCCTTCAGGGTCTCCTTGGTGCCCTCGAAGACCAGCACCGGCTGGCGGAACATCGGCAGGTAGGGCACGCCGTCCGCGTCCTCGTAGGGCTCGCCGATCAGGTCGGGTACCCGGGTGCCCAGGCCGCTGACCAGGAAGGCGGTGACGTTCAGGCGTTGCCAGGTCTCCAGGTCCTCGCGCAGCAGGACGGCGATCTTCGTGTCGAAGCGTGTGCTCATGCCTCGAGACTGCCGATCAAGGCATGGCGGTGTCTTGTACGTTGTTTGCATGGCCGCAGAGCACGCCGGGCGTCCCGAGCGGACCGTCTCCGCCTGGCGGCCCGGTGTCCCTGGTGTCGTGGAGGTCTTCCACGCACGTTTCACCGAGTACGCCTACCCGATGCACGTCCACGACGCCTGGACGCTGCTGATCGTCGACGACGGCGCCGTGCGGTACGACCTGGACCGGCACGAGCACGGCACCCCGCACGACACCGTGTCCCTGCTGCCGCCGCACGTCCCGCACAACGGCGCCGCCGCCACCCCGGACGGCTTCCGCAAGCGGGTGCTCTACCTCGACGGCACCCACCTCGGGGACGATCTGATCGGGGCCGCCGTCGACCGGCCCGACCTGCGTGATCCCCTGCTGCGGCGGCGGGTCGGGCAGGTGCACGCGGCGCTCGTGGGGCCCGGCGAGGAGCTGGAGGCGGAGAGCAGGCTGACGCTCGTAGGGGAGCGGCTGCGGGCCCATCTGCGGTCCCGGGACGATGCGGCGCGGGCGCCCCGGCGGGATCCCGCACTCGCGCGCCGGCTGCGGGAGTTGCTCGACGCGCGGGTCGTGGAGGGGCTCGGCCTGGCGGAGGCCGCGGGGCTGCTGTCCGTTCATCCCGCGCACCTGGTACGGGCGTTCAGCGGCGCCTACGGCATCGCGCCGCACCAGTACCTGATGTCCCGCCGGGTGGGCCGGGCCCGTCGGCTGCTGCTCGACGGAGAGCCGCCGAGCGAGGTCGCGGTGGCCGCCGGTTTCTACGACCAGGCCCATCTCACCCGGCACTTCCGGAAGCTGGTCGGGGTCACACCGGGCCGTTACCGGGCGGGAAACCGGTAACCCCCACGGCGAGCTGCGCGGTTCCTACCCGTCCGAGGGGCGCTCGATTCCGTCCGAGGGGCGCTCGATGAGCCGGGTGAACGCGTCCAGGTTGCGCGTCGACTCCCCGCGCGACACCCGCCAGGCGTGCTCCTTGCGGATCGCGGTGGCGAAACCCAGCTCCAGCAGGGTGTTGAAGCTGCCGTCGGCGGCCTCCAGGACCTGGCCGAGCAGCCGGTCGACCTCGTCCGGGGTCACGGCGGGCAGCGGGAAGCGGCCGGTGACGTAGATGTCGCCGAGCGGGTCCACGGCGTAACCCACGCCGTACA
Organism: Streptomyces sp. NPDC004051; assembly: GCF_053604275.1. NCBI lineage: Bacteria > Bacillati > Actinomycetota > Actinomycetes > Kitasatosporales > Streptomycetaceae > Streptomyces > Streptomyces sp. NPDC004051. Next base: position 91,347 of record NZ_JBSGHG010000022.1, on the reverse strand, counting down.
GCTTGAGGTTGCGCTCCAGGAGCCAGCGGTGGACGGCTGCCTCGTTCTCGTCGGGGTGCCGGATGACGAAGGCGTTGAGGGAGAGCGAGTGCCGGCCGACGATGAGGGAGACCGTGGTGGAGAGTTTGCGGGTGCCGGGGAGCTTCACCACGTAGGTGCCGGCCGTGGGGCTCTCCCAGTCGAGTCCGGCGTCCTCGAGGACGCCCTCGACGACCTGTGCCACCGCCTGCTGCTGTTCCGCTTCAGCCATGCTGGGAGCGTACGTGACGGCGGTGGGCCTGCGTCGCGGCCGTGTAGACGTCGGCCGTGGCGGCGGCCGACCTGTCCCAGCCGAAGGCCTGCGCGTGCCGGGCGGCGGCCTCGCCCATCCGGTCGGCGAGGTCGGGCCGGTCGGCGAACTCGAGCAGGACGCGCGCGTAGGCCTCGGGGTCGTGCCCCTGAACGAGGAAGCCGGTGTGTCCGTCCCGTACGGCCACCGGCAGTCCGCCGACCGAGGCGGCGAGCACCGGGGTGCCGGCGGCCTGCGCCTCTATGGCGACCAGGCCGAAGGACTCGCTGTAGGAGGGCATGACGAGGACGGACGCGGCCCGGAACCAGTCCGCGAGCTGTTCCTGCCCGACCGGCGGGCAGAACCGCACGACGTCGGTGATGCCCAGGCGGGCGGCGAGTTTCTGCAGTCCCTCGGGTTTGGCGAGGCCGCTGCCGCTGGGGCCGCCGACCACGGGGACGCAGAGCCGGGAGCGCAGTTCGGGGCGTTCGGCGAGCAGCGCGGCGACCGCGCGGAGCAGCACGTCGGGGGCTTTGAGCGGCTGTATGCGGCCCGCGAAGAGCGGGATCAGGGCGTCCTGGGGCAGGCCGAGGCGGGCGCGGGCGGCGGCCCGTCCGTCGGACGGGCGGAAGCGGGACAGATTGACGCCGGGGTGGACGACGGCGACCTTGTCCGGGTCGGCCGCGTAGTGCTGTACGAGTTCCTCGGCCTCTCCGGCGGTGTTGGCGATCAGCCGGTCCGCGGCGGCCACTATCTGGGTCTCGCCGATGACCCGGGCGGCCGGCTCGGGGGTATCGCCGGCGGCGAGGTTGGCGTTCTTGACCTTGGCCATGGTGTGCATGGCGTGCACCAGGGGGACGCCCCAACGCTGCGCGGCGAGCCAGCCGACGTGGCCGGAGAGCCAGTAGTGGGAGTGGACCAGGTCGTAGTACCCGGGGCGGTGGCCGGCCCACGCCTGCATCACACCGTGGGTGAAGGCGCACAGCTGGGCGGGCAGCTCCTCCTTGGCCAGGCCCTCGTAGGGGCCGGCGTCGACGTGCCGGACGAGGACGCCGGGCGCGAGTTCGACGGAGGGCGGGAGGGCGGCGGTGGTCGCGCGCGTGAAGATCTCGACCTCGATGTTGATCGCGGCGAGGCGCTGCGCGAGCTCCACGATGTAGACGTTCATGCCGCCGGCGTCACCGGTCCCCGGCTGGTGCAGCGGGGACGTGTGCACGGAGAGCATCGCCACGCGGCGGGGCCTGCGGTGCAGCCGCAGCCTCGGGGGTGCGGCGGGGGAGCGCCGCCCGAGCCTGGCGATGTACTGGCTCACGTGGCGTTCCTCCTCGTTGCGGGCCTGACTTTTCCGGCGTGCTTTCGGACATGGCTCTCGGGGGCGTGCGGGCCCTCCAGCTCCCCAACACCGGAGGGGCCCGCTCCCATTTCCGGGCGGCCTCCCCGGATCGGGTCTTTGCCGAATCATTACCGATCGTCGCTCAACCGTTCGAGTGCCGGGTGCGTGGGTCCGGGGATCCTCACCCGGCCGCCCGCATACCCTCGTACGCATGACCGCCCGCGCCGCCGCCCTCCCCCGCTCCCGGAGGCCCCCCGTCGTGGGCGCGGTGACGCGCGGCACCACCAACCCCAACCGCCTGCGCCGCATGGACCGCTGGATCGCGGCCACGCACGGCACCGCGCTCCGCCGCGCCGACCACCCCGTCGCCGTCGACCTGGGCTACGGCGCCGCCCCCTGGACGGCGGTCGAGCTGCTGCACCGCCTGCGCACCGTGGCCCCCCGCACGCATGTGGTCGGCGTCGAGATCGAACCGGCCCGGGTCGCGGCGGCCCGCCCGTACGAGCGTGAGGGGCTGGCCTTCCGGCACGGCGGCTTCGAGGTCCCGCTCCCCGGACGGCCGACGCTGATCCGCGCGGCGAACGTCCTGCGCCAGTACGACGAGGCCGAGGTCGCCGCCGCCTGGCAGCGGCTGTGCGCACGGCTCGCCCCGGCCGAACCGGCGAGCGGCTCGCGCGGCGGGCTGCTGGTCGAGGGGACCTGCGACGAGATCGGGCGGCGGCACGTCTGGGTCGCCCTCGGCCCGGAGGGGCCGCGCACGGTCACCTTCGCGACCCGGCTCGGCTCCCTGGAACGCCCCTCGGACCTGGCGGAACGCCTGCCGAAGGCGCTCATCCACCGCAACGTCCCCGGCGAACCGGTGCACGCCTTCCTGCGCGACTTCGACCGCGCCTGGGCCGCCGCCGCGCCCTACGCCTCCTACGGCGCCCGCCAGCGCTGGATCCGCACGGTGCGGGACCTGACCGCCGACTGGCCGGTGACGGACGGGCCGGCCCGGTGGCGGCAGGGCGAAGTCACGGTGCGGTGGGAGGCCTTGGCGCCGCGGGGGTGAACTCCGGGAACGATCCGCGTGAGCCGTTCGTCACATCGACGGGGCGAGGGTCATGACGGGGGCGGGGGAGCCGGGGAGCGTCGCCTCTGTCGTCTCTGTCGCTTCTGTCGCCGCCGTCCGCGCTGTCACCTCTGTCACTTCGGGCATCGGCATGACAACATCCCCTGGTGAGGAATGGTGCTGACGGCCGATCAGTTCGGAGGCGGGGCATGAAGACGGGCAGGCGCATGCTGACCACGACGGCAGTGGCCGTGGTCTGCGCTATCACCGTGCTGGCGGCGCCGGGCACGGCGTTCGCGGCCCCCGCTCCCCCGCCGCCCCCTGCCCCCGCCCCGAGCGCGAGTGCGAGTGCGAGCGTGAGTGCCGACGTCGTGCCGTCCGAGGACCTCGAAGCCGTACGCGAGAAGCTCGACGGGCTCTACCGCGCCGCGGCGGTGGCCACCGAGGAGTACAACGCCGCCGAGGAGAAGGCGGAGCAGCAGTCCACCGAGATCGCCCGGCTGGCCAAGAAGATCGCCGAGGGCAGGGAGAGGCTGGACGGGCTGAAGGACCGCGCGGGCGCCGCGGCCGCCTCCCAGTACCGCGGTGGCGGGCTCCCGCCCGAGGCCCATCTGATGCTGAGCGACGATCCGCAGGAGTTCCTCGTCGGCGCGGGCCGGATCCGCCAGGGCCAGCACGCGACCAGGGGCCTGCTCGGCGAGATGAGGCGCGCCCAGGAGGACTTGGAGCAGTACGCGCAGGACGCCGACGCCCAGTGGCGGAAGCTGGAAGCGGGCCGCCGGGCCAAGGCCAGGGCGCAGAAGAAGATCGAGAAGCAGATCGCGGCGGCCGAGAAGATCGAGTCCGAGCTGGAGCAGGAGGAGAAGGAGCGGCTGGCCGAGCTGGAGCGGCGGGCCGCCGAGAAGGCCCAGTCCGCCTGGCTGGACTCCGGCGCCCTCGAGGGCGTCGGGGCGGAGGCGAGCGAGCAGGGCAGGAAGGCCGTCGCGTACGCCACCGCGCAGATCGGCAAGCCGTACGAGTGGGGCGCCGAGGGCCCGAAGACGTACGACTGCTCGGGCCTGACCTCCGAGGCGTGGAGAGCGGGCGGGCAGGGCATCCCGCGCACCTCGCAGGAACAGTGGAAGCGGCTGACACGCGTCGCCGTGGCGGAGATGCGGCCCGGCGACCTCGTCATCTACTTCGAGGACGCCAGCCATGTCGGCATGTACGTCGGAGACGGAGCCATCGTCCACGCCCCGCGCCCGGGACGGACGATCACGATCGCGGGAGCCGGCTCGATGCCGATCCTCGGAGTGGTCCGCCCGGACCCGGACGCCGACGCGGCCGATGAGGCCGGCAACGGAAAGAAGGGCGACAAAAGCGACATAACCGGCGAGCGCGGCCGGAAGGCGGGCGCGAACTGAGCGCCCCGTGACCTGCGCCATGTGACCCGGTCCACGCCGGGGGCGCGATCGCACCCCCCGCACGCGTGACGTTCGTCATCCCGGCCGCATCGCCGAGGTGTCCAACTGCTGCCCATAACGAGGCATATGACACCGGCTGATGGCCGAGCGGCGTGCTCCACGCCATTCCGCTGCGGCGCCGACACCCGCTATCGTCCCCGCTGGAAGGGGCGCCCCCGGCTCGTCCGAAGCGGAGAGCACGGGGTGCACGGGCCGAGAGCCCGCGCCCCCGCCACGCCCTCGGGGGGAGGGAAGGAACCCGGAAGAATGACCGCACCCGTACCGCGGCAGAGAACGCTCCCGGCCGCGGAAAGCGGTCAGGCGCACGCCGCACCACCCAACGGTGGCTCCGCCGAGGACACCTCGGAGGCCGGAGCGACGGTCCCGCGCACGGCGGGGCACACCGAGGACGACGACACCAGGAACGAGACGACCTCGACCGCCCCCACCCACCTCACCCTGCTGCTGATCGAGGACGACCCGGCGGGCCTGCCGATCGTGCCGGACCTGCTCGACCAGACCGGCAAGCCGATCCGCGTGCGCACCGCCCGCAACCTCACCGAGGCCGAGCGGCTGCTCACCGACGACGTCCACTGCATCCTGCTGGACCTCGCGCTGCCCGCACCCGGCAGCCGGACGGGCAGCGGTGGCGGCAACAACGACAACAGCGACAACGGCGGCGCCGGTGACGACGAGCTCGCCGCGCTCAAGCACGTGCTGGAGCTCGCGCCCCGGCACGCCGTCCTCGCGCTGACCGCGTCGGGCGACGCCGAGCGCGGCGCGGAGGCGGTGCGCGTGGGCGCCCAGGACTACCTCTTCCGCGACGAGCTGGACGGCCGGCTGCTGAGCAGGGCGATCCGGTACGCGGTGGAACGGAAGCGTTCCGACACCGCCGAGCGGCGGCTCGCCGAGGGCAGGCTGCGCGCCCAGGAGAACGCCCGCCTGGAACGCGGCCTGCTGCCGACCCCGCTCCTGGACGGCTCCCCGCTCCACTTCGCCGCCCGCTACCGTCCGGGCCGTTCCCGCGCCCTGCTCGGCGGTGACTTCTACGACGTCGTCCGCACCCCGGACGGCACGGTGCACGCCATGATCGGCGACGTCTGCGGCCACGGCCCGGACGAGGCCGCCCTCGGCGTGGAGCTGCGCATCGCCTGGCGCGCGCTGACCCTGGCGGGCCTGTGCGGGGACGAGCTCCTGGGCACGCTGCAGCAGGTGCTGGAGCACGAGCGCGCGGACGACGAGATCTTCGCGACCCTCTGCGCGGTGGACATCTCCCCCGACGGCCGCCGAGCGGGCCTGTGCCTGGCCGGCCACCCCTCACCGCTCCTCGCCCGGCCGGGCCGGCCGGCGCAGCTGCTGCCGTACGACAACAACGGCCCGGCGCTCGGGCTGCTGCCCGGCGCCCGCTGGCCGCGTACGGAGGTGGAGCTGGGCACGGAGTGGAGCCTGATGCTCTACACGGACGGCCTGATCGAGGGCCGGGTCGGCGACAGCGGGGAACGGCTCGGCCAGGACGGCATGGTCGGCATGGTCCACCGCCAGCTCACGGACGGCCTGCGGGGCGAGGAACTGCTGCGGGCGGCCGTCAACGAGGTCCGCGACCTCAACGGCGGGGAGCTGACGGACGACGTGGCGGTACTGCTCCTGGACCGGGTGCCACCGCAGCGGCCGTGATGGTGAGGGGACTCCGCCCTCCCTACCGTCCGCCGTTGTACGGGCCGTAGGGGCCGTCGCTGCTGGAGCCCCGGTGGCTGCGCCCGCCGCCGGGGAGGCCGCGCAGGGCGGGACGGACGTCGACCATGTACACGATGGTCGCGATCAGTCCGATGATCGGCAGGAACGACAGGATCCTGAAGATCAGGCTCACAACAAAAGCGAGCCCGAGGATGATCAGCCAGAACGGCTTGGTCTTCTTGTCCGCCGCGCGGTAGGCGTCCTCGCGGCGGATGGCTGCGTCGATCAACGCGAATCCAGTGAAAACGGTCAAGGCCGTTTCCAGCAGCCACATGAATCCGCCGAAGCCCTGCATCAGCACAACGTCCACCACCCGACTCGGCTCGTCCTTACGCGGTCACCGTACCCGCAACCGCCGGCCGGCTACCCGGTAGAACGGGCCGGACACCGCGAGAGTGCCCGGCCCGTACCGCTGTCACCCGCCGGTACCGCTGCCGCTCGGTCCTACTTGGCGGGCGGCGTCGGCTTCTTGGCCGTCGTGGGCTTGCGCGTCGAGGCCTTCCTGGCCGCGGGCTTGGCCGCCTCGCCGAGGTCACCCTCCTTGGTCTCGACCGACTCGAGCTTCGGCCTGGTCACGGGCTCGGCCTCGGGCTTCGGCTCGACGGCCACGGCGACGTCCTCGACGGCGACGGCCACGTCCTCGATGCTCTCGGCGGCCTCGCCGCGCCAGGTCTTCACGGCCTGCTCGCCGTGCTCGGCGACCTTCTCGTAGGTCTCGCGGGCCTTGACCGCGTACTCGGCGGCGACGCCGACCCCGCGCAGGGCCAGGTCCTGGGCGGTCTCACCGAACTTCTTCAGGTCGGTGTCGAGCGAGCCGAAGAACTCGCTGACCTTGTTCTGGACGGTCTCCTGCGTCTCCCGGACCCGGATGGTCGCCTTCTCCTGGACGGCCTTGGGGTCGGTGTTGCGGACGGCCTCGATGCGCGAGGGCGCCTCGGCGCGGATCTGCTCGACCAGGCCCGGAACCTTCCTGGCCTGCTGCAGGGCGAGGTCGGCGGTGCCGGCGGCGAAGTAGAGCGGGGTCGGGTTGCGGAAGGTCTTGCGCAGGTCCTCGGTGATGGCCATGGTGATGGTCCTCCCGGATTCGTTTTCGGCTGAGGGTCTGTGTGATCCGCGGCGGCGGCCGGCGCCCTGGTCCGGCTTCAGCCGTCCGTCCGCTGCGGATCGATACCACTGCTGGTGCTGTTGTCACTGCCGGTGCTGCTGGTACTGCTGGTGCTGCTGGTGCTGCTGGTGTCGTCGGAGAGGCCCCGGCGCCCGGCATCCGTACCACCGCCACCGGCCTTGCGGCCGCCCCGACGTATCGCGGAACCACCATCGGAGCCGTCGCTCCCGTCGGCGCCTCCGGCCACCTCCGAGGTCCCCGCCCCCCGAGCCGCCTCGACAGCGTCAGCGACACCGGCGGTCCCGGTCGCCTCACCGTCCTCGGCGCCCCCAAACCCGTTCTCCTTGCGGAAGGACTCGTAGATCTGGAGCAGCACCTGCTTCTGACGCTCACTCAGCGTGGGATCGGCGAGGATGACGGCCCGCGTCTCCACTTCCTCCCGGTCCCGCTCGGCGTCGAGGATGCCGGCGCGCACGTACAGCGTCTCGGCGGAGATCCGCAGCGCCTTGGCGACCTGCTGCAACACCTCCGCGCTCGGCTTGCGCAGCCCGCGCTCGATCTGGCTCAGATACGGATTGGACACCCCGGCGGCATCGGCGAGCTGCCGCAGCGACAACTGCGCGTTGCGCCGCTGCTCACGGAGGTACTCACCGAGATTGCCGACATTGAGTGACGCCATACCCCCACCCTGCCCCAGCTCGCTAACTATTGCAAGCACCTGCTTGCAATAGTGCGCCACAGGAGTGGCGCCGCTCCGTGCCCCGTACCCGTGAGGGCTTCCCGTCGGCTCTGCTCGGCGAAATGACCCGTTCGACGGCCCGGGGAACCGCTTGCCGCAGCTCGTGCGCGAACAGGCTCGTCCCCGTTCGGGTCGACGGGGAACGGACGATCGGCCCGCCCGCCGACGTCAGGGGCCGCACACCTACGATGCTTCGTGCAACCCATTCCTCACACCGGGTCACATCCACACCACGGGGGAACACACATGCGCAGGGCCATGACCATGACGGCGCTCATCGCGGCAGTCGGGCTGATGACCGCGTGCGGCAGCGGCAGCGGTAACGGCGGCGGCGGAGCCGAGAAGGAGAACGCGGGCAAGAGCACGGCCACCTCGTCGTCCGAGCCGGCCTCCGAGAGCCAGGCCAAGACGTACGAGGTCACCCTCGAAGTCGGCGGCGAGGGCGAGTCCAGCGTCTACTACAACCTCGACACGAATCGCTCCGAGCAGGTCACGCTGCCGTGGAAGAAGTCAGACAAACTCACCTTGAACAGCACCCAACGCAAGGTCGGGACCATCGTGTCCGTCGTGCCGGGGCCGGTGAAGCTGTCCGACGGCCGGCTCGGCGCGGCTCCCTGCTCGATCACCGTCGACGGGAAGAAGGTCGTCGAGGAACCGGGCGGCGTCGACGGCAAGCACCTGTGCGAGTACACCATCCACTGACGGCACGCGCAGCGCGGACGGGGTGGGGGCTCTCGGCCCGTGCGGGCCGAGAGCCCCCACCCCGTGGGTCTGTGGCCGCGGTGCGATACGCCGCCGGTGCGTCACTGCGTCAACGAGCGATCTCTCCTGCCGGGGCTCCCCCTTCCCGCACACCCCGCACCGTTCGATGGCCCCGCCCTCACGGAACGCCGCCGAAGGCGAAGCGAACAGCCTTGGTTGACCTTCACCCTGGGGGAGGCCACAGCATCGGTGGGGCCGGGCGAGGCGCCCGGTACGAGGAGGAGCGAGCATGGGGCTGCTGACCATCGGGGCGTTCGCGAAGGTGTCCCGGCTGTCGCCGAAGGCACTGCGCCTGTACGACGAACTCGGTCTGCTGACCCCCGCCCGGGTCGACCCGGTGACCGGCTACCGCTACTACGCGCCGGAACAACTGGACCGGGCCCGGCTGGTCGCCTGGCTCCGGCGCCTGGGGATGCCCCTCGCCCGCATCCGGCACGTCTGCACGCTGGAAGCGGGCCGGGCGGCCCGGGAGATACGCGTGTTCCGGGCCCGGCTCGAAGCCGACACCGCCGCCCGGCTGGACCTGGCCGCCTTCCTCGTCGACCACCTGTCCGGAAAGGACCCCGCCATGCCCCCGACCGCCGAGCCCCTGGGAATCCGTTACGCCGCACTGTCCGACACGGGTCTGGTCCGCGAGAGCAACCAGGACACCGCCTACGCCGGTTCCCGTCTGCTCGCCGTCGCCGACGGCTACGGCAGCCGGGGAGCCGTGGCGAGCGCGGCCGCCGTCGACGCGCTCAAGCCTCTCGAGACCGACGGCATCCCGGCGGGCCATCTCCTCAACGTCCTCGAGGACGCGATCGACCGGGCCGAGCACGCGGTGCACGGCGCCGCCGGGGACGGCCCCTCGCCCGAAGCGACCGGCACCACACTCACCGCGATGCTCTGGACCGGCTCCCGGCTGGCCCTCGTCCACATCGGCGACTCCCGGGCGTACCTCCTGCGCGACGGGGAGCTGTCCCGGATCACCCACGACCACACCGTGGTGCAGTCGATGGTCGACGAAGGACGCCTCAGCCCGGAAGAGGCCGCCTCCCACCCCCAGCGGTCGCTGCTGGTACGAGCCCTGGGCCGGGGAGCCGACGCCACCCCCGACATGCGCCTGCACGATGCCCGGCGGGGAGACCGGTACCTGCTCTGCTCCGACGGTCTGCCGGCCGTCGTGCCGGCCGAGGAGATCCACCGGGTGCTCTCCGGGACCGGGGAGCCCGAGCGGGCGGTCCGCGAACTCATCGCCCTGGCCAACGACTCCGGCGGCCCCGACAACGTCAGTTGCCTGGTCGCCGATGTCGTGGCGCTCCAGCAGTGAGCGGCGAGCGGCGTGCACCTCGAGTTGTACCGGATCCGCTCCCGGGAACTCATCCGTGAAGCCGACTCGTACCGGCTCGCGCAACACGCCGGGAAGGTCCGGTGGTTCAGGTGGTGGGGGCGCCGAACCACCGGGGCAGGTGGGTGAGGAGGTCCTGCTGGTCGTCGCCGACCCAGGCCACGTGACCGTCCGGCCGGAGCAGCACCGCGGGGACGTCCGGTTCCTCGCCGGTGTCGGTGGTGTCGGTGGTGTCGGTGGTGTCGACGACGTGGTCGACGCGGTCGGCCCAGCCCGCCGCCGAGAGCCGGCCGGTCCGGTCGAGCAGCAGTCCGCGGCCGCCGCGCATCAGCTCGTAGAGGCGGCCTCGCTTCAGCCGGACGTCCCGCATCCGGCGGCCGAGCAGTTCGTGTCCCTCGCCGAAGTCGTAGCGGACTCCGGTCGCGGTGATCATCTCGGTGACGTACCGGTTCACCTCCTCGAAGTCCATCAGCTTCGAGAGCAGTTCCCGCAGCGCGGTCGCGCCCGGATCGGTGCCCAGCAGCGCGATCTGCGCGCGGGTGTTGTCCAGTACGGCCGCGCCGACCGGATGCCGTTCGGCGTGGTAGCTGTCCAGCAGTCCTTCCGGTGCCCAGCCGGCCACCGCGGCGGCCAGCTTCCAGCCGAGGTTGAAGGCGTCCTGGATGCCGAGGTTGAGCCCCTGCCCACCGGTCGGCGGGTGGATGTGCGCCGCGTCGCCGGCCAGCAGCACCCGGCCGACCCGGTAGCGCTCGGCCTGCCGGGTGGCGTCGCCGAACCGGGACAGCCAACGCGGGGAGTGCACGCCGAAGTCGGTGCCCGCGCAGGCCCTCAGCTGCTGTCTGAACTCCTCGAGGGTCGGCGCGGTCGCACCGTCCTCGGCCACACCGTCGGCGGGCACGATGACGCGGAAGACGCCCTCCTTCCCGTCGTCGTTGGGGATGACGCCGAACCGCAGCTGGGTCTTGCGGACCTCCGCGACGACGGCGGCGACCGTCTCCGGGTCCTCGGTCATCTCCATGTCGCCCAGCAGCGTCTCGACCGTGGCGGGCTCGCCGGGGAAACCGACGCCGAGCCGCTTGCGCACCACGCTGCGGCCCCCGTCGCAGCCGACGAGGTAGCGGGCGCGCAGCCGTGCTCCTCCCCCTCCCCCGGCGGCCACGCCCCCGTCGGCCAGCTCGACGGACACCCCGTCCTCGTCCTGGCTCAGGCCGACCACTTCGCAGCCGCGCCGGATCTCGGCACCGAGCTCGAGGGCACGCTCGCCCAGCAGCCGCTCGGTGACCGGTTGCAGGGTGGAGAGGCCGTACGGGTGGGCCGTGTCCAGAAGGTCCGGCCACGGCTTCACGATGCCGCCGAAGAGACCGCCGACCTGGAACTTCTCGCTGACCTCGAGAAAGCGGTCCAGCAGGCCGCGCTGGTCCAGCATCTCGACGCTGCGCGCGTGCAGGCCTCGACCGCGTGACTGCTCGGTCGGCTCGGTCAGCCGCTCCAGTACGACCACCCGCACGCCGTGCAGCCGCAACTCCCCCGCCAGCATCAGGCCGGTCGGCCCACCGCCGACCACGATCACGTCGATGACGTCACTGGCGTTCACCACGGAAACCCCCATGCACGATGTCGATTACCGGCCGGCTCTCCACGTCGCGCCGCGAGCCCCGCACGGCGACAAAAGCGCACGAGCCACGCGAACACCCGATCTCCCCAGGTCCCGGCCTCGGGCGACGATTCTGCGCCACGACCCGGGCCTTGCCGCAAGCCCCCCGGTGCGCTATAGGTTGAGAGTGGCAGGAAGTGGGCGAGCCTCCCTGCCTTTTGCTTTCCCGTCCCGGCGGCGCGACCTTTCCCGCCTTCTCAGAGCATGAGCAGCAGCCGGGTGTGCGCCACGAGCTTCCGGTTCACGCTGGTGCTCTGCACGAAGATCGTGAAGTCGTCGTTGTGGTCCGGCTTGACGCGGACCTCCACGTCCGGCAGGCCGAGCAGAGCGCGGGCCTCGGGCCCCGTGTACACCCGGTCCGTCTTCTTCTCCAGCACCGCTATCTGCTTCTGCGCCTGGACCTTCTCCGACTTGCTCAGCTGGTAGAACGCGCCACCGGTACGGTAGGCGTGCCCGCATTCGAGGACCCACTCCCGGATCCCCGCGTCCCGGGCCACCGGGATCAGCTGGTACTTCGACGGATCCACCGGGGTGAGGCCGGCCGCCTTGATGGTGTCCTTGTTGACCGCGTCCGCGCCCGTGGAGAACACCGCCCGCGAGCCCCGGATGCCCTGGGAGCGGCCCACCATGAACTTCTCGGTGGCCTGCTGGATGACCTGCCCGGCCTCCTCCAGCCCCTGTGTGCTCGTGGCGTCCCAGATGGCGATGTTGTCCTTCGGGAAACCGCACTGCATGGCCTCGCGCTTGCCCATCTGGTCCGGCACCAGGACGGCCAGCGTCCAGTTGTCCTCCTGCGTCTGGAACATCTCGGCCACCGCCCCTATGAGTTCACGCTGGCTCCTGGCGGGGGCGTCCGGGCAGCGGTGGCTCGCGTTCTCCTGTCCGTCGGTGAGGACGAACGTCAGGAAGCTGTGGTCGCCGTACAGTTGAGCCGTCTGCGCCAGCTCCCGCTGGGACTTCAGTGCGGCCGCCAGCAGAGCCGTCATCCCCCCGACCCGGTACATCTGCTTCAGCGACGGCATCCGCAGCACGTCCTTGTCGTAGATGACGCACTCCACCTCGTCGGCGAAGACGTACACCGTGACGCGGGTCTCCTGGTCCAGTTCCCTGGACCGGCGGGCGAGGTACGCGATCTGCTGGTCGGCGACTTCGACGACCTTGCCGCTCAGGTGCGACATCGACGAACTGGCGTCCAGGACAAGGGCGACGTGGTTGATGTAGTTCTGGGTTCCGGACACGACAGATCCCCCTCTTTCCGGCTTTACGGCCTTCCGACTCGATGCTCCTACCGTCTCACCCACCACTGACAATCAGCCTCGGCTCCCGCTCCCGGCCCGGGACGCACAGCCCCGCACCGCACCGCACCCGACTGCACCAGGGCGCGCCGGACGTCGGGTGCGTCCAGGCTCAGGCCGGTCACGATGCGGTCGGGGTCGACCCGGGCGGAGCGCACGAGCTCCAGCCGGCGGTGCACCTGCCGGCCCTTCCGCCCGTCACGGGTGCACTCGGACGGCAGCCCGCGTCCCCAGCGGCGGAACACCCGCTCGCGGACCTCCGGATGGGTGGGCGTCAGGTGCATGTGCCGCACCAGGCCGTGGAGCGGGTCACCGACCAGGGCCGCCTCCCGGTGGATGAAGGTCAGTGCGAAGGCGTCGCCCCTGCGGACCGGGGTCCACGGGTCGAGATCGCCGTGCAGCAGGGACGGCCTGCGGTGGCTCACCTCGTGCCGGGAGAGGATCTGCCGAAGGCGGTCGGCGTCCGGCAGCCCCGGATGCCGTGTCAGCAACTGTGATTCACCGGGCAGTTCGGCCACCGGGGCGACCCGTCGGTCCTTCAGCCGGCGGTGGAAGCCCCGCTCCCCCCGGCCGGCGGATCGAGCTGCCCGAACAGCACACAGCTACGGATGACGGTCGGACACCCGCCGCAGAAGGAGGAGGAAGAGAAGAGAAGGGAAGAGAAGGGAGCGGCAGCAGAAGTGCTCAGAAGAGGTCCGGGCACCACGGGCGCCTGGACGTACGCAGCAGGGCGTCGGCCTGACGGGCGGCGCCCGCTCGTTCTTCCCGCACCCGGCCCAGCGCCGCCAGCCGCACCGCCGACCCGTCGCCCAGCCACAGCGACGCCAACTCGGCGACGTCCAGCGTGAGATCGGCGTTCTCCGTGGTCGCCGCGCAGGTTCCGGCCCCGTCCGCCGACGCCTCCAGCCGGTAGCGGCCACCGGCCGGCCCCGAGCCGTCCACCACCTCCAGCACCAGCGTCCCCGCCGCGCCGTACGTCCGGGCCTCCAGCGCCCGTACGACGTCCAGGACACGCACCCACAGCCAGTCCGTCTGGATCTTCACGGTCGCCGCGCGCGGGTCCGGCAGGAAGGACGGGAGCAGGTCGTCGGGGGCCCGCCAGCCGCTCCTCACCTTCACGATCCAGTCGATCGAGCACAGGTAGTGCCACAGCGCGCGCTCCGCGGCCGGGCTCACCGCGAGCAGCCAGTTCACACTCGCCGTGTTCTGCGGCTGCATGGAGTCGTCCCAGTTGTCGTCCGCCTTGTAGGAGACCATGCCCTCGACCTCGCCGTCCGCCGAGCGGTACACGGCGAAGTAGGGCTCGGTCCAGGCCGGGCGGTGGCTCAGGGCGCCGGTGGCGAACTTCCACCACTGCTCGGTACGGCTGACGGCACCCGGCTGGGCCGCGCGCAGCCGCTCGTGCAGCTCCGGGCCGAGCTTGCGTACGTCCTCGGCGTCCACGAGGTCGACGCGCCCACCGTCCTCGGGGCCCGCCCAGCGCGGGTCGAGGCCGCTGCGCGGGACGTCGACGGTCCACTCGGTCATCCAGGTGGCGGGGCCGAAGCCGTACCGGCCGTAGATCGGGTACTCGGCGGCGATGAGCGTGGCCACGACGTCCCCGCGCTCCCTCGCGGCGGCGAGGTCCTGGGTCATCATGCGGCTCAGCAGGCCGCGCCGGCGGTGGGTGGGGCTGACGGTGACGTTCGATATGGCGTCGGCGGGCACGGTGGCGCCGCCGACGGCGGTGAGCTCCTGGGCGAAGGAGCGGAGCGTCGCGACGCACCGGCCGCCGTCGAAGGCCCCCAGCGACCGGCCCGGCCGGAACTCCGCGCGCCGCACGTCGAGCTCCTCCCGGGCGGGGGTGGGCTCGCGCAGGAACCCGACGTTCAACGCCCGGCTCCAGTCCTCGAACTCGGCCTCGGTGATCGGGCGTACGTCGATGTCGGTACGGGGGGTGGCGGTACGGGGGGTGGCGGCGCTGGAGGTCATGCGTTCACGGTAGGTCGCGCCCGGGCAGGGTGTCGCGCACTTTTCCGACAGTCCGACCGCCTGTTCCGTCCGCCTGTTCCGGCGTCCCCGCCTCACTCGAGCAGGTCGTCGACCTGAGCCTCCCCCTCGCGGTACCGGCGCGCGATCTCCGCGCCGCAGTCGTCCGCGGTGCGCTGCAGGCCCTGCCGCCGCCGGGAGACCTGCTCCTCGTACCGCACGAGCCGGCCCATCGCGGCGCGCAGTTCACCGTCCGTACGCGCTCCCAGGTCCGAGAGCTCGACCTCGGCGAGCATCTCTGCCGCCAGCCGCCGGGACTCCTCGCTGCGCGGGGTGCCCAGGGTGACGTGGCGGGCGGAGGAACGGTGGCGGGCCGGGGTGTCCCGCAGGATCTCCGGAAGCCGCTCCACCACGGACGCCTCCACCACGGAAGCCTCCACCGGTGCGACGACCGGGACCGTGCCCCCGCCGGACGTACCCGTGCCGGACGCGCCCGCGCCGACACCCGCCGCCCCGTCCACCGGCGTACGCCGGGCCAGCTCCGCCCGCAGGATGTCGATGCGCCCCTGGAGCAGCCGCCGCACATAGCTGAGGTCGGCCTCGTCGCGCTGCGCGTCGCGGCGCAGCGCGCGCAGGTCGGGCAGGCTGCGTGCGCTCAGCCCGGGCTCCGGTGGCGGATCGTGCTCCAGCGCCGGACTGTCCGTGCGCTGGGCGGGCGGACGGTGGAACTCCTGTTCCCCGACCCCCACTCCGGCCGGCGCCGACAAGGCCGCCGACCGGACAGGGCCGGGCGGCTGCCCGGTTCCTGGTGTGCTCATGTGCCTCAACCGTCCCCTCGACCGGTGTGTGCCAGCATCGTGCCACCCCTGGTGGCCGCTATGTGACCGAGTGCCCCTGATCAGCCCCAGATGGGGGGTAAGGAGTAAAAATAGCCCGACCGGGGTCCTGCCCCGGACCGCCGTCAGTCATCCGTTCGCCGACCGGCATGATGGACGTATGCGTGCGGTGGTGCAGAGGGTGGACGGCGCGAGCGTCGTCGTGGACGGCGAGACGGTGGGGGCGATCGAGGGCGAGGGGCTGTGTGTCCTCGTCGGCGTCACCCATGAGGACACCAAGGAGAAGGCGGCCCAGCTGGCCCGCAAGCTCTGGTCGGTCCGGATCCTCCAGGACGAGAAGTCGTGCAGCGACATCGACGCGCCGCTCCTGGTGATCAGCCAGTTCACTCTTTACGGCGACGCGCGCAAGGGCCGTCGCCCCACCTGGAGCGCCGCGGCACCCGGGGACGTCGCCGAACCGCTCGTCGACGAGGTGGTGGCTCAGCTGCGGTCCCTGGGTGCGACGGTGGCGACGGGCCGCTTCGGCGCGCAGATGCGGGTGTCGCTGACCAACGACGGCCCGTTCACCGTCCTGCTGGAGGTCTGATCCTCGAGGTCCGAGGACCCGCGGGCCCGCGGGTCCTCAGGGCTCGACCACGGTCTCCTGCGCCGCCGCCGTGTCCCCGGCCATCAGGCGGGCGTCGACGGGGACGTTCCGCTTGATCAGCGCGAGGGCGACCGGGCCCAGCTCGTGGTGGCGTACGGACGTGGTGACGAAGCCGATCTTGCGCCCGTCCGGGCCCGCGTCGGCGAGCCGGATGTCGGTCCCGGCCGGCGGCAGGTGGACCTCGCTGCCGTCCAGGTGCAGGAAGACCAGCCTGCGCGGCGGCTTGCCCAGGTTCTGGACCCGGGCGACCGTCTCCTGGCCCCGGTAGCAGCCCTTCTGCAGGTGCACCGCGCCGCCGATCCAGCCCAGCTCGTGCGGGATGGTGCGGTGGTCGGTCTCGAAGCCGAGCCGCGGGCGGTGCTGCTCGACCCGCAGCGCCTCGTGGGCGAGGATGCCGGCGGGCGGCCCCGCCTTCGCCGCGAACGACTCCAGGTCGGCGCGGGGCAGGAACAGGTCACGGCCGTACGGCGTCTCCCGGACGACGACGCCCTCGGGCACCTCCGCTATGGAACCGGCCGGCAGGTGCACCACCGCGAAGTCGGCGGTGCGGTCGGCGACCTCGACCCGGTAGAAGAACTTCATCGACTCCAGGTAGGCGATCAGCGCGTCCTGGGTGCCGGGCTCGACATGGGCCCAGACCGTCTCACCGTCGTCGACCAGGTAGAGCGCGTGCTCGATGTGGCCGTTCGCGGAGAGGATCAGCGCCTCGGTGGCCTGGTGCGGCGGGAGGTCGCTGACGTGCTGGGTGAGCAGCAGGTGCAGCCAGCTCAGCCGTTCCGCCCCGGAGACGGTGACGATCCCGCGGTGGGACAGGTCGACGAAGCCGGTGCCGTCGGCGAGGGCCCGCTGCTCGCGGAACAGGTCGCCGTAGTGCGCGGCCACGCCTTCGTCCACGCCCTCGGCGGGGACGGCGCCGGACAGGGTCAGCAGAGGGCTCTTCATACCCCTAGCCTACGACTCGGTAGTTGAACGCTTCAGGGAGCAGTCCTCGCAGCGGCCGAAGATCGCGAAGTGCTTCATGTCCGTGTCGAAACCGAACATGTCGCGCAGCTTCGCCGTGAACTCGGCGGCCACCTCCACGTCCGCCTCGATGACGTCGGAGCAGTCACGGCAGACGAGGTGGATGTGGTGGTGCCGGTCGGCGAGGTGGTAGGTGGGGGCGCCGTGCCCGAGGTGGGCGTGGCTGACCAGCCCCAGCTCCTCCAGGAGCTCCAGCGTGCGGTAGACGGTGGAGATGTTGACCCCCGACGCCGTCTTGCGCACTTCCACGAGAATGTCGTCGGGGGTCGCGTGCTCCAGCGCGTCGACGGCTTCGAGCACGAGTTGGCGCTGCGGCGTCAGCCGGTAGCCGCGCTGCCTGAGGTCGCTCTTCCAGTCGGTGCTCACCACACCTCGAGTCTAGGACGTGGAGCCCGGAACCCGGGGCCGTGCGGCGGCCCGGGAGCTCATGTGGAGGAGCCGGGGGCTCACTTGAAGAAGGCGATCCCGTCGTCCGGCAGGTCGTCGGGGAGGGCCTTGGCCCAGCGCTCGACGTCCTCCGGGGTGACGACCTTCTTCAGGTGCGCCGACATGTAGGGGCGCAGCTCGACCTCGGGGGTCTGCTTCTCGCCGACCCACATCAGATCGCTCTTGACGTAGCCGTACAGCCGCTTGCCGCCGCTGTAGGGATCAGCAGTGGCGGTGCGCGCCACCGCGTCCGTCACCAGGTCGATCTGCGGCTTCTGGTCGGCCAGCTCGCCGTACCAGATCTCGATGACGCCGTCGTCGCGGGTCATCGTCACCTCGACCTTGCGGGCGGCGTCGATCCTCCAGAAGCCGTGCTCGGACTCCAGGGGCCGGACCTTCTTGCCGTCCCCGTCGAGCACCCAGGTGCGGGAGCTGTACTCCAGGAAGTCCCGGCCGTCGTGGGTGAAGGAGACCTCCTGCCCGAAGTTGCACTTCTCGGCGCCGGGGAAGTCGTGCACCCCGGCGCCCGCCCAGTCGCCGAGCAGGAAGGCGAGCGGCACAAGGTCCTTGTGGAGGTCGGACGGAATCTCGATCATCAGTGGCAGTTCCTGGACGTGGGCGGTCAGCGCTGACCCTGGTACAGCTTCTTCACGGCCAGCCCGGCGAAGGCGAGGACGCCGACGGCGACCAGGACCAGCAGCAATGAGAAGAAGATCTCCACGGGGTGCTCCTTGAGCGGGTGCGGTGCGTTTCGTGTACACAGGGCCGGCCCCCAGCTTACGCGGCCGGGGCCCGGCCCTCCGTGTGAGGTGCGCCTTCACGCCCCTTGCCAGGTCAGCTCAGCAGCCGGCTCTGCAGGACCACCGTCTGCTGGAAGGGCACGGCCCGGGCGCCGCCCTTGCGGGACTGGACGACGAGAGCCACGGTGTCACCGGAGCCGAGGTAGGCGTGCCGGACCTGTTCGGCGCCGGAGGGATCCGTCTCGACGTAGGCGAGCCGGTGGACCCCGTCGACCCGTGCCTGCTTCGGGTAGTCCTCGTCGAACCGGGACTCCTCGGTACCGCGCAACCGGTACTTGGGGCTGCTGTTCGGGGCCAGACCGTCCTGGAACAACCCGTCGACGACGGTAGCGGTGTCGAATCGCAGCAGGTAGATCCGGGTCCTGGTGCCGTCCTCCATGGTCCAGCCGCGGGCCGCGATGTGCCGCAGACCGCGGTCGACGAGCTCCTGCCGGAACTCGTCCCGGTCCTCCTCGACCGCGTACTCCGACAGGAAGACCTCGGTGTCCAGCCAGCCGCCCTCGCCCCGCAGCTTCGCGTCGTCCTTCGCGCCGTCGGGCGCGGGGAGCACGAGTTCGCGCAGGTCGATGTGGTGGGTGCCCGCCCTGTTCGACCCGGCGAGCGGTCCGGGGCTGCCGGAGGGCAGCGGCGGCCGGGTGAGCGTGGGGTAGTCCCAGCGCCCGTCCGACTCGGTCGCGAGCCCCGGTACGTCGGTGCGCTCCATGTGCGTGATGCCGTACGCGGTGGACGTGCCGACGGCGGCGAAGACGGCGACGGCGGCGGTCCAGCGCAGCACGGCGCGCAGCACGCGGCGGTCCTTCGCGGCGGGCCCGGCCTGGGGTTCTTCGGGAGCCGAAGGACCCGGAGGGACCGGGGGAACCGGAGGGACCGGGGGCTCCGGGGCACGAGGTGCGGAGAGGTTCTGTTCGGTCATACCGACTCCCCCGGCTCGGTGATCCGGTCGAGCTGCTCGCGGAGCAGCATCGCGGCCTCCTTGGTCTTGAGTGGGGCGGCGCCGTCGGCGATCGCGGTGACCAGCACATTGCCGACGTGGGCGACGCAGTACATGGTGTCCAGCGCCACCTCGTCGTCCTTCGGCGGCAGGAAGCAGTGGGCGTTCTTGTGGCCCTTGATCTTCGGGCCGTCGCGGAAGACGTCCACGGCGTCCAGGAACTCGCTCTGGAACCGTGCCGCCTCCCGGACGGCAGAGCGGTTCTCCATCTGTGCGAGCTCGACGCTCATGGTGAAGACGTCTTCCGGAAGCCCCCAGCGCACGGTGTCACCGGGGACGTAACTGCGCATCGCCAGGCCCGCGATGCGCTGCCGGTCGATCGCCTTCTCCAGCTGCTTGCGCTGGGTACGCGGTATTCCCTGCAGCCGCTCCTTGCGCAGGGCCGTGGCCTGTTCCCCGCTGAGCACGGCATCGGCGCCGAACGTCCCGAGGTCGGGGCCGCGCTCGTACCCCTTGGCCCCGTAGGGCACGAGCATGGCGGCGAGACCGGTCGGAGCGGCCTTCTTCTCCTCCGCCGCCTCGGCCTCGTCGATGTCCCAGGTGGGGGCGCCCGGGTCACGGTCGGCGTTCTCGACGGTGACGACGGTGTGACCGGCCCCACCGAGGACGGCGGCGGCCAGCAGCACGCTCCCGGCCACGGCGGCGATCCGACCGCGCCGCAGGCGCTTCTTCGTCGGCGCGGGTTCGGTTGCGGGTTCGGCTGCGGGGCCGGGCACGGCGTCCGGTTCGGGCACGGTCTCGGGGGCGGGGGCGGGGGCGGGGGCGGGTGCGGGGGCGGGGGCCGGGTCTGCCGCGCCCCCGTCCGTCGGGCTCGGTTCGTCCGAGGAGGCGTCCGCCGGGGTGGGGTCGTCGCTCACAGCCGCTCCATCTGACGCTCGGCCAGGTCGAGGATCTCCTTCTTGGAGATCCGCTTGGTGTCCGTGATCCATATCTCCATGTGGATGTCACCGCGCCAGGCATGGGCGTCCGCGGTGTACACGGGCAGATAGCCGGGTTCGGAGTCGGGCCGGGTGCGGACGTACGCCATCCCGTCACCGGTACCGGGTATGTCCCAGCTGTCCACGTCGTCCTCAGACTCGCTCCACTGCTGGGCGCCCGCGGCGTAGTCGGCGGCGACGGCGGCCTCTTCCTGGCGGTACTGCACCAGCCGGATCTCCACGAAGGCGTCCCCCTTGCGCCAGCCGGTCACGGCCACGCGTCGGAACTCGTCGGCGACCAGCCCGCCGAAGACCTCGTCGGAATCCTCGAACACGGACGCGTAGTCGGCCAGCCTCATCCAGCCGTCGTCGCCCAGGAGGAACTCGTTGTCCTTGGCGCCGCGCGGCTTCTTCAGCAACAGCTTGCGGAGGTCGCCGTCGGTCTTCACCCGGCGGTCCCGCGCCGCCGACAACGGCGCGGGCTCCTGCCCCTTCTGCTGGGTCTGCTGGGTCTTCTGGGTCAGCACCGGCTGCGACAGCGACGGCAGTGCGGTGGGCTCGCGGTCGGCCTGGACGAGATAACCGGTACAGGTGCCGGCGACGACGCCCAGTACGGCGGCGGCGGCGATCAGCAGCGTCGTACGGCCGCGGGGACGAGGGCGGGGACGGGCCGCCGCGTCGGTCCCGGCAGGCCCTCCGCCCGCACCCGCCACATCAGGTTCCGGTGTCCCGACCTCCTCGGCAGCCTTGGGGCTCTCCGGTCTTTCTGGATCTTCCACGATGTCCCCTCGGAACGAATCGGAACGAATCGGAACGAAGAAGAGCGCGTTCCGTTTCGCGCTCTCCCAGGGGACCCACGGGTCACATGAGTAGTTGTAAGCAACAGGATTACGATTCAGGCATGGCGAAGAAGCTTGTGATCAAGGTGACCGCGGGGGCCGACGCGCCCGAACGCTGCTCGCAGGCGTTCACGGTGGCGGCGGTGGCCGTGGCGAGCGGGGTCGACGTCTCCCTGTGGCTCACCGGCGAGTCCGCGTGGTTCGCGCTGCCGGGCCGTGCCGCGGAGTTCGAGCTGCCGCACGCGGCCCCGCTGCCCGACCTGCTGGACTCGATCGTCGCGGGTGGGCGTCTCACCCTGTGCACGCAGTGCGCGGCCCGCCGGGACATCACGGAGAAGGACGTCATCGAGGGCGTGCGGATCGCGGGCGCGCAGGTGTTCGTGCAGGAGGCGCTGGCGGACGACACCCAGGCACTCGTGTACTGAGGATCCGCCGCCCGCCTCTCACCGGGGCGGGCGCGGGCCCTTCTTGCCGTCCAGTTCGTCCCACCATTCGTCGGACTGGGGGTCGCCGGAGGGGTCGTCCCACCAGCGGTCCTCGGGGCCGCGCCGGTTGGCGATCATCGCGGCCACCGGCGGGATGACCATGGCCACCACGCACATGCCCACGGCCACCGGCATCGACCACAGCCGCACGACGCCCCAGGCCAGGACGAACAGCACGATGCACGTCCCCATCATGGCGAAGTAGACATGACGCCTGCGCGCGTACATGTCTCCAGCGTAGAACCGAACAGCGCGAAGGGCCGCGTCCCGACGTCCGATCCGGGGACGCGGCCCTTCGGCCGTCGCCGGTCCCGCGGACGGATCCGCGGGACCGGGGCCCTCACACCGCGATGGCGACCTCGGCCAGCCCGCCCTGCTGGGCGACGACCGTGCGGTCGGCGCTGCCGCCGGGCACCAGGGCCCGGACGGTCCAGGTGCCCTCGGCCGCGTAGAAGCGGAACTGTCCGGTGGCGGAGGTCGGGACCTCGGCCGTGAACTCGCCGGTCGAGTCCAGCAGACGGACGTAGCCCGTCACCGGCTCGCCGTCACGGGTCACCTGACCCTGGATGGTGGTCTCACCGGGCTTGATCGTCGAAGCGTCCGGGCCACCGGCCTTCGCACCGCACATGGCGTACTCCTGAAGTGGTCTAGTGGTCTGGAAGGGGCGGCCGGGTCTACTTGCCGTCGCCGAGCTCGATCGGCACGCCGACGAGGGAGCCGTACTCGGTCCAGGAGCCGTCGTAGTTCTTGACGTTCTCCACGCCCAGCAGCTCGTGCAGCACGAACCAGGACAGCGCGGAGCGCTCACCGATGCGGCACAGGGCGATGGTGTCCTTCGACAGGTCGATCTGCTCGTCCTCGTAGAGCTTCTTGAGCTCCTCGTCGGACTTGAAGGTGCCGTCGTCGTTGGCGTTCTTGGACCACGGGATGTTGCGGGAGCTCGGCACGTGGCCGGGGCGCTGCGACTGCTCCTGCGGCAGGTGGGCCGGCGCGAGCAGCTTGCCGCTGAACTCGTCGGGCGAGCGCACGTCGACGATGTTCTGCACACCGATGGCGTCCACGACCTCGTCGCGGAAGGCGCGGATGGACAGGTCCTGCGGCTTGGCCCGGTACTCGGTCTTCGCCCGCTCCGGCACCTCGTCGCCGGGGACCAGCTCGCGGGCGTCCAGCTCCCACTTCTTGCGGCCGCCGTCGAGGAGCTTGACGTTCTCGTGGCCGTACAGCTTGAAGTACCAGTAGGCGTACGCGGCGAACCAGTTGTTGTTGCCGCCGTAGAGGACGACCGTGTGGTCGTTGGAGATGCCCTTCTCCGACAGGAGCTTCTCGAAGCCCGCCTGGTCGACGAAGTCACGGCGGACCGGGTCCTGGAGGTCCTTGGTCCAGTCGATCCGGATGGCGTTCTTGATGTGGTTCTTCTCGTAGGCGGTGGTGTCCTCGTCCACCTCGACGATGGCGATCGTCGGGTCGTCCAGGTGCTCCTGGACCCAGTCGGCGTCGACCAGTACGTCGTTGCGGCTCATGTTCTGTCTCCTCCGGGGCAGTTACGGCGGGGCGTGTGAGTAGAGAGGATGCGCGCCCCTGCGGGGCCGGCGCATGGTCGCCCCTCGTGGGGGCGGGAAAGCTGAAACCGAGGAACCGGGGAACCGGGGAACGCGGACGGCGGTGCGGCCGCTCAGAAAGGCCGACAGAGCATGGCGGCGACGCGGCACAGGTCGACTGCCCGCCGCTTCGTGAGATCCGCTTGTCCTCGCGCTCGGAGGACGCTCGTCTGACACTGCATGCCGTCGATCGTAGGGAGAGCAGGGCGGGCGTGTCACCGATGTTTCACATGCTGATACAGGATTGTCCGGTGTACGAGATGACTGTACTGCCGGGCCCACCCCCGCGCACCCCGGGCAGAACCGTGCGCGCCGCCGCATCTGCTCTGCGGACGCCCTCGTCTCGCCTGTCGGACGCCTGAGGTCCGTCGGGGGTCCGTCGGGGGTCCGTCAGGGGTTCCTCGGGGAGCCCCGGGGTCGCCCCGGGGCCCGCCGTTCGCTGTCTACCCGGCCAGGCGGACGTCGGAACCCTTGACGGTGATGTGGACGCCGCTTCCCGCCGCCTCGACCTTGTCCAGCTCGATGCCGCCGGGCAGACCGTTGATCTTCTGCTCGAAGTCGGTGATCGCCCGCACCCGCGTCTCGGCGAGCTCGACGCCGCCGAACTTCGGCAGCCCGTCCGCCCGCACCCGCACGGTGTTGCCGTCCACGACCGTCACGGAGCTGAGCACGGAGACCGGCTCGGGCAGCTTGGTGCCGAGAACGGTGGCCTCCACCGTCATCTTGATCTTCCCGTTGCCGCCGTCGGAGAGGGCGACGACGGCGGCGGTGACACCGGGGGCCACCTGCGTGGAATCGGACTTGGCGGCCTTGAGCAGATCGTCGTAGGCGATGGTCGCGGTGCCCGTCGCGGCGGCGGCGGTGGCGGAGCTGAAGTCGCTGGAGAACTCGACGTCCTCCATGTCGGCACGCAGATCGGCGATGCGGATGCTCTTCCCGCCGTCGCCGGTGGCGGCCTCGTAGCCCTCGATGCCGATCTGCACCTCGTCGAGGGTGCCGCCGACGACCTGGGTGAGGAAGGGGAAACCGTTGATGGACACGTCGGGAGTGGTGGCGAGGTTCTCCGCCGACTTGAGCCGGTCGGCCACCTCGCCCTCCGCGAAGTTGACCGCGACCCGGTCCACGATCGCGAAGATGCCGCCCAGAATCACGACGATGACCAGCAGTATTCGCAGTGCGCGCATGCGGTTGGTTCCCCCACCTAGGTGCTTTCGACGGCAGTCCCCCACGGACGGCCGGCAGCCGTCCTGCGCGAGGGTAACCCGCACGACCGGGGAAACCCCGAGATTGTCGATCACCTGTGACAGGGGCCGCATGCCCGCCGGTCACCCAGGCCGTCCGTGCTGCCTGTGCTGCCCGTGCTGCCCGTGCCGTCAGCCGACGAAGCGCCCCAGGACGTACAGCGCCGGTGCCGCCGCGGCCAGCGGCAGGGCCACCCCGGCCGTGAAGTGGACGAACCGGGACGGGTAGTCGTAGCTCGCGACCCGGTGCCCGATCAGGGCGCACACCGCCGCGCCCGCACCGATTAGCGCACCCGAGGCACCGAACCCCGTCATCCCGCCGACCGCCGCGCCCACACCCGCCGCCACGAGCAGCGCGACCACGACGGACGCCGGCGTCGGCAACGGCAGCGCACGCGCCACGACCGCCGCCGCCAGCGCGACCCCGCCGACCGTCACCGCGTCGGCGTCGGCCGCCAGGTATCCGCTCGCCACGATCGCCAGCGCCGACGCGGCGACCGTCGCCGTCAGGCCGTACATCCGCTCGTCGGGGTCGGCGTGCGAGCGCAGCTGCAGCACCAGCGACAGCACCACCCACACCCCCAGCGTGCCGAGGACGGCCGCCGGTGAGCGGTCGGACGCCAGCAGCGCCACGTCGGCGACCAGCGCCCCGAGGAAGCCCAGCGCGATGCCCTGCCGCGCGGGCCACATCCCGTTCAGCCGGAACCAGCCCGCGGCGGTGAGCCCCTGGAGGACCACCAGCGGTACGAGCAGGGCGTACGTGCCCAGCGCGGCCCCGCCGGCGAGCAGCAGCCCCAGCAGCGCGGTGAGCACCGCCGGCTGCATGCCGGGCTCGATGATCGGCGAACGCCCCTCCGCACGGGCCCGCTGCGCGTCCGTGACCCGGGTGTTCCCGGCGAGGGTGGCGGGCCCGTACCCGGGACCGTCAGCGGGTGCGGAGGGTGCGGAGGGTGCGGGCGGGGGCGTGGGCGTGGGTGCGGCGCCCGCCGGGGCCGCGCCGTACCCGGCGTACGCCGCGGGACCGCCGTGTCCCTGCGGGGGCGGGGGGGTCTGCGGCAGGTACGAGGTCTCCTCCGCCGAGGCGGCCGCCGGGACCGGCGGCTGCATCTGCGTCTCCCACGTCTGCCCCTGCCACTGCTGCGTGTACTGCATGGCGGCGCGCGGATCCTCGTGCCCCGGCTGTCCCCCGGGCCACGCCTGCGGCCCGGGGTGCTGATACTGCTGGTCCTGCTGATACTGCTGGTTCTGCTGGGGCTGGGACCGCCCGCGGGGGTCGTGGCCCCGCTGTCCCTCGTGCCCGTCGTAACCCTGATACGGCTGGTTGGTCATCGCTCACCCTCCTGCGAACGGCGGGAGCACCTCGACCGTGCCGCCGTCGGCCAGCCGTACCGTCTCATGTTCGCGGGTGCCCACGGGATCACCGTCGACGAGGAAGGAGCACCGCTGCAGGACGCGCGTGAGTTCGCCGGGGTGCCGCTCGCGTGCCGCGTCGAGAGCCTCGGCGAGCGTGACCGCCTCGAACGCCTCCTCGGCCACCCCGGCCGCGGCCTTTGCGGCGGCCCAGTACCGCACCGTGACCTTTGCCATCTGCTGGTTCCTCAATCGGGTTGACGGTGAACACGGTCAGGCTAGCCCGACCGGGCCACCACCCAGTCCCCGATCCGGTGCAACAGCGCCTCGGACGCCGCGTTCTCCGCGTGCCCCATGCCCTGCTCCACCCACAGTTCCCCGTGCTCGCCGGCCGCGGCCGCCAGCATGCGCGGATGGTCGAGCGGGAAGTAGCCGTCCCGGTCGCCGTGCACGACCAGCAGCGGCGTCGGCGCGATGCGCGGCACCGCCTCGACGGGGGACAGCGGGACGGGGTCCCAGTTTTTGCGGTGGATCCGCGTCCGCAGCCCGTACCGGCTCACCACCCGTCCCGAGGGCCGGGTCACCAGCCAGTGCAGCCGTCGCATGGGAGCCGTCCCCCGGTAGAACCACCGGGCGGGCCCGCTGACGGACACCACGGCATCCGGACCACCGGCGCCCTCCCCGCCCTCCACGCCCCCCGCGCCGAGCGCCGCGTGCCGCAGCACCACCGAGCCGCCCATCGAGAACCCGACCGTCGCCACCCGCGCGTGCCCCAGTTCACGCGCCCACGACACCGCCGCCGCCAGGTCCAGCACCTCGCGGTCCCCCACCGTGGACCGCCCGCCCGAGGCGCCGTGCCCGCGGAAGGAGAACGTCACGACCGCCCCGTGCCGTGCGAAAGCCCGCGCCACCCTGCGGACGTGCGGCCGGTCCGCGTGCCCCGTGAACCCGTGCGCGATCACGAACACCGGATCGCCGGAAGGCGGCCGGAATCCGTCGTTCCCGGCCGCCGCCGACACGGCCGCCGGCTCGTACACGGAATCGATCCGTACGCCGTCCGAGGTACGCAGAAACGTCCGCAAAGACGTACCACCACCCGTCGCGCCATGCGTCTCGGAATTCGGACGAATGGCGGAACGTGCCGCATGACCTGCCGGACCGGTACCCATGTCGGCTATTCTGCGGGGGAGAGGACTCGGGCAGCGAAGCCCCCGGGTCCTTTTGTGCTTTCGGAAGCGTTGTATACGACGCGGGAAACCGCCGGTGTACGGGCCGTCGAACGCACGAGGCAAGCCGCGGACTCCCCCACCGCCCCGATGGCGTGGGAGGTACCCCGTCGCAGGGACCGAGGAGGAACCAGACGTCATGGGCGAGCGAACCGTGCACGACCGTACGACGATCCGGAAGTGGGCAGCGCCCGCGCCGGACCGGGAACCCGACAGCCGGTTCCGCGAGCTCGGCTCCCGGCGCCGAGATCTCGAGGGAGGGGTGCGATGAGTTCACTGCTCCTGCTGACCAACGCCCTCCAGCCGTCGGCGGAGGTGCTCCCCGCCCTCGGCCTGCTGCTCCACACCGTGCGGGTGGCCCCGGCACAGGGCCCCGCCCTGGTGGACACCCCCGGCGCCGACGTCATCCTCGTCGACGGCCGGCGTGACCTCCCGCAGGTCCGCAGCCTCTGCCAGCTGCTGCGCTCCACCGGCCCCGGCTGCCCCCTCGTCCTCGTGGTGACCGAGGGCGGACTCGCCGCCGTCACCGCGGACTGGGGCATCGACGACGTCCTCCTCGACACCGCCGGACCGGCGGAGGTGGAGGCCCGGCTGCGGCTCGCCATGGGCCGGCTGCAGATCGCCGGCGACGACTCCCCCATGGAGATCCGCAGCGGCGATCTGTCGGTCGACGAGGCGACCTACAGCGCCAAGCTGAAGGGGCGCGTCCTCGATCTCACCTTCAAGGAGTTCGAGCTGCTGAAGTACCTCGCCCAGCATCCCGGCCGGGTGTTCACCCGTGCCCAGCTGCTGCAGGAGGTCTGGGGCTACGACTACTTCGGCGGCACCCGCACGGTCGACGTCCACGTACGGAGACTGCGGGCCAAGCTCGGACCCGAGCACGAGTCGCTGATCGGCACCGTCCGGAACGTGGGTTATCGATTCGTTACGCCGGAGAAGGGCGAGGCCGCCGACCGGCAAAAGGCGTCGGACACGGACGAGAAGGCCGCCCGGGGGGCCACGGAGACACGGACGCAGGCGTGAGATTTCGCGCGCGTTCGCGGACGCGCGTCCTTTTCCCTCTGCCTCCCTCGGTTTCCCTCTGCCTCCCTCGGTTTCCCTCTGCCTCCCTCGGTTTCCCTCTGTTTCCCTCTGCTTCTCGATGCTTCCCTCCGGTCGCAGGATCCTTCTCACTCTGCCGGTACCGGTTATATCCGCGTAGACTCCGCGCGTGGCCAAGGTGACAAGGGATGATGTGGCGCGACTGGCGGGTACCTCCACCGCCGTCGTCAGCTATGTCATCAACAACGGACCCCGGCCGGTCGCCCCGGCCACGCGCGAACGCGTACTCGCCGCGATCAAGGAGCTGGGGTACCGGCCCGACCGGGTCGCCCAGGCGATGGCGTCGCGGCGCACGGACCTGATAGGCCTGATCGTCCCGGACGCGCGCCAGCCCTTCTTCGGGGAGATGGCGCACGCGGTCGAGCAGGCCGCGGCCGAGCGCGGGAAGATGGTGCTCGTCGGGAACTCCGACTACATCGGCGAGCGCGAGGTCCACTATCTGCGGGCGTTCCTGGGGATGCGCGTCTCCGGGCTGATCCTGGTCAGCCACGCGCTCAACGACCTGGCCGCCGCGGAGATCGACGCCTGGGACGCCAGGGTTGTCCTGCTGCACGAGCGTCCCGAGGCCATGGACGACGTCGCCGTCGTCACCGACGACCTCGGTGGCGCCCAGCTCGCCGTCCGCCACCTGCTGGAGCACGGCAACGCGTACGTGGCCTGTGTCGGCGGCACCGCGGAGACCCCCTCCGTCGGCGACCCGGTCTCCGACCACGTCGAGGGCTGGCGGCAGGCGATGAAGGAGGCCGGCATCCCGACCGAGGGCCGCCTCTTCGAAGCCCCGTACAACCGCTACGACGCCTATCGCGTCGGGCTCGACATCCTCTCCGGGCCGGACCGCCCGCCCGCGATCTTCTGCTCCACCGACGACCAGGCGGTCGGCGTGCTGCGCGCGGCGCGCGAGCTGCGCATCGACGTGCCGGGCGAGCTCGCGGTCGTCGGGTTCGACGACATCAAGGAGGCGGCGCTCACCGATCCGCCGATGACCACGGTCGCCTCCGACCGTTCGGCGATGGCCCGCGCGGCGGTCGACCTCGTCCTCGACGACGGGGTGCGGGTGGCCGGCTCGCAGCGCGAGCGGCTGAAGGTCTTCCCGTCCGAACTCGTGATCCGCCGCTCCTGCGGCTGCCCGTAGCGGTCGGACCGCCGGCCGGGCCGCCGAGGGGTGCCTTTATATCGGGCATACGAGGTTCTGCCGGGCTTCTCAGCGGGCACTCAGGGTGTTCTCATGGTCGGGCGGGAGGCTCGTCCACATGACCGCATCCTTTCACCGCAGCGACGAGCACGAGAGCCCCCGCGCGGGCGGCCCGCAGCACCCCTCCTCCCCGGTGAACCCCGAGTGGCCGCCCCCTCCGGCGTTCGCGCCGGGGCATCCGGTCACCGCCGAAGCCGCCGAGACCACCGGCGCCGCCGCCACCGCCGGCCCGCGCCGGAAGCGGAGCCGGGGCCCGGCCGCCCTGCTCGCCGCCGTGGCGATCGTGGCGGCGGCCGTGGGCGGCGGCACCGCCTACGGCATCCAGGAGCTGACCGGCAACGGCACCGTCGCCTCGTCGAGCGCGAACAGCACCCCTGTGGTGCCGACCGGCCAGAAGGGCACGGTGTCCGGCGTCGCCAAGGCGGTCAGCCCGAGCATCGTCGAGATCAGCGCCACCTCCAGCGCCGGATCGTCCACCGGCTCCGGTGTGATCATCACCGAGGACGGCGAGATCATCACCAACAACCACGTCATCGCCGGCGCCTCCTCGGTCGAGGTGCGGACCAGCGACGGCACGACGTACACCGCGGACGTCCTCGGCACGGAGAGCTCGAAGGACCTCGCGCTGATCAAGCTGAACGACGCCTCGGGCCTGACTCCGGCCACCCTCGGCGACTCCGACGGCGTGCAGGTCGGCGACCAGGTCGTGGCGATCGGCTCCCCCGAGGGCCTGACCGGCACCGTCACCAGCGGCATCGTCTCGGCGCTCGACCGCGACGTGACCGTCTCCACGGACGAGAGCCAGGGGCAGCGCCAGCAGGGGCAGCCGGGCGGCGCCTGGCCCTTCGGGTTCGGCGGGCAGCAGTTCAACGGCGACACCGGCGGGTCCACGACGACGTACAAGGCGATCCAGACCGACGCCTCCCTGAACCCCGGCAACTCCGGCGGCGCGCTGATCGACATGAACGGCGACATCATCGGCATCAACTCCGCGATGTACTCGTCGAGCGGCAGCGGCTCCTCCTCGTCCGACGCCGGCAGCGTGGGCCTGGGCTTCGCCATCCCGATCGACACGGTCAAGGCGGACCTCCCGGCCCTGCGGTCCGGCACCATGAACTGAGGCGCCGCGCACCGGCGCCGTCGTGAACCGCCGCCCCGCGCGGTACGCGCCGGTACGCCGGACCCGGGCTCGTGCGAGCCTGGGACCCCGAGAGCCCCGGCCGCTCCCGGCCGCACGCTCCCCTCCCGGACCAGCAGACCAGAGGATTCCCGACCCCATGAGCCCCGCAGACGGCGACCGTGACCGCGACCCCCAGCGCATCCTGATCGTCGACGACGAGCCGGCGGTGCGCGAAGCGCTCCAGCGCAGCCTGGCCTTCGAGGGATACGGCACCGAGGTCGCCGTCGACGGCGCGGACGCCCTGGAGAAGGCGGCGGCCCACCGGCCCGACCTGGTCGTCCTCGACATCCAGATGCCCCGGATGGACGGCCTGACCGCCGCCCGCCGCATCCGGGCCGCCGGCGACACCACACCCATCCTGATGCTGACCGCCCGGGACACGGTCGGCGACCGGGTGACCGGGCTGGACGCCGGGGCGGACGACTACCTGGTCAAGCCGTTCGAGCTGGACGAGCTGTTCGCCCGGATCCGCGCGCTGCTGCGCCGCAGCTCGTACGCGGCGGCCGTGGCCGGCGCCGCGGAGGAGAACGACGTCCTGGCCTTCGCCGACCTGCGCATGGACCTGGCGACCCGCGAGGTGACCCGGGGCGCGCGGCGGGTGGAGCTGACCCGTACGGAGTTCACCCTGCTGGAGATGTTCCTGGCGCACCCGCGCCAGGTGCTCACGCGGGAGCAGATCCTGAAGGCGGTCTGGGGCTTCGACTTCGAGCCGTCGTCGAACTCCCTCGACGTGTACGTCATGTATCTGCGCCGCAAGACCGAGGCGGGCGGCGAGCCGCGCCTGGTGCACACGGTGCGGGGCGTCGGCTACGCCCTGCGGCAGGACGGCACGGAGTGACGGCACTGGTCCGCCGGTTCCGCGCGCTGCCCATCCGGGCGCGGCTGTCGCTGCTGGTGGCGGCGGCGGTGGCGTTCGCGGTCGCGGCGGTGTCGGTCACGTGCTGGTTCATCGTGCAGGGGAAGCTGTACGAGCAGGTCGACAACGACCTGAAGAAGGCGACGGTGCTGCAGGACCCGCAGCAGCGGGGCGAGATCCGCAGCGCCCTCAACAACTGCACGGACACCCCCCGGGACAGCATGGACGGAGGCTTCGGACAGACCTTCTCCCAGGTGGTCAGGGAGGACGGGACCGTGTGCCTGTTCCCCAGCTCGGCGGGCAGGATCAAGGTCACCGGGTCCGACCGGGACGTCATCGCGAGCGCGGGGGACGGCTCGACGGGCCTCTACCGCGACGGCACCGACCAGGACGGCGCCGAGGTGCGCGTCCTGACGCTGCCGCTGGTGATCAACAACCCGAGCACGCTGACCAGTTCGAAGGCCGCCGTCCTCGTCGCCGTGCCCCTCAAGGGCACCGAGTCGACGCTGGGCGACCTCGCGCTGATCCTGCTCCTCGTCTCCGGCGTCGGAGTGCTCGGCGCGGCCGCCGCCGGTCTCGCGGTCGCCCGCGCCGGTCTGCGTCCCGTCGACAAGCTCACCGAGGCCGTGGAGCACGTGGCCCGCACCGAGGACCTGGGCGTCCGCATCCCCGTGGAGCACGACTCCGAGGACGAGGTCGCCCGCCTCTCCCGCTCCTTCAACTCGATGACCTCCGCCCTGGCCAGCTCCCGCGACCTGCAGCAGCAGCTCATCGCGGACGCCGGCCACGAGCTGCGCACCCCGCTCACCTCGCTGCGCACCAACATCGAACTCCTCACCCGCAGCGAGGAGACCGGACGTCCCCTGCCCGCCGAGGACCGCAAGGCCCTGCTCACCTCGGTCAAGGCACAGATGACGGAACTGGCGGCGCTCATCGGCGACCTTCAGGAGCTGTCCCGGCCGGACACCGGCCAGCACGAGGGCCGTGCGCAGATCGTCGCCTGGCAGGAGGTCGTGGAGTCGGCGCTGCGCCGGGCCCGGCTGCGCGGCCCGGAGCTGACCATCGCGGCGGACGTCCGGCCCTGGTACGTGCGCGCGGAGCCCTCCGCGCTGGAGCGGGCCATGGTCAACGTCCTGGACAACGCGGTGAAGTTCAGCCCGGAGGGCGCCACCGTCGACGTCCGCCTGGCCGACGGCGTCCTCACCGTCCGCGACCACGGTCCCGGCATCGCCGCCGACGAACTCCCCCACGTCTTCGACCGCTTCTGGCGCTCCCCCACCGCCCGCGCCCTCCCCGGCTCGGGCCTCGGCCTGTCCATCGTGGCCCGCACGGTCCAGCAGGCGGGCGGCGAGGTCACCCTGACCCGCGCGGCCGGCGGCGGCACCACCGCCACGATCCGCCTCCCGGGGGCCCCCACCCCACCGCCCGAGATGCCGTGACGGGGCGGGGCTGCGGGCCGGGCGGTCACGGCTTCGCGAGGCCTTCCTCCCCCTCCACCGGGCTCAGATGCCGCAAGAGTGCGCGGAACAGACCCCACGCTTCGGCGTCTGTCCCGTCGCCCAGCCGGTAGTGCAGTGCGGACTCTGCGGTGCGGCCGAGCAGCATCGGCGGGGGCCCGGTGGGCGGACGCTCCGCGCGTGCCCGGCCGACGCGCTCGGCCTCCCGTCGGCCGAGGGTGAACGCCACCGGTACCGGCGGGGGTTCCACGTGGGCGGGGACGGTGAGATCCCGGCGTGCGGACCGGAGCGCCGTGAACAGGGTGACCAGGCCGTGCTCGGCGTCCAGTTCGGTGGCCAGCCCCTCGACGGCATCCAGGGGCGGCGCCTCGCCCTCGCCGTATCCGAGGGACAGGGTGATGTCCTCCTCGACACCCGCCGGGGTGCGCAGCACTCGGACCGTGGCGAGTGCGGGACGGGCGGGACGTCCGACGGCGATCAGCCAGGTGGGCCGGGGCGCGCGGGCGCGCGCCAGGTCGGTCAGTTGCCGAGTCGACCAGGGCAGGTTGACCGGTTCGGCCGTGCTCCAGCCGGCCGGAGGGGCACCGGTCAGCCGTCGGAAAGCCGCTTCCAGGGCCCGGCCCAGGACGAGGTCCTCGTCGGGGGCGTGGTGGGTGCGCAGGGTGAGCAGCAGCTGGCGGTCACCGGTGCCGTTGGGGGCCGCGAAGGCTTCCGCGAGCCGGGCCCCGCCCTGCTCGTCGCGCACCGGTGTGAAGGTGCCGCCCCTCCACTGGAGGACGGCACCGGACAGACCGTCGTAGTAGCCGTGTTCGGGGTCCTGGACGACCCAGCGGTTGGGCAGGCCGCGCAGCACGCTGCGGGTGGCCAGGGTGAGGCGGGCGGCGGGCGGCGTCACGATCTGCAGGGCCCTCTCGCCGTCGGCCGCCGCGCGCAGGGCGTCGGAGAGCCAGCTGGTCATGGCGACCAGGGGGCGGTCCTGGATCACCACGGCGGTGCTCGGGGTGAGGACGTCGACAGCGGGCGTCGCGGTGGCGGGGGCCGGGACGGCGGAGACGTCCGTGGTCAGCGGCACGACCTCGGTGGTCCCTGCCTCCGGCGGCCACACCGTGCCGTCGAGCACGGTGGCCAGCCGTCCCGCGAAGGAGCCGGCGAGCCGCCCCGCCTCCGCGACCGCCGTGGAGGCCCGTGCCTCGGTCCACCACACCGGCCCGTCGTGGCCCGCGCCGGCGCCGAGCAGACGGGCCGTCTCACCGGGGACCTGGACCAGGATCGGCGCCTCGACGGAGACGAGGGGTCGCCCGTCGGGGGCGCAGAGCCGGACGACCGCTCCGTCGGCCAGGCTGTCGACCCCGAGGCCAGGGCCACCCGCGTACAGACCGGCCAGCAGCGTGGGCAGATCGGGCATCTTCGGGGTGAGGGCGATGACGTCCTTGGTCACGGAGTCTCTTCCACGGCTGCGGCTGCGGCTGTGTCGGTTGCGGTCGCGTCGGTGAGGATGCTCTGGATGAGCTGATGAGCATGCGGGATCTGCCGGCTCAGCCAATCCAGCAATGCAACTTATCGATCATCGGAGATTCGCGCTACAAGATGAAGCGTCAACTCCGCACTCGCCAGCATCCTCGCCACTTCAATGGGCGGGTTCTTCAACTCGTTCGCCACGACGTCGGCAGGATCAACCCTGTGGACGCCCCCCTCACGTCCGGTCGCCTCGATCACGTAACGAAACCCGTGGGGCATCGACTGATCCTCCACCACAATCCAACGGGCACCGTGTACTCGAATCAAGAAGTCAGCCACATAGGACAACAGGTCACCGTGCAGTGTCATCCAGTCAGGCTGCTCAAACTCACGGAGCGGCAAGCGTGAAACATAATTCTGGAGATACGGAATAAGCCTGGCCGGATCAGCGGTGTAAGCATCCGCGGAAACCCCCAACATTTCCGCAATGTCGAGGATCGCCCTGCGCCCCTCCTCAATCCACCGGTCGAGCTCCGGACCAGGAGTGCTCGCGCTCGCCATCATCAGTCCCTCCAGTTACGAATGGCCCTACTTCTTCGGTGCAGGTCCGTATTCTATGAATATTATTCGAGCTTGAATGAGATAGCGCCTGAGGGCTTGGGATGGCGGCGCATCCATGAATACCCAGCGTGGATCGAAACTCGGATCAAGTCGACGCAACGTCAAGTCTTTGTTGATCTGCTCCTTGATCCCGTCACTCAGCGGCACCTGCCCCTTGACGACTTGATTTGTCCCGTCGGCAAGCTTGATCGTACGGAACGACAGGTAGTGTTTTATCTCAACTGCCAGTGTCCGTCCTCCTGGAAGGTCCACAGGGACATCCACTTTACGGCCACCCGGAGTCTCTACAGGGTAGTAAGGGTGGTCATGTGTGGGTACCGGGTAGCCACGCTCACTCCCACCGCCGTACATTTGTCGGCCTATCTCCTCCGCCATCGTGTAGCGATGCCGCCCGGCACGCAGCGCGCGAAGCTCCCTGAGAGACAGCTCCGCCTGCCCTGGCGGCAGCACCGGACGCGTGAAGTCGGGTTGCCCGGTTCCTTGCCTGTGGTCAGTGGAGGACAGTCCCACGCCATCGGTGTCACTCGGTGCCCTGCCGCTGTTCTCGTCACCATCGGCGGTAGCCTGATCGTCAATGTCGTCGGTCTTCGCCAGGCCATGCTCACCATCGCCAGCAGGCGCAGTCGGGTCGCTGGAGCCAACTCCGCGTCCGGGCCCCCCGGCTCTCTCACCGGTTCGCACTCCTTCCCGCGTGACTGCCCCATCGCTATGACCTGAGCCACCGCCTGCATCCAAGCCCGCTCCACGAGCTGGCTCGTAGGTTCCACTACCGTCGACAGCGCGAGAAGAGACGCCTGTGGCAGTCGGGCCGTCATGCATCCGCGCACCAGCACCGGCCCCGACGAACTCTCGATTCGGCACCGACGTCCGCTCCGGTGCCACCTGGACAGCCAGAGGAGGCTCCCGCCGAGCGGCCTCGGCCATCTCATGGCCATGTCTGTCGTAGGGGATGAACTCGCCGTTCTCAATGACGACCTTCGAGCCGTCCTCCAGCTCGATGACGCTGTGCACGCGTTGGGCGTCCGCCGACGCCCCGGCGCCCGCGGTGATCCGATGCGTGAGTTCGGACAGCTTGGGCAGCTTGCCGGTCGCCGCAGTGGTGGCTCTGAGGCCGACATGGACCGGGTCCATGAACAGCCCGGCCTTGCCCACGACTCCGGCGGTCCGGGAGGCCAGGCCGCCCTTGCCGGCCTTCGAAGCGACCGCAAGCGGGCCGGCGCCCAGGGTGAGACCGTTGAAGACGACCGTCCCGGCCGCGCGGGTCGGGTTCTCCTGCCACATGTCCCACGCGACGAGCGCCTTGCCGAACTCCTTGGCCGCCTGCTTCGCCCGGACCTCGTCCTCGCTCTCCTCGTCCGGGCCGACCGCCCAGTCCATGAACGCGTCGTACGGGGTCATGGTGTACAGGCCGATGCCGGTGACGACGTCCTTCAGGCCGCTCCATGCCTCCCCGTCCCCACTGGCCAGTGCCCACAGGCCCTCGACGCCCGCCTCGATGCCGTCCTTGTAGATGCCGTCCCAGAAGAAGCTCTTGGCACCATGGCCGAACCAACCCCAGCTCCACGCCTCATAGGTCTGCTCCTCCGGTGTGCCCCAGGGCAACTGTTCGGCTTCCTCGAGGAGATCGAGCTCGAAGCCGTACCGCACCGTCCCACGTTCCACGAGACCGCTGCCGTCGTCCGCCACGAAGCGCGGGCCACCCACGACCGCCGAGATCTTGTCGGCGGCCAGGCGTTCCGCCTCCTGGAACGCGAACTGCGTTGCGGTGACGTCGTTGATGAGCCGCTGGTTACGCTCGACCTTCTTCTCGTCCTCGGTCCAGTCGTCGTCACCCTCCACACTGCGGGTGAACGCGAGGGCGTCCGTCTTGAGCTGTTCCAGCCGCTTGGCCAACGGACGGGCCTCGACGGCATACGTGTCCAGCGCGTCGGCCACCGTCTCCAGCTTCGTGGCGAAGACCTCGGCCCCGTCCATCACCGGCCGCGTGGTGGCGAACAGCGCCTCGGCCTCAGGCGCGGTGTAGAAGGCTTCCAGCATCTGGAAGCGGGAGTGCACGTCCATGCCGCCGTTGCGGATACCGATGGCATCGCTGCGCAACCCGGAGACGTCCTTGTCCAACTGGTCGAAGTCGCCCGTGAACTGCGGTATGTCGTACGGGCTGATCACTTCTTTCCGTCCTTCTCGCCCTGCCCCGGCAGCTCGACCTTCGGGGCCGCCAGAGCCGCACGCTGCGTAAGCGCGGCCATCTCCTGATCACCGGTCACGTAGTGCTCCGTCGCGTCCCGCGCCCCGTTCACCGACTTCGCCGCCCGCGCTCCGAGAAACAGCACGTCTGTCGCCGTTCCCTCCACGAACAGCGACAGCGCCGCAGCGACGGGACCCGTCGGCACGGGACCGCAGTACATGCCGCTGATGGTTCCGGCAGAGGCCGCCGCACTCGTCACATCTGTGCCATACGCCTTCACATCCTTGGCCACGTCGTCCATCGCGTCCTGGACGAGCGAGGTCACGAACTCGACACCCGACGGCGATATGTCCCACCCCGTCATTCCGAACCCCCGTTCAGACCACCGACGTCAGCCGATGTTGTCGACGGCTGCGCGTGCCCTGGCCAGGGCCGACTGCGCGGTGCCGTCGTTCTGCTCCATCGTCGTGCGGACCAGCCGGATGATCTCGCGCACCTCGTCGGCCGCACTGTTACGCCCCGTAACCTCGAACATACTGTCGCATCACATGTTGCAAACGCAACGTGGATAAGGCGAGTTGGCGCAATCCGAACGCTGACCGACACCCGGCAGCTCCGGCTCCCGGCAGTCAGCATCACGCCCCCTGAGCGACAGCTGCGTAGGCGGGACAAGCGAGCCGGCCGGCGGTCGAAGTCCCACCCGGAACTTCCACCCGAACAGGGGGCGGGACGCTGATTCACCTACTGTCTGACGGAGCGCCTTCCGGGGCATTGAGCAAGACGGGCGGCAGGTAGGCGGATCGGACGCGCAAGTCCCAGCCGTGTACCTGGACTGCCAGTGCGGCCAAGGCGATGGTCTTCTGCGGAAGCAGGCTGCGGAGCGCCGCATCGGGCAGTGCGCCCTCCCGATGCTGGGCCAGACGATGCACCAGGGCCTGCTCGAAGGCTGACTGGTTGTCCTCCAGGAGCACGCGCAGCAGCCGCTGGTCCGGCGTCAGAGTGCCGAGGCCATTCAGTCGTAGCGCCGCATCGAGGCGTTCGTCGACCTCCGGCATGCGCAATGTCACCGACGGCCAGTCCCGTGGCAGGTGCCCGCGATCCTGGGTCAGGTAGCAGGCGAGGGTATCCATCTCCGCCAGTTCCGCCGGATCCGACTTCGATTCCAGCTTCGAGTGCGGCACCCCGTCGTGGATCGTGGACGCGTGCTCATGCAGCAGGAGCCCAATGACACGGTCCCGGCCCCACACCATGCCGCTTATCAGGCACAACGCAAAGGCATCCAGCCAGTCCCTCGCTATGGAGGCGTGCTCCACCGCAGCCTCGAAATAAGGTGACGGATCCCCGCGGAGAACGGCAGTACGTGCACAACCGGGTCGGGCCACCGCGCAACCCCTTCGATGCCCTTCATGGAACCGGCCTCAGGGCGGTACGGAGCCGGAGAACGGCCGCGAACGGCAAGAGTGTTAGCTTCTTCCCCGTGGCGGAACACCAGGACGAGACCAAGGCCGCCTACGACGGGGTCGTCGAGCTCTACGCGTCGATGTTCGCCGACCGGCTGGAGGCTCACCCGTTCTCACGGAACATGATCGGCACTTTTGCCGAGCTGGTGCGCGGGACGGGGAACCCGCGGGCGGCCGACGTCGGGTGCGGACCCGGACACCTGACGGCCATGTTGCACGAACTGGGGCTGGACGCCTTCGGGCTCGACCTGTCCCCGGGCATGGTCGCCCACGCCCGGCGGGCCCGTCCGGCGCTGCGGTTCGATGAGGCGCCGATGGAGGCCCTGCCGGTCGAGGACGGCGCGCTCGGCGGCGTGCTGGCCCACTACTCGGTGATCCACACCCCTCCTGGGGAACTGCCCGCGCTGCTCGCCGAGCAGGTACGTGTTCTGGCGCCGGGGGGCCTGCTCCTGGTCTCGTTCTTCGCGACCGACGGACCGGAGCCGGTCCGCTTCGACCACAAGGTCACGCCCGCCTACAGCTGGCCGGTGGACCGGTTCGCGGAGCTGCTGGCCGGGGCCGGGCTCGTCCCGTTCGCCCGCCTGCTCCACGACCCGGCCTCCGAGCGGGGCTTCCTCGACGCCCACCTGCTGGCCCGCCGCCCCTGAGGACGCCCGCGGGCGACGCGCACACGCGTCCGGCACACCCCGGGAGCGGGGGCCGGGCGACGACGGACCGAGGACCGCGGCCAGGG
Source organism: Streptomyces sp. NPDC004051 (assembly GCF_053604275.1). NCBI lineage: Bacteria > Bacillati > Actinomycetota > Actinomycetes > Kitasatosporales > Streptomycetaceae > Streptomyces > Streptomyces sp. NPDC004051. The sequence goes on along the minus strand of NZ_JBSGHG010000022.1, from coordinate 52,051 downwards.
GCGCAGATCGCGGTCGACGAGGCTACGACCCCTCCGGCCCCTCCGAGCCCTCCGTGAACGCGGTGGCGTGGTCGGCGGCCCACTGGCGGAACGTTCGCGGTGCCGTCCCGAGGATGTCGGCCACCGCAGTGGTGACGTACGCGGGCTGTCCGACCGCCGCGCTCCACGCGGCGAGCAGCATGTCGACGACCGAGCCGGGCGCCGCACCCTCCGACAGGCTCCGGAACGCGTCCGGCGTCATCTCCTCGAACGCGATCCGGCGCCCCAGGACGTCACCGATGACGTCCACCTGCGCGGCTTGGGTCAGCGATTCGGGGCCCGTGAGGACGTAGTCGCCCCCGACGTGTCCGTCCTGATGGAGCGTCCGCGCCGCGACGGCTGCGACGTCGCGGTCGTCGACCGGTGCCGACTCGGCAGCGCCGTGAGGCCACCGGACGACCTCGCCGGCCCGGATCGCGGGCGCCCACCAGGCCAGCGAGTTCGACGCGAGCATCCCCGGCCGGATGATCGTCGACTCGAGTCCGGTGGCCGCGACGAGCCGCTCGATGTCGGCGTGCAGCACCGCCATGGGATTGGGCTGCTGGAAGAAGGGGTGCGGCGTCCGGTGCGGGGAGGAGAGGAGGACGATCCGCCGCACGTGGGCTGCCAGCCGCTCGACGACTGCTGCGGCGGTCCGAGGCGGGGCGGTCCAGACGAGGAAGACGGCGCCGGTGCCGTTCAACGCCGGGTCGAGCGTCTCGGGCGCGGTGAGGTCGCCGATGAAGACCTCGGCCTTCGCCGGCAGCGTCGCCGCCGCCTCGGAGCGACGGATGAGGGCGCGCACCGGCACGCCCGCGTCGAGGAGTCGGTCGATGACGACGCGGCCGACCCGGCCCGTCGCCCCGGTGACGAGCACGGGAGGAGTGTCTCTCTGATGCATGCCGCCCATTGAAAACGTTACTCGGTTAAAAAAGCAACCTGGTCACGAATGTTACGGTGGTCAAATGAGCGAGTCGACGGGGCTGCGGGCCCGCAAGAAGGAGCGGACGCGCGACGCCATCGGCGACGCGGCCGTCTCGCTGTTCCTGGAGCACGGCTTCGACCGCGTCTCGGTCAACGACGTCGCCGCGGCGGCCGAGATCTCCAAGCCGACCCTCTTCCGGTACTTCCCCACCAAGGAAGACCTGGTGCTGCACCGGTTCGCGGACCACCAGGGCGAGGCAGCACGCGTCGTACGCGGCCGCAGGCCCGGCGTCAAGCCGGTGACGGCGCTGCACCGGCACTTCCGGGCCGGCCTGGACCGGTGCGACCCCGTCACCGGCCTCAGCGATCACCCCGAGGTGGTGGCGTTCCACCGGCTGGTGTTCACCACACCGAGCCTGGCAGGACGGCTCACGCGGTACCAGCTCGAGGACGAGGAGGCACTGGCGGACGCCCTCGGCGAAGGCATCCAGGCACGCCTGCTGGCCGCCCAGGTACTCGCGGTCCAACGGGTGCTCGCCCGCACCAACTGGCAGAAGATCGCCGACGGTCGCACCGCCCACGACGTTCACCCCGAGGCCGTGGCCGACGCCGACCGGGCATTCGACCAACTGCCGTGACAGGCGACACGCCCGGCCGAAGAGGACTCCGACGGTGCGAGGACCGCACCGCCCCGCCCGACAGTGAGCGGTTCCTCGGCGCGGGCGCCGGTGGCGGCCCGGCTGCACTCGGGTGAGCAGGCGCTCGCGGGGCCGGGGCCGGGGCTGTGCCCGGCCACCCGGAGGCCGGTGAGCGGACGGTGACAGGTGACACGTCCGACCGTCCCCGTCCGGTGTCTCGCGCGTTCTACCGTGGTCCTCCGGCCCACACGCCACACCCCGGCCGGAGGAGAGGAGCCGACCATGGCCCACGAGGTGGATCCGAACTCCTGCGCAAGGACACCCGAGGCGATCCGTGCGGCCCTGCAGCGGCGCCGGGACTGGTTGCAGGCCTTCGAGCAGGAGTGGCTGAGCGCCGCCGCCGACTTCGACCAGTCGGCGCTCGACGCCGTGATCGACAAGTGGTTCCCCTTCGCCTGCGCCTGCGCCACACCGGGCTACCTCGACGACGTCGAACGGACCGTCAAACGCATGACGACGGACGACACCGAAGGCCTCGTGTTCCGGGACGCGCAGGGTCACGGCTTCGACGCGAACGGCCGGCCCGTCCCTGCGGGCGGACGCCGGTGAGCGCCTACGCCATCCGGTACGTGGACCGCGCGGCGGCGCGGAAGGCCGCGTTACCGGGTTCCCGGCGGACCTCGCTCGAGAACCTCGAGAAGCTGCTCACCCTCAACCCGTTCGGCCCGCCGGCCCTCAGCAACCGCGACAACAGCTGGTCCGCGGGCTTCCAGGGCGGCTTCGTCACCTACGTCGTGTCCAACCGCCACGTCGTCGTCAACGTCATCGACCTCGTGGCCCTCTGAGCCCTCTGAGCCCTCTGAGCCCTCTGAGCCCTCTGGAACCGAGACGCGTGTGACACGCTGAGATCATGAAGACACCGCCGGACGGGCTGCCCGTGTACCGCGTGCTGACCGGTCCTGACGACGTGGCGTTCTGCCGTCGGGTGAGCGAGGCCCTGGCGATGGGGTACCGGCTCCACGAGGGACCGTCGGTCACGTTCGACGGCGACCGGGTGATCGTCGCGCAAGCGGTCCTGTGGCCCGGAGCGGCGGACACCGCCTCGACGTGACGGACACGCCCCGGCGCAGACGCAGGCGCACGGTCGGCCGGACCGGGCCTCCGGAACCGGAAGGAAGGGCCCGGCGCGCCCGCGGGCCTCGCGGCCTGCCGGGTGTGCCGGGCCCCTCCCGGGGGCGTCCGTGGGCTACCGGACGACCGTGATGCGGTCCGCCGCGGGCGGGGCGAGCGGGTTCGCGGGGGAGGAGTGGGCCGTCAGGTACTGCTCCAGGGCCGTCAGGTCGTCCTCGCCGACCAGGTCCGCCGTGCCCTCGCCGAGGGTCGGGAAGCCGTCGCCGCCGCCCGCGAGGAAGCTGTTCGTGGCGACGCGGTAGGTGGCGTCCGGGTCGATCGCGGAGCCGTTCAGCCTGATGGAGTCCGTGACCACCCGGTCCGCTCCGGTCCGGGTCAGGTCCAGGGTGTAGGTCAGACCGGCGGAGACCTGGAGGATCTTCGGCGCCGCCTCGTTGGCGCCGCTCACCTGCTCCTCGAGGACCTGGATCAGCTGCGCGCCGGTGAAGTCCTGGAGGTTGACCGTGTTGGCGAACGGCTGCACGGTGAAGCCCTCGGCATAGGTGACCACGCCGTCGCCCTCGGCGGCGCTCGCCGCGTAGGTCAGGGGCGCGCGGATGCCGCCGGGGTTCATCAGGGCCAGGTCGGTCTCCGGGTCCAGCGTCCGGCCGTAGGCCAGTTGGGCGTCGGCGATCAGGTCGCCGAGCGGGGTCTCGGTGGTGCCGTCCTTGGTGATGTCACCGGAGATGTAGCCGATCGGGCGGTTGCCGATGGGGGCGGCGAGGGTGTTCCACTTGCCGATCAGCCGGGTCATGTCCGGCGCCTTCGGGACGTCCCGCGTCACCACGTGGTTCGCCGACTTCACGGCCGTGCGGGCGATGTCACCCGTCACGCGGTCGTACGTCAGCGTCGTGTCCGTGTAGAGGCGGCCGAAGGACGCGGCCGAGGTGACCATGCGGGGCTTGCCCGCCGGGTCCGGGATCGTGCACACGTACGCCGCGTGGGTGTGGCCGGTGACCAGCGCGTCCACCTGGGGCGATACCTTCTCGGCGATGTCGGCGATCGGGCCGGAGACGCCGTCGCCGGCGCCCGGGGAGTCGCAGTCGTAGTTGTAGGAGGACGAGGCGGGGAAGCCGCCCTCGTGCACCAGGGCCACGATCGACTTCACGCCCTGGCGCTGGAGCTCCTTGGCGTACTTGTCGATCGTCTCGACCTCGTCCTTGAAGGACAGGCCCTTCACGCCCTCCGCGGAGACGATGTCGGGGGTGGCCTCCAGCGTCACGCCGATGAAACCGACCTTGACGCCCTTGTGCTTCCACACCCAGTACGGCTTCAGGACGGGCCTGCCCGTCTTCTCGTCCAGGACGTTGGCCGCCAGGTACGGGAAGTCGGCGCCCTTGAACTTCTTGTCCGTGTAGCAGCCCTCGACCGGGTGGCAGCCGCCGTTCTGCAGACGGCCCAACTCCTTGGCGCCCTCGTCGAACTCGTGGTTGCCGACGGAGGAGACGTCCAGGTCGAGCTTGTTCAGCGCCTCGATCGTGGGCTCGTCGTGGAAGAGACCGGAGAGGAGGGGGGACGCGCCCACCATGTCGCCGGCGGCCGCGGTGACGGAGTAACGGTTGCCCTTGCGGGCCTCGCGCAAATGGGTGGCGAGGTACTCCGCACCGCCCGCGTCGATGGTCTCCGTCGTCCCGTCCGGGCGCAGTTCGGTGACCCGGCCCGAGGAACCCGTCGGGGGTTCCAGGTTGCCGTGCAGGTCGTTGAAGGACAGCAGCTGCACGTCCTGGTAGCGGCCCGGGTGGCCCTTGTGGTGGCCCTTGTGGTGGCCGTGCCCGTGCGAGGCGCCGCCCTTGCCCCCGCCCGCGGTCGCCGCCTCCGCGGGCAGGGTGGCCGCGGCCAGCGCGCCGACGGTGAGCACACCGGCGACGGACACGAGAAGACGGTTCGTACGGCGTCTGCGGCGCGGACGGTACGTCAAGGATGTGGACCTGGGTGTGGCTGGCATGCGCCCCCCTGCGGGTCTGCGTGGGTCGGAGTCGGTCGGCGTCGGTCGGCGTCGGTCGGCGCCTGTCTACGCGGGGCCGGGCCGGAGCCGCGTGAGGCGCGCGCCGGCCACCCGGCGCAGCCTAGAGTCAACGCGCGTAGCGCGACAGGGGGTTCATGGTCACATCCTGATTATCTTTCACGTCCCGGCACCGGTCGGGACCGGTCGGGACGTGCCTTCGGCTCCGCATCCGACGCCGTCTTCGCCCGTTTTCGGCGCCCGCCGCTTACCCTCGTACGCATGACCAGCGACGACTTCGCACGGCCGGGCCGCACCCGCTCGCTCCGGACCCACACCGCGCTCTCCCCGGAGCAGGTCGAGGCGGTTCTCGCCCTGCTCGACGAGGCCGCCCAGACCGACGGGCAGCAGGCGGTGTCCGAGCAGGGGCGGTTGCAGCTGCGCGGCGGTGAACGGGCGGGCGTGACCCATCTGTTGCTCTTCCTCACCCACGAGACGAGCGGGGCGAGCGAGGCGAGCGGGAGCGACGGCGGCAAGGACGGCGAACTCGTCGGGTACGCCCAGCTGGAGGACACCGACCCGGTCGAACCGCCGGCCGCCGAGCTGGTCGTGCACCCCTCCCACCGGGGGCAGGGGCACGGGCGGGCGCTCGGGTCAGCGCTGCTCGCCGCCTCCGGCAAGCGGCTGCGGGTGTGGGCACACGGCGGTCACTCCGCCGCCCGCCATCTCGCCCAGGTCCTCGGGCTCACCCTCTTCCGCGAACTGCGGCAGATGCGGCGGCCGTTGGCCGGGCTGGAGCTGCCCGACCCGGTGCTGCCGGAGGGCGTGACCGTGCGGACCTTCGTCCCCGGGCAGGACGACGCCGCCTGGCTGGCGCTGAACGCCGCCGCCTTCGCCCACCACCCCGAGCAGGGCGCCCTGACCCAACGCGACCTGGACGACCGCAAGGCCGAGCCGTGGTTCGACCCCGAGGGCTTCTTCCTCGCCGAGCGGGAGGGCGGCGGGCTCGTCGGCTTCCACTGGACCAAGGTGCACCGGGCGGAGGGACTCGGCGAGGTGTACGTCCTCGGCGTGAGCCCGCAGGCCCAGGGCGGCGGCCTCGGCAAGTCCCTGACGACGATCGGCCTGCGCCACCTGGCGGGGCAGGGGCTGCCCACCGCGATGCTGTACGTCGACGCCGACAACAAGGCGGCCGTGGCCGTCTACGAGCGGCTGGGCTTCCTCACCCACGAGACGGACCTGATGTACCGGACGGAGACCTGACGGACCCGGCGGCCCCGACGCCCCCGGCGCAGACGACGCAGACGACGCAGACGACGCAGACGACGGGCCGGAGAGACCGGGCTCGCGCCCCGCGTGCCGGGCTCCGGCCCGCCGTCTCCGCCGCGGGTTCGCATCCGGCCCCGGCGCGAGCCCGCCCGAAGCCGGCGCGAGCCCGCCCGAAGCCGGCGCGAGCCCGCCCGAAGCCGGCGCATACGGTCGGCGGAAGGCCGTGGAACCGGCCCGGGGCGGGCCGGGGGCAGGCCCGTGCCGTGCCACCCCGTCGCTCCGGCACGGGACGCATGATCCACACGGTGCCGCACCGCCTGGAACGCGCGGTTCGCGCCCCGGGCCCGCTCCCCGCGGCGCGCTCCCGCGGGCCGCTCCCCGATATCCCGCACGTCATGTCTCCGTAACCGCTGATTCAGACAGTCTTGCGACGCTCGGCGAATGAATCCCGCCGCCTCAGAGCCACCGCCGCCCCGGAGGGGTGACGGGGACGTCCCAGGGGCACCATTCGTCCCACCCGCGCTTTCCGACGCGCCCGTGAGGCTGCGGGCGCGGAACAATGGGGCCATGAGCCAGCCGAACGCCGAAGCAAAGGCACAGGTACAGCACGCGCAGCCCTCCGTGGGCTCCCTCGCCGCACACCGGCCGCAGACCGTGGCCGGTACGGTCTCCGACCTGGAACCCGACATCGACGCGGATCTCGACGCCTACAAGGAATTGCAGCCGGGCGGCGAGCCGCTGCCCCAGGGCCGGTTCCTCGACCGGGAGCGCAGCTGGCTCGCGTTCAACGAGCGGGTCCTCGAGCTCGCCGAGGACCCTGCCACCCCGCTGCTCGAGCGGGCCAACTTCCTCGCGATCTTCGCCAGCAACCTGGACGAGTTCTTCATGGTCCGGGTGGCCGGCCTGAAGCGTCGTATCGCCACCGGTGTCGCCGTCCGCTCCGCCTCCGGCCTCCAGCCGCGCGAGGTGCTGGAGATGATCTGGAGCCGCTCGCGCGAGCTGATGGCGCGGCACGCCGCCTGCTTCCACGAGGACGTCCTGCCCGGGCTGACGGAGGCGGGCATCCACCTGGTCCGCTGGAGCGAGCTGACGGAGAAGGAGCAGGCCCGCCTGTTCACCCTCTTCCGGCACCAGATCTTCCCCGTGCTGACCCCGCTGGCGGTCGACCCGGCGCACCCGTTCCCGTACATATCGGGCCTGTCGCTGAACCTGGCCGTGGTCGTGCGCAACCCGGTCACCGGCCACAAGCACTTCGCCCGGGTCAAGGTGCCGCCGCTGCTGTCCCGCTTCCTGGAGAGCTCCCCGGGCCGCTACGTCCCCCTCGAGGACGTCATCGCCGCCCACCTGGAGGAGCTGTTCCCGGGCATGGAGGTGCTGCAGCACCACGCCTTCCGGCTCACCCGCAACGAGGATCTGGAGGTCGAGGAGGACGACGCGGAGAACCTGCTCCAGGCCCTGGAGAAGGAGCTCATGCGGCGCCGCTTCGGGCCGCCGGTGCGCCTCGAGGTCGAGGAGTCCATCGACCGCGACGTCCTGGACCTGCTCGTGCGCGAGCTGAAGATCGGCGAGGCCGAGGTGTACCCGCTGCCGGGGCCGCTCGACCTCACCGGTCTCTTCCGGATCCACCGCCTCGACCGGCCCGAGCTGAAGTACCGCGCGTTCGTCGCCGGCACCCACCGCGACCTCGCCGAGGTCGAGTCGGCGTCGGCGCCCGACATCTTCGCCGCGCTCCGCAGCCGGGACGTGCTGCTGCACCACCCGTACGACTCGTTCTCCACGTCCGTGCAGGCCTTCCTGGAGCAGGCCGCCGCCGACCCGGACGTCCTCGCCATCAAGCAGACCCTGTACCGGACCTCCGGTGACTCCCCGATCGTCGACGCGCTGATCGAGGCCGCCGAGGCCGGCAAGCAGGTCCTCGTCCTGGTCGAGATCAAGGCCCGCTTCGACGAGCACGCCAACATCAACTGGGCGCGCAAGCTGGAGGAGGCCGGCTGTCACGTGGTCTACGGACTGGTCGGTCTGAAGACCCACTGCAAGCTGTCCCTCGTGGTCCGCCAGGAGGGCGAGACGCTGCGGCGCTACTGCCACGTCGGGACCGGCAACTACCACCCCAAGACGGCCCGGCTCTACGAGGACCTCGGCCTGCTCACCGCCGACCCGCAGGTCGGCGCGGACCTCTCCGACCTGTTCAACCGCCTCTCCGGCTACTCCCGACGCGAGACGTACCGGCGGCTGCTCGTCGCACCCAAGTCCCTGCGCGACGGTCTGGTCTCACGGATCGACAAGGAGGCCCAGCACCACCGGGCCGGGCGCCCCGCCTACGTCCGCATCAAGGTCAACTCGATGGTGGACGAGGCGGTCGTCGACGCCCTCTACCGGGCGTCGCAGGCGGGGGTGCCGGTGGACGTGTGGGTGCGCGGCATCTGCGCGATCCGGCCGGGCGTCGAGGGCCTGTCGGAGAACATCCGGGTCCGTTCCATCCTCGGCCGCTTCCTCGAACACTCCCGTGTCTTCTGCTTCGGCAACGGCGGTGAGCCCGAGGTGTGGCTCGGCAGCGCGGACATGATGCACCGCAATCTGGACCGCCGGATCGAGGCCCTGGTCAGGGTCACCGACCCCGCCCACCGGGCGGCGCTGAACCGGCTGCTGGAGACCGGCATGTCCGACGCCACCTCGTCCTGGCACCTCGGCTCGGACGGGACGTGGACCCGACACGCGGTGGACGCGGACGGCCGGCCCCTGCGGCACGTCCAGGACATGCTCATTGACGCCCGGAGGCGCCGGCGTGGCACAGCAACACCTTGACCCGACGAACCCCACCCCCCTGACCGACCCGGTGCCCGGCCCGATGGCCGACCCGGTGCCCGGCCCGGTGCACGCGGCGGCCCTCGCCGGTTACCTGCGGGCCCAGGCCACCGAGTTCCTGCGCGCGCTCCGTCTCCACCGGGAGGCGGGGGCGGGCACGGCGTCCTCGGGGGGTTCCGTCGAGGCGGCGCTCGCACTGCGCCGTTCGGCCCGCCGGATCAGCGGCAGCCTGCACACCTTCCAGGCGGTCCTGGACCCCGACTGGTCCGAGGCGATGCGCCCGGAACTGGCCTGGGTCTCCGGCACGCTGGCCCTGGAACACGCCTGCTCGGCGCGGCTGGAGCGGCTGCTCCTTGCCCTGCACCGGCTGTCGGGCACGGCCTTCCCGGCCCAGGCGGACCCCGGGAGCAGGACCGGGACGGCCCGGCCGGCCCCTCCGGCCGCCGTCGCCTCCGCCGGGGCGAGCGCGCGTACCGGCACGCGTACGGCGACCGCCTCCGGCCCCGCCGGGACGCCGGCCGCCACCGCGGTGTCCGAACGCAGCAAGCTCACCGTGGGCGCCGCGAAGGCGGGCGCCCTGCTGGACCGGCAGCTCACCCTGGCCCGGACCCGGGCGCACTCCACGGCGCTGCAGGCCCTCGGCTCCTCCCGTTTCCACGCGGTCGCCGACAAGGTCGCCGTGCTGGCCAGCGAGGTTCCGCTGGCCCCGGCCGCCGGCTCCGCCGACCTGCGCCCGCTGGCCGAGGCCGCGCGGGAGCGGCTCGTCGACGCCGTCGCCGCGCTGCCCCTGGTCACCGCGGGCAGCCCGTACAACGCGGAGGCGCTGATGCACGGGCTGTCGCCGGACCCGGCCCCGCATCCGCAGGACGCTCCCTGGCACCAGGTCCGCCTGCTGCTGCGCCTGCACCGGTACGCCCGCGAGGTCCTGTACGCCGCCCCGGCCCCCACCGGCGCCGAAGGCCCCGCACAAAGCGCCGCCGCCCCGGCGTCGCCCCCGAACGTCGGCCTCGTCGCCGCGGGCGAAGCCCTGGACCGGCACCGGGACGCCTCCGAGGCCGCGGCGGCCGCGGCGCACGCCGCCCGGACCCCGCGGATCGCCCCGGTCACGGCGTACGCGCTCGGCGTGCTCCACGCGGACCAGCGGCACGACGTGGAGGCGGCCCGGTACGCGTTCCAGCACTGCTGGCAGACGGACGTCGTCGGCTCGTCGTAGGGAGGCGCCCGGTGAGCCCGTCCGACAGCTCCGGCCGACCCGCGGACCCGGACCCGAAACCGGCCTCGAAGACGGCCCCGGCCGCCGTCCCCCTCACCGTCCAGGCGGCCGGCTGTGTCCTGTGGCGGCGCGCCCCGGTCGGGGGGACGCTCGAACTGTGTCTCGTGCACCGTCCCAAGTACGACGACTGGTCCTGGCCCAAGGGCAAGCTGAAGCGCGGCGAGGACCCGCTCGCCGGAGCGCTGCGCGAGGTCGCGGAGGAGACCGGCCACTGGGCGGTGCCGGCCGTGGAACTCCCGTCGGCGCACTACCTGGCGAACGGCAGGCCGAAGCGGGTCCGGTACTGGGCCGCCGAGGCCGTCGCCGGCACGTTCACCCCCAACGACGAGGTGGACCGCCTCCTCTGGCTCCCCCCGCACATGGCCCGCCGCCGGCTCACCGAGCCGAGGGACGCCGACCTGGTGGACGCCCTGCTCGCCACCTTCCGCCCGGCCCGCTGACACCCGCCCGCCCCTGCCGCACCCCCTCCACCACCCACACCACCCGCACCACCCATGCCGCCCGCACCATCTGCACTACGCGCACCACCTGCGCCATGCACGCCATCCGCACCGCCTGTGTTACGCACACCACCCGCACCATCTGCACCACTTGCGCCACCCGTGCCATGCACGTCGCCCGCACCACCTGCACCACGCACGCCACGCACGCCACACATGCCACCCGCATCACCCGCCTCGCCCAGACCATCTGCCCCCTCAGACCACCCGCCCCACCCGGCCCACCTCCAGGCAACACGCGGACAGCCGTCCGACGACGCCCGGACGACGATCCGGCCGCGGCCCCCCGCCGTGCGGGAGTGCCCCGTTCCGGCCCGGTATCCACCCGTGTCCTTGGCGTAAGCGTTCCGTGACCTCACCGCACCGTCCTCAGGGGTTCACCTCTCGTTCATTTACGCCCATCGGCGCCGTCACCTCTTCTGCCTAATTTCGGCCTTACGCGATGCGAACCGCCCGCCGATCGGGCGCCGGCATCGCCCAGACTTCTGACTTCAGACTTCGCACGCCGCCGCACTCAGGCCGGCGGCACCTGGAAGGAACTCAAGTGAAGCTTCAGCGCAAGAACCGGCGGGCCCTCGCTCTCGGCGCTCTCGCCGTCTCCGGCGCCCTGGCCCTCACGGCGTGCGGGTCGGACGACACCAGCGGCGGCAACGGCGGCGGCGACTCCTCCGCCAGCGCGCAGACCGGCAACATCCAGTGCGACGACGCCAAGGGTCAGCTTCAGGCTTCCGGCTCCTCCGCGCAGAAGAACGCGATCGACGCCTGGGTCAAGAACTACACGGCCGCCTGCAAGGACGTGCAGGTCAACTACCGTCCTGACGGTTCCGGCGCCGGCATCACCGCCTTCCTCCAGGGTCAGACCGCGTTCGCCGGCTCCGACTCGGCGCTCAAGCCGGAGGAGATCGAGGACTCCAAGAAGATCTGCACCGACGGCCAGGCCATCGACCTGCCGATGGTCGGCGGTCCGATCGCGATCGGTTACAACGTCCCGGGCGTCGACGAGCTCGTCCTGGACGCCGCGACCATCTCGGAGATCTTCGACAGCAAGATCAGCAACTGGAACGACAAGAAGATCGCGAAGCTGAACCCCGACGCGAAGCTCCCCGACCTGAAGATCCAGGCGTTCCACCGCTCCGACGAGTCCGGCACCACGGACAACTTCACCAAGTACCTGAAGGCCGCCGCGCCGAAGGCCTGGCCCTACGAGCCGGGCAAGTCGTGGGAGGCCAAGGGCGGCCAGTCCGCCCAGGGCTCCTCCGGTGTGGCGCAGCAGGTGAAGCAGGTCGAGGGTGCGATCTCGTACTTCGAGCTCTCCTACGCCAAGGAGGGCATCAAGACCGTCGACGTGAAGACCGAGGCCGCCGAGCCGGTCAAGGCCACCATCGAGAACGCCACGGCCGCCATCGGCGCCGCCAAGGTCGTCGGCACCGGCAAGGACCTCGCGCTGGAGCTGGACTACACCCCCGAGGCCGAGGGCGCCTACCCGCTCGTCCTGGTGACCTACGAGATCGCCTGCGACAAGGGCAACAAGGCGGACACCCTGCCCGCCACGAAGTCCTTCCTGAACTACATGGCCTCCGAGGACGGTCAGGCCCTGCTGGCGGACGCCGGCTACGCCCCGATGCCCGAGGAGATCATCACCAAGGTTCGCGACACCATCTCGAGCCTGAGCTGACCCCGAGTGCGGTCCGGCTCCCCACCAGGGGCCGGACCGCACCGTCCGGTGCACCGCCGCCATGGGGCCTCGAACAGTGAGAGGCCCCGCAGACCGGAGAACCCTGATGGACATATCCACAACACAGACCGCCCCACCCCCCGTCCCCCCACCGGCCGAGCAGAAGCGCGCCGCCCGCGGCGCCACCCGCCCCGGTGACCGGATCTTCCTCGGGCTCTCCCGGGGGTCCGGCATTTTCGTGCTGGTGCTCATGGCCGCGATCGCGGCCTTCCTCACCTACCGCACGGTGATCGCGCTCAGCAGCAACGAGGCCAACTTCTTCACCTCGTTCGCATGGAACCCCAGCGGCAACCCGCCGGAGTTCGGCATCGCGGTACTGGCCTACGGCACCGTCGTGTCGTCGGTCATCGCCATGCTCATCGCGGTCCCGGTCTCGGTGGGCATCGCGCTGTTCATCACGCACTACGCCCCGCGCAGGCTCAGCGGCGTCATCGGATACGTGATCGACCTGCTCGCCGCCGTGCCGTCCATCGTCTACGGCCTGTGGGGAGCCCTCGTGCTGGTACCGCACCTGGGCGGTCTCTACGGCTGGCTGGACGACTACCTCGGCTGGACCGGCCTCTTCGAGTGGAACGGCGGCGTCGCGCGCTCGCTGTTCACGGTCGGCGTCCTGCTCGCCCTGATGATCCTGCCGATCATCACCAGCGTCAGCCGTGAGGTCTTCCGGCAGGCGCCGCAGATGCACCAGGAGGCCGCCCTCGCCCTGGGCGCCACCCGCTGGGAGGTCATCCGCATGTCGGTGATCCCCTTCGGCCGCTCCGGCGTGATCTCCGCCTCGATGCTGGGCCTCGGCCGCGCGCTCGGCGAGACGATGGCCGTGGCCATGGTGCTCTCGTCGTCCTTCGACATCAACTTCAGCCTGCTCGACACGGGCGGCGGCACGTTCGCGCAGAACATCGCCAGCAAGTTCAACGAGGCCAACCCGCTGGGCCGGGACGCGCTGATCGCGTCCGGTCTGGTGCTCTTCGTGATCACCCTGGTGGTCAACGGCGGCGCCCGCCTGATCATCGCCCGCCGCAAGGAGTACTCGGGGGCCAACGCATGAGCCACGCAACCATCACCCCCAAGTCCGCGAGCTCCCTGCGCGGCGCCCGGCTCCCCAAGTGGTACGCCGCCGCCGTCGCGGCCGGCTCGATCGCGCTGGGCCTCGGCATCAGCGCCGTGGCGGGCCTGCACAGCAGCATCCAGTGGGCGCTGATCGCCGCGCTCCTCTTCGTCGTCGGCTCCTACGCCCTGTCGGCCGCGGTCGAGGGCAAGCGCCAGGCCAAGGACCGCACCGCGACCAGCCTGGTCTGGGTCTCCTTCATCATCGCCGTCATCCCGCTGGCCTCCCTGATCTGGGAGACGGTCAAGAAGGGCGTGAAGGTCCTCGACGGCTTCTTCCTCACCCACTCCATGGGCGTCGTCGCCGACCAGGAGCCCGGCGGCGGTATCTACCACGCCATCCTCGGCACCCTGGAGCAGGTCGGCATCGCCACCCTGATCTCGGTCCCGCTCGGCATCCTGACCGCGATCTACCTGGTCGAGTACGGGCGCGGCAAGCTCGCCCAGGCCGTCACCTACTTCGTCGACGTCATGACGGGCATCCCGTCGATCGTCGCCGGTCTGTTCATCCTCAGCCTGTGGATCATCATGCTGGACATGGGCTACTCCGGCTTCGCCGGTTCGCTCGCCCTGTGCATCCTGATGATCCCGATCGTCGTCCGGTCCACCGAGGAGATGCTCAAGCTCGTCCCGAACGAGCTGCGCGAGGCCTCCCTGGCGCTCGGCGTCCCCAAGTGGCGCACCATCCTGAAGGTCGTCCTGCCGACGTCCATCGGCGGCATCGTCAACGGCGTCATGCTGGCCATCGCCCGCATCACCGGTGAGACCGCTCCGGTGCTGTTGCTGGTCTGGGGCACGGCCACTATCAACGCCAACCCCTTCGACGGTCCCCAGGCGTCACTGCCGATGTACATCTATCTGCAGTACAACAACGGCTCCGAGCCGGCCTACGACCGTGCCTGGGCGGCGGCTCTGACGCTCATCGCGTTCATCATGATCCTCAACCTCGCGGCCCGCGGCATCGCCCGCTGGAAGGCCCCGAAGACCGGTCGCTGACGCGGCCATCAGCGACACGGACCCGAAAGAAGCAGTGATCCCCATGGCCAAGCGCATCGACATCAGCGGCCTCAACGCCTACTACGGCTCCTTCCTCGCCATCGAGGACATCTCGATGACCGTCGAGCCCCGCTCCGTGACGGCCTTCATCGGCCCGTCCGGCTGCGGCAAGTCGACCTTCCTCCGCACCCTCAACCGCATGCACGAGGTCACCCCCGGCGGCAGGGTCGAGGGCAAGGTCATGCTCGACGACGAGAACCTCTACGGCCCCGGCATCGACCCGGTCGCCGTGCGGCGCGAGGTCGGCATGGTCTTCCAGCGCCCCAACCCGTTCCCCACCATGTCGGTCTACGAGAACGTGGCGGCCGGCCTGCGCCTGAACGGCAAGTACAAGAAGTCCGAGCTGGACGGCATCGTCGAGAAGTCCCTGAGGGGCGCCAACCTCTGGAACGAGGTCAAGGACCGCCTGAACAAGCCCGGCTCGGGCCTCTCCGGCGGTCAGCAGCAGCGGCTGTGCATCGCCCGCGCGATCGCGGTCGAGCCGAAGGTGCTCCTGATGGACGAGCCCTGCTCCGCCCTGGACCCGATCTCCACCCTCGCCATCGAGGACCTGATCGGTGACCTCAAGGAGCAGTTCACGATCGTCATCGTGACGCACAACATGCAGCAGGCGGCGCGCGTCTCCGACCGCACCGCGTTCTTCAACCTGGCGGCCGTCGGCCAGCCGGGCAAGCTGATCGAGCTCGACGACACGGAGCGCATCTTCTCCAACCCGTCGGTCCAGGCCACGGAGGACTACATCTCCGGCCGCTTCGGCTGATCACAGACCCCTCGCGGTGCTGCATGGCGGTGCCACCGTGAGGACGCGAAGGGCCCGCCCCCCGGTAGCGGGGGCGGGCCCGAGCGTTTTCCGGCGCCGCGCGGGGATCGTGCTACCGGAGGACCACCAGGTAGATCAGCCCGTACGAGGCCGCCGCCACCAGCGCCGCCGCGGGCATGGTGATGAACCACCCCATGACGATGTTCTTGGCGACGCCCCACCGCACCGCGTTGATGCGCTTCGTCGCCCCGACACCCATGATCGCCGACGTGATCACGTGCGTGGTGGAGACCGGTGCCTTGAACAGGTACGCCGTGGCGAACATGATCGACGCTCCGGTCGCCTCGGCCGCGAACCCCTGCGGCGGGTCCAGCTCGATGATCTTACGGCCCAGCGTCCGCATGATCCGCCAGCCGCCCGCGTACGTACCGGCCGACAGCATCACCGCACAGGCGATCTTCACCCAGACCGGGATGGGATCGCCGTAGTCCTCGACGTCCGCGATGACCAGGGCCATCACCACGATGCCCATCGTCTTCTGCGCGTCCTGGAGACCGTGCCCGAGCGCCATGGCCGCCGCGGAGACCGTCTGCGCGATGCGGAAACCGCGCTTGGCCTTGTGCGGGTTGGTCCGCCGGAAGATCCACATGATCGCCGTCATGACCAGGTAGCCGACGAGCAGACCGACGATCGGCGACACGAACATCGGGATGACGACCTTGTCCAGCACCCCGTCCCAGTACACGGCCGTCCCGCCGGCCAGCGCCGCCCCCACCATGCCGCCGAACAGGGCGTGCGAGGAGGAGGACGGCAGTCCGAAGTACCAGGTGATGAGGTTCCAGGTGATCGCGCCGACGAGCGCGGCGAACAGGATCCCCATGCCCGTCGAGCCCTCGGGGGTCTGGATCAGCCCCTCACTGACCGTCTTGGCCACCCCGGACCCCAGGAAGGCGCCGGCCATGTTCATGACGGCGGCCATCGCGAGGGCCACCCGCGGGGTGAGCGCACGGGTCGAGACCGAGGTGGCGATGGCGTTCGCCGAGTCGTGGAAGCCGTTCGTGTACGTGAAGAAGAGCGCGACCCCGATGGTCACGACCAGAGCGAAGGTGTCCATGAAGGGGCTCAGGACTCCTTGACGGCAATGGTCTCGACTGTGTTCGCCACGTGCTCGAAGGCGTCGGCCGCCTCCTCCAGGACATCCACGATCTGCTTCAGCTTGAGCACCTCGATGGCGTCGTACTTGCCGCTGAAGAGATGGGCCAGCAGTTTCCGGTGGATCTGGTCGGCCTGGTTCTCCAGGCGGTTGACCTCGATCCAGTACTCGGTGAGGTTGTCCATGGTGCGCAGGTTCGGCATGGCCTCGGCCGTGAGCTCGGCGGCCCGCGCCAGCACCTCGATCTGCTGGTCGACGCCCTTGGGCAGTTCCTCGATGTTGTAGAGGACGACCAGATCGACGGCCTCCTCCATGAAGTCCATGATGTCGTCGAGGGACGAGGCCAGGGAGTAGATGTCCTCACGGTCGAAGGGCGTGATGAACGAGGAGTTCAGCTGGTGGAAGATCGCGTGCGTCGCGTCGTCGCCCGCGTGTTCCGCGGCCCGCATACGCTCTGCGATCTCGACCCGGGCGGGGCCGTCCGCCCCGAGCAGTTCCATCAGGAGTTTCGAGCCCGTGACGATGTTGTCCGCGGACGCGGCGAACATGTCGTAGAAGCTCGTCTCCCTGGGGGTCAGACGAAAGCGCACGTGGGGTCCTCGTGATGCGTCGGTTCGGTGAGGCTGGTGCCGGGCGCACCATCCAGCCACGACTGTCGGGCCGTCCACCAGTGTCACCCATTCGGTCTCGGGCAACAGGCACGGGGGCGGTCCGGGGCCGTGGCGCGGCTGCTGCCCGTGGACATCAGCCACAGTGCCTATACCCAACAAAGTTCGCTACCATATACCCGCCAGGGGTATATGTCGCCCGCCACTGCACCAGGAGGACGCGATGACGACCACCGAGGCCGGCGCCGGCGCGCCCTCCTCCCCGGACACCACGGACGTGACGGACAGCACCGGCGTGACGGACGCGACGGACAGCACCGGCGTGACGGACACCACGGACGCGACCCGGGCGACCGATCCCACGGCCCCCGTCACCGACCACGACCGGGGCATCCACGGCTACCATCACCAGAAGCAGGGACACCTCAAGCGCCTGCGCCGCATCGAGGGCCAGATCCGGGGCCTGCAGCGCATGGTCGACGAGGACGTCTACTGCATCGACATACTCACCCAGGTGTCCGCCTCCACCAAGGCGCTGCAGTCCTTCGCCCTGCAACTGCTGGAGGAGCACCTGCGCCACTGCGTCGCCGACGCGGCCCTCAAGGGCGGCGACGAGATCGACGCCAAGGTGAAGGAAGCGACCCAGGCGATCGCCCGCATGCTACGGACGTGAGCCGCGCGGACCGGCCGGACCGACCCCCGGCTCGGTGCGCACCTCGGCCACCTTCAGCACCTTGTCTATGCTCTCCAGGCTGAGCCGGCCCTGGGCGGCGGAGGCGGCGATGATCAGCTCTCCGCACAACTCGATCTCGGCGAGGGCCACATAGTCCCGAACCAACCCACCACCGAGCGGGGCCACACCCGTCACCTCATCCATACCGTCATACGGGCAGAGGTCCCCAGCCTAGGCAGCGTCCCCCGCCCCGCGCATGGCACGTAAGGACTAGGCACTTCCGCCCGGACGACCGGGGAGACCGGGTGAAGAGGCCACCTCCCGGCGGATCTCGTAGCCGTACTCCTTGTCCGGGTTCGTGTCGAAGTACAGCACCGGACGGTCGCCCGCCTCCTGGACCTGCAGAAGCGTGAACTCGGGGTCGTCCGAGAAGGAACCCGCGGCGGCGAAGCTCAGCTCGACGGTACCGCTGCGGTCGTCGTCGAACTCGACCTGGCCGCCACCGGAGCCCTTCCAGACCCCGGTGACCTCCTGTGCGGTCAGCTCCCCCGGCATCGTGGTCCAAAACGGTTCGCTGTCCGAGCGATGCATGTCGAGCATCGCTCGGACAGCACCCGTACTTCGCCGGTTGCTTCATCCGTCTTGGAACTGATCGGCTGCGCTGATCCCCCTCACCTCCGTGCGGTCTTCACATGAGTACCTTGAGCCGCTTCACCGCTTCCTCCAGCACGCTGGTCCGCTTGCAGAAGGCGAAGCGGACCTGGCTGCGGCCGGCTTCCGGGTCGTCGTAGAAGACGGAGTTGGGGACGGCGACGACGCCGCAGCGTTCGGGGAGGGCGCGGCAGAAGGCGTGGGCGTCCTTCTCGCCGAAGGGGGCGATGTCGGTGGTGATGAAGTACGTGCCCTGGGGGCGGTAGACCTCGAAGCCGGCGGCGCCCAGACCCTTCGCCAGCAGGTCGCGCTTGCGCTGGTGGTCGGTGCGGAAGTCGTCGAAGTACGCGTCCGGCAGGGCGAGGGCCTCGGCGACGGCGTACTGGAAGGGGCCCGCGGAGACGTAGGTCAGGAACTGCTTGGCCGAGCGGACCGCGGTGACCAGGGCGGGGGCGCCCGTCACCCAGCCGACCTTCCAGCCGGTGAAGGAGAAGGTCTTGCCCGCGCTGGAGATGGTCACCGTACGCTCCCGCATGCCGGGGAAGGTGGCCAGGGGGATGTGTGCGGCGTCGTCGAAGACCAGGTGCTCGTAGACCTCGTCGGTGATCACCAGCAGGTCGCGTTCGACGGCCAGCGCGGCGATCGCGGACAGCTCCTCGCGGGTGAGGACGGTGCCGGTCGGGTTGTGCGGGGTGTTGATCAGCAGCAGGCGGGTGCGGTCGGTGACGGCATCGCGCAGCTCGTCGAGGTCGAGGCGGAAACGGCCCCCGCGCGGGCGCAGGGTGACCGGCACGCGGGTGGCGCCCGCCATGGCGATGCAGGCCGCGTAGGAGTCGTAGTACGGCTCCAGGGCGATCACCTCGTCGCCGGGCTCCAGCAGCGCGAGCAGGGCGGCGGCGATCGCCTCGGTGGCGCCGGCGGTGACCAGGACCTCCGTGTCGGGGTCGTGGGACAGGCCGTAGCGGCGCTGCTGGTGCGCGGCGATCGCGGTGCGCAGCTCGGGGACGCCGGGGCCGGGCGGGTACTGGTTGCCGCGGCCGTCGCGCAGCGCCCGCACCGCCGCCTCCCTGATCTCCTCGGGGCCGTCGGTGTCGGGGAAGCCCTGGCCGAGGTTGAGGGAACCGGTCCGCAGGGCCAGGGCGGACATCTCCGCGAAGATCGTGGTCCCGAACTCGGCGAGCCGACGGTTCAGGAGGGGCCGCTGGTGGTTTCCCTTGCGTGGTGTCGCCGTCACGGAAGTTCCAGTGGCAGGTTCATCCCGTCGAGCACATTCGAGCAACGGCACTGCCGCTGTTCGGGCAGGCGCTTGACGGCTTCGATAATGAGGCCGCGAAGCCGTTCGACGTTCTCTGCGAACACCTTGAAGACCTCTTCCTGAGCCACGCTCTCCTCAGCGTCGATGCCGGCGTCCAGGTCCGTCACCAAGGCCACGGAGGTGTAGCAGAGGGCCAGTTCGCGAGCCAGGGCGGCCTCCGGATGGCCGGTCATATTGACCAGTGACCAGCCCTGCGCGGCGTACCACTGGGACTCAGCACGGGTGGAGAATCGCGGTCCCTCGATCACCACCATGGCGCCGCCGTCAACCGCCTCGACTCGGGAGGCGGTCGCTGCCTTGAGTACGGTTTCACGGCCGTCGGCGCAGTACGGATCAGCGAACGAGACGTGCACCGCACCTTCGTCGTAATAGCTCTGGATCCGGCCGCTGGTGCGGTCCACCAGTTGGTCAGGAACCACCACGGCCCCCGGCCCCAGGTCGCGCCGGAGCGAGCCGACGGCGCACGGTGCCAGTACTTGGCGCACGCCGAGGGAGCGCAGCGCCCAGAGGTTGGCACGGTAGTTTATTTTGTGGGCTGGGAACGCGTGGCCCAGGCCGTGCCGCGGCAGGAACGCCACCCGGCGGCCCGCGACGCTGCCGACCGAGACCGTGCCCGACGGCCGGCCGTAGGGGGTCTCGACCTCGACGTGCTGGGAATCGGTCAGCAGCTGGTAGAAGCCGCTGCCGCCGATCACCGCTACCTCTGCCATCGGAGCGTTGTCGGACGCGCTGTTCATACTCTTCATGGCCTCTTCTCTTCGGTTTGTCATGTGCCGGGCGGTTACGGCAAGGTCCGCAGGTCCGTCGCGCCGAGCGTGAGCAGCTGGCAGATGGCCTCGAAGCACTCCAGACGGTTTCGCGCCTGCGTGAGGTCTCGGCCCCAGACCGTGATGCCGTGGTCCACGATCAGCAGTCCGGGAGCTGACTTCGGACGGCTGGCCAGGTAGTCGGTCACCTCGGTGGCGATCCGAGGCACGTCCGGCCAGTTCGGGAAGACCGGCACGCCGACCCTGGTGGGATCGGGAAGTCCGAGGCCTTTGAGGAGTTCAAACCGTGTGAGCTCCAGGACGGTCTGCTGAGAGCGGTCGCCCACGCGGCAGGCGATCACGGTGGAGTACGGCGCGTGCACATGGATCACCGCGCCGGCTCGCGTGGTGCGGTAGACGGCGGTGTGGATCGAGGTTTCCGCCGAAGCTCTCAGCCCGTCGGGTGCCCGTGTTGTTTCGCTGCTCTCGGTGTCGACGGTGACCATGTGGTCGGCGGTGAGCTCCCCCTTGCCCAGACCGCTGGCGGTGATCAGCGCGCTGTTCGGAGTCTCCCCGGTCAGGCGTACCGAGAGGTTTCCCGAGGTTCCGGGCATCCAGCCACGTGTGTACAGGTCGTGTGCGAGGGCGGCCAGTTCGGCTGCGGCCTCACAGCTCTCGTACCCGCCCAGGTCATCCGGGGCACCGAGACCGCTTTGGGTATCGGCCGCACTGCGCGCGGCGGCTGTCGTCATGAGGACACCTCACAGAGTGATACGACCTTGTGCGGGGCCAGCCGCTCGGCTCCGCCGAGTCCGGTCAGCTCGACGATCACCGCCGTACCGGCGACTTTCGCCCCGCAGGCTTCGACCAGTTCGGCCGTGGCTGCGAGCGTGCCGCCAGTGGCCAGTACGTCGTCCACGCACAGAACCCGATCACCGGGAGAGACACTGCCCTCCTGCAGTTCCAGCCGGTCCTCCCCGTACTCCAGCGCGTAGCTCGCCGAGTGCACTGCGCCCGGGAGCTTTCCCGGCTTGCGTACTAGCGTCAACGGGAGGCCGGCATGCACGGCGAGGGCACTTCCCAGCAGAAAACCGCGGGCCTCGACGGCCAGGACACGGTCGTACCGGGTGTGGAACTCGGCGGCTACTCGGGCGGCCATCGCCGCCAGAAGTCCGGGCTCGGCGTAGAGACCGGACAGGTCGCGGAAGACCACGCCCGGCGTCGGGTACTCGGGGAACTCCTCAAGCAGTCCTGCGATCCGCTCGGACAGCGCGGCAGCCTGTCGCCCGGCGTCCTCGGAGCCGTTGGGCCGGAACACACGTCGCTCAGTCACGATCGCAGTGATCAGATCAGCGGGCGTGACGTCGAAGGCCGGGTTGTACGCCTCGGCGTCGGCGGGTGCGCTCGGAGCCCCGGCAAAGCCGGTGACCTCGGCAGCCGTCCGCTCCTCGATCACGATTCCCGAGCCGTCGACCAGCCGCTCGTCCCACGTGGACTCCGGGGCCACCACCACGAACGGGATGCCGTGCCGAGCGGCGGCCACGGCGAGTCCGTATGTGCCGATCTTGTTGGCGGTGTCGCCATTGGACGCGATCCGGTCCGCGCCCACGAGAACGCAGTCCACCAGTCCCCGGGACATGGCCGCTGCCGCAGCCGAGTCGATGCACAGTCGGTAGGGGATCTTGGCCTCGTCCAGTTCCCAGGCCGTCAGCCGAGCGCCCTGGAGCAGCGGACGGGTCTCGTCGACGAGCACCTCGGTCACTCGCCCACGTGCCGCGAGTTCCACGATCGTCCCCAGCGCTGTACCCACGGCAGCGGTTGCCAGACGGCCGGTGTTGCAGTGGGTGAGTAGCCTCAACGGGCGGTTCGGAGTCACTGACTGCACCAGTTCGACGGCCTGAGCGACGGCCGCCGAGTTCACTGCGATGTCCTCGTCCAGCATGGCCATGGCCTCGGCCAGCACGGCCTGCGGGCCTTCGCCCAGCCGATCGAGTACGCGCTGCACGGCCCAGGCGAGGTTCACCGCGGTGGGACGCGCAGCGGCGATCCGTTCGGCGTCGGCCCGCACCGCGGCTTCGTCCCGGTGTTCGTCCGTGCAGTGCCGGTATGCGCTCTGGGCCACGCCCAACGCCCCGGCCAGGCCGATGGCGGGCGCCCCCCGTACGGCAAGGGACTTGATGGCGCTGATCAGCTGATCGGTGTTCTCCAGCCGCAGTTCCCGGTACTCGTGCGGCAGCCCGCGCTGGTCGACGGTCACGATGGTGCCTGCGTCCCAGGTGAGCGACGCCCGCGGAGCGTCGGTGGTGGTGCTCACGCGTTCACCGCCGTGCGTAGTGCCTCGGCCCGGTCGGTGCGCTCCCAGGTGAATGCCGGCAGCTCGCGGCCGAAGTGGCCGTAGGCGGCGGTTTGCGCGTAGATCGGGCGGAGCAGGTCCAAGTCGCGGATGATGGCAGCCGGGCGTAGGTCGAAGACCTCTGTGACCGCACGTTGGATGTCCAGTACCGGGACTCTCTCAGTGCCGAAGGTCTCCACGAAGAGACCCACCGGATCGGCCTTGCCGATCGCATAGGCGACCTGGACCTCGGCACGCCGGGCCAGGCCGGCGGCGACGATGTTCTTGGCCACCCACCGCATCGCGTACGCGGCTGAGCGATCGACCTTGGAAGGGTCCTTGCCGGAGAAGGCACCGCCACCATGGCGGGCCGTACCGCCGTAGGTGTCGATGATGATCTTGCGGCCGGTCAGGCCGGCGTCGCCCATCGGACCACCGATCTCGAAGCGGCCGGTCGGGTTCACCAGCAGGCGATGCCCGGTTGTCTCCCACTTGATGCCGTGGTCACCGAGTTCGGCGAGGACGTGCTCGACCACATGGGTGCGGATGGCGGGCGTCAACTGCGTATCGAGGTCGACGTCCGGCGCGTGTTGGCTGGAGACCACCACGGTGTCCAGCCGGATGGCCCGGTCGCCGTCGTACTCGACGGTGACCTGGGTCTTGCCGTCCGGGCGCAGGCAGGGAACGGTACCGTTCTTCCTCACCTCGGTCAGTCTGCGGGACAGGCGGTGCGCCAGAGTGATCGGTAGCGGCATGAGTTCCGGGGTTTCGTCGCACGCGTAACCGAACATCAGGCCCTGGTCGCCGGCGCCCTGCCGGTTCAGCTCGTCGCTGCCCTCCGGCTGACCGACGCTCCCGTGGCGAACCTCGTGCGCCGAGTCCACGCCCTGGGCGATGTCCGGCGACTGCGCACCGATCGAGACGGAGACGCCGCAGGAGGCCCCGTCGAAGCCCTTGTGGGAGGAGTCGTAACCGATCTCCAGGATCTTCTCGCGCACCAGTTGGGCGATGGGCGCGTACGCGGTGGTGGTCACCTCGCCGGCCACGTGCACCTGGCCGGTGGTGATGAGGGTCTCCACGGCCACCCGGGAAGCGGAGTCCGCGCTGAGCAGCGCGTCGAGGATGGTGTCGCTGATCTGGTCGGCGATTTTGTCGGGGTGTCCCTCGGTGACGGACTCCGAGGTGAAGAGGCGGCGGGACACAAGTCTCCAAGAGTGTGGGTGAGAGGAAGGACGGCCGAGCCCGCTCAGCGGGTGTGGTCCTGTGCCAGGCCGAGGCTCTCGCGGATGAGCTGCTGCACCGTGGCGCGCACGTCGGTCAGGTAGAAGTGGCCGCCGGGGAACACCTCTGTCCGGCAGTCACCACGGGTCAGTTCCGCCCACCGTGCCAGGGAGTCGACGGGTACCAGCGGGTCGGTGTCGCCCCCCAGGACAGTGAAGGGGCAGCTGAGCTTTTCGCGCTGCTGCCAGCGGTAGTTCTCGTAGGCGGCGAAGTCGGCCCGGATCGAAGGCAGCATCAGCCGCATCAGATCGGCGTCCTGCCACACTGCCTCCGGGATGCCGTCGTAGGCGCGGCGCACCTCGACCAGGAACTCGGGATCCGGCAGGTGAGAGATCGGAGGTTCTTCCTCCAGCCGGTGTGGTGCTGAGGAAGCGGAGGCGAAAAGACGGTTCGGCTCGACCGACAGCAGATGCGCGGTCTCGTACGCGATGACCGCGCCCATGCTGTGCCCCAGGAAAGAGAACGGGCGATCCAGCAAGGGCTCCAGCTCACCGGCCAACAGTTTCGCGATCAGTCGTAGGTCGTCCAGGGGGCGCTCACGCAGCCGGGACTCCCGGCCCGGCAGGTGCACCAGGCAGACCTCGATGTCGGGACTCAGCTCCGGTATCCAGCGGGCGAATGCGGACGGCCCTCCTCCGCCGTGCGGGACGCAGAACAACCTTGCCCGCGTTTCCGGTAGCGGCTTGGGGCGCTTGATCCACGGTGATGTCGTCATGCGATCACCGTTGCGGGCTGACGTACTGCCATGATCTCCTCCAGGGCTGTGCATAAGCGGGCCAGCTCCTCCGGCGAGTTGTAGTAGTGGGGCGAGACGCGGAGCAGGGTGCTCAGGCCGCGCTTCTGCATGTCGACGCAGGCCGCGTTCTCCAAGCACACCCAGGTGTTGATGCCCGCCCTTTGGAGACTGCTCCTGACTGCGAACGCGTCACGCCCCTCGAAAGTCAGCGCGATGGTGCCGCAGCGTTCCCTGCCGCGGTCCTCCGCGACCACTCCGGGAATGCCTGCAAGGTCTTCGCGTAGATTCCCGGCGAGTTGCTGGAGCACCCGCGAGGTGCGCTCCACCCCCCAGCCGAGCGCGTAGTCGATCGCCACGCCCAGCCCGATGCGGGAAGCGCAGTTCGTCTCCCAGGTCTCGAACCGGCGGGCACCAGGCGCCAGTCGGTAGGTGCCGGAGAGCCACTCGGCGCCGTCGAGGCCGAGAACTGCCGGAGTCAGCCGATGGGCGACCTCCTGACGGACGTAGAGAAAACCGGTGCCCCGTGGCCCGCGCAGGTACTTGCGTCCGGTACCCACCAGCAGATCGCACCCGATCTCTTCTACGTCCACGAGGAGTTGCCCCACCGACTGGCAGGCATCCACCAGGTAGGTGATGCCATGCCGGCGGGCCAGTCGGCCGATCTCGGCCACGGGATTGATCAGGCCGTCATGCATCGGCACGTGCGCCACGGCTATCAGCCGCACCCGTTCGTCGAGCAGACAGTCCAGCTCTGCCACGTCCACCAGACCGTCCTCGTCCACCGGCAGAACCTCCAGTTCCAGCCCCAGACGCTGGGTCAAGTGGAGCAGCGATATGTAATTGCTGCCGTACTCGACCGCCGAGGTGAGAATCCGGTCGCCGGCCTGCAGAGGAATGCTGGACAGCGCCAGGCCCCAGGCCCGGCTGGCGCTGTCGAGGATCGCGACCTCGTGCCGGGTGCAGTTGAGCAGTGCGGCGATCGCGTCGTGTGCGTGGTCGATCGCGTCCTGTGCGTGTTCGGCCGCTTCGTAGGAGCCGATCCGGCTCTCCAGATTCAGGTGGCTCGTCATTGCGTCGACCACTGGCCGTGGTACCAGAGCGGCACCGGCGTTGTTCAGATGGACGACGTGATCCACACCAGGTGTGTCAGCGCGGGCCCTGGCGAGGTCGAGGTTGTCGTAGAGCATGGGAGCGTCCCCGATCGGGTGAATCTTTGGGTGGCGTTTCGCGTTGCGGACCGTGTGCCGTATGCCGTCCGACGGCGTGGCCCGGGCCCGGGCGGGGTGGCCGAAACACACCCCGCCCGGTCCGACGTCCGGCACTGGGCCTAGCCGGCCAGGTACCGGAGGGCCTCCTGCCCGGCGTCCTCTCTCTCTTCCTCCGCGTCCTTCGGATCCGGAGCGACCGTCTGCCAGCCGACCTCGATCAGTTCACCGACACTCGTACAGCCCCAGAACTCCGCCAGCGGCACCTTCGCCTGGAGCGTGTTCTCCACCCGGGTGATCACTTCGAGCAGCGCGAGCGAGTCGCAGCCGACGGCCAGGAGCTCGTCCTCGTCCGTCACCTCGTCCGTCTCGGTGACCTCGGCAACGATCCGGCGGACCGTCGCTCCGACCTCGTCCCGGGACAGCCCGGACCGCTGTTCGGCCTCGGCCCCCGCGGCCTCCCTGCGCCGCGCGAACGACGAGCGAACCCGTTCGATCCGCTCCGCCAGCGGAACGGTCGAGACGATGCACTGAGGCTCGCCCGACGCGATGATCGATCCGAGGAGCTCCCCGCCCTGGTCGGCCCTGATCGCGGTACGTGCGGCCGCAGCCCCGATCCGCGCGCCGACGGATTCGTCGAAGCGCCAGGAATCCCAGTCCACACTGACCCAAGGAGCTCCCTGCGCCCGCCGCCTGTGGGCGTAGCTGTCGAGATAGCGGTTGGCCGTCGTGTAGACACCGAAGGCGATACCGCCCAGCAGAGTGTCGAGGCTGGAACAGAGCAGACAGAAGTCGAGTGGCTGCGAGCGCGTGACCTTGTCCAGCACGGCGACGCCGGGAACCTTGGGCCGCAGCGCATCGACGGCCCGCTCGGGGCTGGTGTCGGCGATCAGCGAGAAGTTGCGGCCCTCTTCGATACCGGCAGCGTGCACCACGCCGTTGAGGGGACCCCAGCGCCCGTTGACCTCTGCGACGACCTGGCTCATCTGTGCTTCGTCGGCGACATCGGCCGCAAAGGTGAGCACTTCGGCGCCCAGGTCGCGCAGTCGCTGAACAGGGTCCTTGCCGTTCTTGTCTTGGGGCGGAGCGCCGCGGCGGGACACCAGCACGATGCGCACCCGGGCCGCCCTGGCCAACTGCTCCGCGATCACCAGTCCGATACGCCCTGATCCGCCGGTGATCAGATAGACCCCGTCGGTCTGCAGCGGGAGTGGAGTGGCGGGCTTGGCCTCGACCGGCTCAACGGTACTGATCAGCCGGTCTGCACCGCGGTAGACCACTTCCAGTTCGTCGTGAGGGTTCGCCATCTCCGCCAGGAGCCGCGGTACCACCTCGGCCTTGGTGCTGCCGGTCGAGAAGTCGACGCAGTGGCAGCTGATGCCGGGGTGCTCCTGGGGGATCACCCGGCTCAGACCGAGCAGCGCAGAAGCCTCCAGGTGAAGCGAGTGCGCCTCGCCCTGGGCAGTCTGGGCGTTCTCGGTCACCACCCAGACCTCGGGGGTCTGACGGGCTGCGGCCAGGGCCTGGACCAGGGTCAGCATGGTCAGCGTGCCCCGCCGCATACCGACGTCCTGACCGCCCAGTTGCAGGCCGTACGACCAGAGGTGGATCACCTTGCGGACAGGGCCCGTCCCGGCCACGGTCCGCTCCACCAGCCTGGTGGCGTCCTGCGCGTCACCAGGCCGTACGCTGATCCGGTCGGCTGCCAGAACCGCGAATTCGTCGCCCGGCTCCACCAGAACCGTGGCCAGGCCGGCCGCGGTCAGCTCCGCTTGCAGCGCTTCGGTCAGCTGCCCACCGTCGCCGAACACCAGGCAGGTACCCTCGCTGTCCGCCAGGTCGCCGAGGTGATAGGGACGCGGCAGCGAGGTCCGGGACCAGGCCGGACGGTACAGCCAGTCGGTGAGCGGGGCCTGTTCCTCGGGCTCGAGGACTCTGCTGCCGTCGGCCGCTTCCGGTGCGGTGGCCTCGACCCAGAGATGCTCGCCCTGCCAGGGATAGGTGGGCAGTGGAATCCGTCGGCGCTGCTCGCCCCGGTACAACGCGGCCCAGTCCCTGCTTTCGCCGAGCGCCCAGCTGCGCGCGATCTCCTCCGGAGTGACCGCTTCTGCGCCTGGCGTGCCGACGCCGGGCTGGCCGGACGTCTCGAAGACGCACAGATCTTCGGTGCCGCCGACGAGGGCTTCCGTCAGCTCGCCGACCGAGCTCACCACGACGGCCCAGCGGCGTGCCAGGGGTCGGCGGCCCGCAGCGAGGGTGTAGGCGATGTCTGCGAGTTCCGCCTCGGGCCGTGTGGTCAGGAACGTGTGCAGCCGCTGCTTCACCACGGCCAGCGCTTCCTCGGTCCGGGCGGACAGCAGCACTGCGTGGTGTGTCGCCGTGCTCGGAGGGGCCGGCGCCCGCTCGGGGGCCTGTTCGAGTACGAAGTGGGTGTTGGTCCCGCCCATGCCGAAGCTGCTCACGCCGGCCCGCCGAGGGCTGTGCTCCCAGGGGCGCAACTCGCGGTTCAGGTAGAACGGCGTGGCGTCGAAGTCAATGTCGGGGTTGGGCTCCTCGAGGACCGCCATGGGCGGCAGTTCGGCGTTCTGCAGGCACAGGATCGCCTTGAGCAGACCGGCGATGCCGGAGGCGAAGCACAGGTGCCCGATGTTCGCCTTCACCGAACCGAGCGAACAGTAACCGCTGTCGGCGGTATGGCGCCGGTACGCACGGGTCAGCGCGCGTACCTCGATCGGGTCGCCGACCAGAGTGCCGGTGCCGTGGCCCTCCACCAGCCCGATGGAATCGGCCGACACCCCGGCGTCATGGAGTGCGGCCTGGATGACCCGCGCTTGTCCCTCGACTCCCGGAGCCGAGAAGCCCGCCTTCGCGCGCCCGTCGTTGTTGATGGCGCTGCCCTTGATCACTGCGTGGATGTGGTCGCCGGCGGCCAGCGCGTCGTCCAAGCGGCGAAGCACCAGCACGCCGGCACCGTCGCCCTCCACATACCCCGATGCCTTGCTGTCGTAGGCCCTGGTGCTGCCGTCCGAGGAAAGGATGAATCCCTGCTGGTGCTCGTAGGCCAAGGTCTCGGCGGTGCCGATACTGGCTGCGCCCACCAGCACCATGCCCACCCGGCCCGCCCGCAGCGACTCACAGGCGAGATGTACGGCGGCTGCCGCGGATGAGCAGGCGGATTGGACGTTGACGCTCTCTCCGGTCAGACCCAGCTTGTAGGAGATTCTCGTCGGGAGTGTGTCCGGACCGTTGGAGAGCTGGATCAACATGCGCTCGGCCGCCGATCGAAGACCGAAGTCCCGGCCCTCGTAATAGGTGTTGGGGCCGACCGAGGTGTAGACGGCGACATCCTGGCCCACGCGGTGGGGGTCGTAGCCGGCGTCCTCCATCGCGTTCCAGGCGCACTCCAGCAGGTGGCGGTGCTGCGGATCGAGCACCTCGGCTTCGCGTCGGGGGATACCGAAGAACTCCGCATCGAAGCGTCGGATGTCGTTCAGCTGCCCCCTGGCGAAGACCCAGCTGCGTCCGGCGGCGTCCTCCCTGACCCGGGGAGAGCCGTGGCTGATCGATTCCTTGCCCTCGCGGATGTTGGCCCAGAACTCGTCCAGGTCCGCCGCGCCGGGAAGGGTGGCTGCCATACCGACGACGGCGATGTCGGTTCGGCTCCGGCTAGTGGTCCGTTTCACTGTTGTCTATACCTCGGAGTTCTTGATTGCCTCGGCCAGGAGCCGGACCGTCGGGTACTCGTACAGTGCGGTGCTGGGCAGCTTGATGCCGAGTCGTTCCTGCAGGCGTGCCTGCGCCTGTTTGATGGAGAGCGAGGTACCGCCCAGGTCGAAGTAGTTGTCCTCCACTCCGACGCTGGTCGTGTGCAGGACGTCGGACCAGATCCGGCCGATGATCTTCTCCAGATCGGACGCAGCGGGAATGAAGGCGACACCGAGCGGCAGTTCGGTCGCCGGCACGCCGGCGCGCAGGGCGTTGCGATCGGTCTTCCCGTTGCCGTTCGTCGGCAGCCGGTCGAGGCGGAACAGCTTCGACGGGATCATGTACTCGGGCAGGCTCTTGGCCAGCTGTGCCCGCAGGTCAGTAACGGTGGGCGTGGCGCCTTCCTCAAGAACCAGATAGGCGACCAGCACTCGCTCGGCACCCTGCGGCTGGTCGATCACGGCTGCCTGCTGCACTTCTGGGGTCTCGAGCAGCACCGACTCGACTTCGGTCAGCTCAACCCGGTTGCCGCGGATCTTGACCTGGCTGTCCAACCGGCCCAGGATCTGGATCAGTCCGTCGGGCAGCACGCGCGCGAGGTCGCCCGAGCGGTAGACGCGGGCATCAGGAGCTTCTTCGAACGGGCTCGGAAGAAACGATTTTTCAGTGAGATCCGGCCGCCGGTGGTAACCGTGGGCCAGCGCATTGCCGCCGATGTAAAGTTCGCCCAATTCACCGTCAGGCACTGGCTGGAGCTGCTCGTCCAGGACCCAGACCCGCGTACCCGGCAGAGGCGGGCCGACCGGCGGCGGCGAGTACGACAGGTCCGACTCCTCGAACACCTTGCAACAGGTGAACACTCCGGCCTCGGTGGGCCCGTAGCCGTTGGAGAACCGGATGTCGGTTGTGTGCATCGCCTTGGCCAGATGTACGGTTGACACCACTTCGCCGCCTATGACGATCTGGCGCAGGCCGGTGTCGGCGAGCAAGCCGTCGTCCACGATCTGGTTGAACAGTGTCGGTGTCAGCCAGAGCGTGGTGACCCCGAAGCGGCGCACGGCATCGATGACGGCTTCCGCGGAGACCCGCTGATCCGGCAGCAGCACGAGTCGGGCACCGTTGGCCAGGGCTCCCCACACTTCGAGCACCGAGGCGTCGAAGGAGAGCGGGCACGCCTGCAGAAAGGTCTGGTCGGCGTCGAAGTCCCCGTAGATCCCCGTACGGACGATTCTTGCGGCAGCCCGGTGGGGGACGGCAACGCCCTTGGGGGTGCCGGTGGTCCCGGAGGTGTAGATGACGTAGGCGAGGTTTTCCGGCGTGGTACGCACCCGGGGAACGACGGAGTCGGGCCGCGAGTCTTTCGGCGTGAGGTCTGCCCGGATCCGGGTGCCGCCGAAGGCTGACAGGCGCTCGTCCGTGGCCTCAGAGGTCAGCACGACCTGCACGCCGGAGTCACCGAGAATCGTCGATACCCGTTCGACCGGGTCGTCGGTGCGCAGGGGCAGATAGGCGCCGCCGGCCTCCAGGATGCCCAGCATACCCACCAACATGCCGATGGAGCGCTCTAAATAAAGCCCGACGACAACATCGGGCCCTACTCCCAGTTCACGCAGATGCGAAGCCAGGAGGTGGGCTCTGGAGTGCAGTTCGCCGTAGCTGATGGACTGCTCCCCGTGCACAACGGCGATCGCCTCCGGCGCAGCACGTGCCCGCTCCATGAATAATTCATGAAGACAGTAAGCGGGTGTTTCTTTCACCCATTCCAGTGGAGCTTCAGTCATTCAATCGCCTTCCCCATCCGCCCGCACAAATAAGCGGGAATTGTGGAGCCACCGAAGAGTCCACCCCAAGATCAGCTCGCTTGTCAACCCACCTCAGCCAGCTCCGCCACTTGATCACCCCCTCGAGAACGCGCAGCTAGGTGGCCGAAAATGACCCCCCTCGGCAAACGTTAAGCGTGACAAGTTGACCATCGAATCCACTTAGAGCAACCCCTGGCAAAAGGGGCAGGCGCAGACAGATCGCACCCCATTGCCATATTCGTTGACGCAAAGCCCCTGGGTTTACGGGGAAGGGACACAGACGCGCCACGAACTGAAATATTTGCCCTCGCGGGAGGTGTGGTACGTATAGTTTCGCGAGGGGGAGGCATCCAGTTCGAATTCGGACCGGGCTGTACGCCCCCGCATCTGAACCTCTGGAGCTGTTATGACACTTCTCACCACGTGGCCCGATTCCGATTCAGAACGAATCCTCCGCCGTACCGCCGACCCGTCCGAAATCTCGGCCGCCCTCGCGGCGATCGGTATCCGTTACGAGCAGTGGCCGGTCCGCGAGGACCTGTCGGGCACGGCCGACAGCGCGACCGTCCTGGCGGCCTACAACGCCGAGGTCGACAAGCTGGTGGCGGAGGAGAACTTCCGTACGGTCGACGTCGTCTCCCTCCACCCCGACGATGCTCCGGACTGGCCGGAGACGGCCAAGGCCGCTCGGGAGAAGTTCCTGCGTGAGCACACCCACGACGATGACGACGAGGTCCGCTTCTTCGTGGCCGGCGCCGGCATCTTCTATCTGCATGTGAACGGCGAAGTGCACGCCGTCTACTGCGAGAAGGGTGACCTGCTGGGCGTCCCCCGGGGCACCGCCCACTGGTTCGACATGGGCACCGTGCCTTCCTTCACGGCGATCCGCTTCTTCCACGAGGAGGACGGCTGGATCGGCAACTTCACCGGCACCGACATCGCCGCCCGCTTCCCCGACTTCGACGAGATCCATGCGGGGTACAAGGGGCAGGCTTCGTGACGCAACGGTTCGAAGCGGACTGCGTCGTACTGGACATCGAGGGCACCACGAGTGCCACGGGCTACGTCGTGGACGTGCTCTATCCGTACGCCCGTGCCAGATTCGGTGCTCTGCTGAAGGAACGTGCCGCCGAGCCCGCTGTCCGAGTCGCCGTCGACCAGATCCGGCAGCTGATCGACGAACCAGGCGCTGACGTCGCGCGGGTCGAGCAGGTACTGAACGACTGGTCGGACGAGGACCGCAAGGTCACACCGCTGAAGACCCTGCAAGGCATCCTGTGGTCTGAGGGATTCGCCAAGGGCGAACTCATCGCGCACTTCTACGACGATGTCGTACCAGCCATCCGGACCTGGCACGCCCAGGGAGTCCGGCTCTTCGTGTACTCCTCCGGATCGGTCGCCGCCCAGCGAGCGTGGTTCGCGCACAGCGACCAGGGCAACCTGTTGCCGCTGCTTGACGGACAGTACGACACGGAGAACGCCGGTCCGAAGCACTCGCCCGACTCCTACCGGACCATCACCGGGTCTATCGCCGCAGCCCCGGACCGGACGCTGTTCCTGTCCGACCGCGTGGCCGAACTGGACGCCGCCAAGTCTGCGCACTGGCTCACGCTGGGTGTTCGTCGCCGCGGTGAGCCGTACTACGCACAGGGCACCGGCGGGCATCCCGAGACCGGGTCCTTCGCCGATGTCGACGTCATGAACGTTGGGAACCTTTTATGACAGCAACGAGAATCGATCCGGCCCCGGCCGGGTCGCGGCCGGTCGCGGTGGTCGTGGACGGCTACACCACGGCCAACCACCTGCCGCCGGCCTTCGCCGGACTCGGCGTGGACACCGTCCACGTGCAGAGCACCCCCGAGCTGTTGACCTCGATGCCGGCTCCCCATTTGGACGCCTACCGGGCGAACGTCATCCACGACACACTTCCCGGCACCTTTGCCCGGCTGGCGGAACTGTCACCGATCTGTGTGGTCGCCGGACAGGAAGGGCCGGGCGTGAACCTGGCCGACGCCCTCTCCGAGCTGCTGGGCCTACCGACAAACGGAACATCGCTCTCGTCGGCCCGACGCGACAAGTTCGAGATGATCGAGGCACTGAGGTGTGCCGGGGTCCGCTGCACCGACCAATTCCGCAGCAGCTCCCCGGAGGACCTCGTTGACTGGGCCGAGACCCGCGGCGCGTATCCGGTGGTGGTCAAGCCGCTGCAGTCCGCGGCAAGCAACGGCGTATCCGTCTGCAACAGTCCGAGCGAGGTGCGCAAGGCGGCCGAGGCGGTGCTGAGCGTCCCGAACTTCTTCGGCCAACCCAACCACCAGGTACTGATCCAGTCGTACCTGGCAGGCGAGGAGTACAAGGTCGACATGGTGTCCTACGAAGGACGCCGGTACACCTGTGGCGTCTGGCGCTACGGCAAGAGACTCGTCGGTACCCGCAACATCTACGACCGGGATTCGCTCTGCCCGCCCGAACAGGGTCCCGTGCCAGAGATCATCGCCTACGTGGACACCGTACTTACGGCGCTCGGTATCGAGTACGGCCCCAGCCATGCCGAGGTCATCGTCACGCCCGCAGGTCCGACCTTGGTCGAGGTCGGCACCCGAATCGCCGGTGGCACAGTCCCGGACTTCCACAACCTGTGCCTGGGCACCAACCAAGCCGATGTCACCGCCCTCGCATATGCCCGGCCGCAGGATTTCATGAGCCAACTCGCAGGTCGCTCCTATCGCATGCTCAGGCATGCGAGCCAGTACCTGGTGCCGACCGAGGCGGAAGGTGTGGTCTGCGGCGTCGACCAAGGAGCGGTCGAGGAGATCGAAGGTCTGGAGAGCGTCTTTCGGCTCACCGTCAAGCACAAGGCCGGGGATCGGATCCATCCGACCGTCGACCTTCCCAGCGCCACCATGGTGGTCCACATGGCCAGCGCCTCCGCGATCGCCCTGGAGCGGGACTACGAACGCATCCAGCAGCTCAGGGAGCGTGTCTACCGGCTCGCCTAGTCCGCATGTGACGCGCAGTCGAGGTCCGCGCAGTTGCCTCGCCCTGTTGGAACTATTCAGGAGACACCAGCATGACCACAGAACCGACTGCCCCCACGTTGCTGCTGGTCGGCGGGGCTCGGGCGATTCCGCTCAGCATTGACATGAACGTCCAGGCTCTGGAGCAAGCCAGTTCGCGCGGCCTCCGCACGCACCTGACCAATGGGGCAGCCTCACTGGCCGGCACGCCGGAAGTCAGTGCGTTGGCGAACGCCACCTCCGTGGTGGATTTCTCCCGTCCGGGCGAGACCGCACAGTGGGCACAGCACCAGATGTCCGAAGGGAAGTCCTTCGACTTGGTGCTCGGCATCCAGGAGATGGCCCAGACATCAGTCGCCGAGACCGCTGAGGCGATCGGTGCACCGGGCAATCCTCCGGAGGCGATTCGCCGGATCCGGACCAAGGACGCCTGCCGGGAGGCGCTTGCCGCTGCGGGCTTCCCGCAACCCGCCGTGCGGCTCTGCTCCGATCTGAGGGAAGCGGAGGCATTCCTGCACGAGACGACCGGGCCATGGATCGTCAAGCCCCGCGACGCGATGGGCAGCACGGGAGTGAGTCAGGTTTTCGAGTCGGCACAACTTCCCGTCGCGGTGGAGCTGTTGCCACACAATGACCCGTTCCTGGTGGAGGAGTTCGTCGAAGGCCCCGAGTACAGCGTGGAAGGCGTCTTCCAGGACGGCAAACCCACGATCCTCGCGGTCACCGCCAAGGAGAAGGTACCGCCGCCGTACTTCGTCGAGGTGGAGCACGTACTGCCGGCCGAGCTGGAGTCGGCGGTCCAGAGCGAGATCGAGCAGCAGGTCGGCGCCGCCCTGGTCACTCTGGGCCTGCGCTGCGGAGCCTTCCACGTCGAACTCTGGCTTACCCCCGCCGGGGTTGTGCTCGGAGAGGTGCATGGCAGGTTCGGCGGCGACTGGATCCATCGGATGCTTGCGCACGCTGTCCCCGGCCTGGAACTCTTCGGCGTCCTCTACGACGACATGCTCGGGAGGGCGGAGGACATCGGAGCACTGAGGCCGGTACGCGGCGCGGCGGCCCGTTACTTGACCCCGCCGCCCGGAAGGCTGGTGGCCGTCGAGGGCTGGGACGAAGTGCGCGCGCATCCGGCCGTGCTGTACGCCGGCCTGACAGCCGAGGTCGGAGAAGAGATCCGTCCGGTGCGGACGTCCAGCGACCGAGCGGGCGTTGTGGTCGTCGGCGCGGACACTCCGGCAAAAGCCCGGCAGTTGGCGCGGGAACTGACCTCCTCCGTCCGGTTCGTGGTGGAGTCATGACGTCCACCGCACCGGCTCCGCCACGTACGGCGGTGGCTGCCAAGGTGCTCCGATCGGTCGGCAACTCCCTGTTCCCCAGGTCGAAGCACGGCCGCATCGTCGCCATGGGTGCGGCAGCGGACTCGATCGCCAACGGCCTCTATCTGGCCGCGGCAACGCTCTACTTCGTGCACTTCCTCGGTGTGTCCGCCGTGGCCATCGGCAGCGCCATCGCGGTCGCGAACGTCATCGGCCTCATTACACCGATGATCTTCGGGCCGCTGGCGGACCGGCTCGGCTCCCGCACCGTCTACGTCGGGCTCACCCTGGTGCGCGCAGCCGGCTTCGTCGCCTACGGGTTCGTCACGAACTACGTCGGTTACCTGATCGTTACGTGTCTGGTCACCGGTGCCACCCGCGCCTGCTCGCCCCTGCTGCAGGTCATCGTCGGGGAATTCGAGGCGGGCACTGAACGCACCCGGACCATGGCATCACTACGCGCCATCGGCAACATCGGCCTGACCATCGGGTTCTTCCTGGCCGCCGTGGTTCAGGCCACCGAGTCCCGGGTCGCCTTCATCTCGCTCTTCTCGTTCAACGCCGTCGTCTTCGTGGGCGTTGCCCTCTCGGTCGTCACCGCGGGCCGGGTCGCGGCCGCGTCCAAGCCGATGCCCGTCGAGACCACGCCACCGGACACCGCGGCACCGGAGTCCTCCACGCCCTCGCCCTACCGCGACCTCCGCTTCCTCATTGTCACCTGTGCCAACGGCATCCTGATGCTGCACGACTGCGTGCTGTTCATTCTGCTGCCGCTGTGGGTCGTGGAGCGCGCCGGCCTGCCCCCCAGTGTGAGTTCCGGCCTGCTGGCCATCAACACCGTGCTGACGGTCGTCTTCCAGGTGAGTCTCAGCCGTTTCGCCCAGGGCATCAACAAGTCCGTGCGGATCCTGCGGTTCGCATGCCTCTTCCTGGTTCTTGCCTGTGCTTGTTTCGCCGGTGCGGACGGACGTGGTCCGCTGCTGGCACTGGGCGGTGCAATCGCGGCCGTGGTCCTGCTCACCGCAGGGGAGAACCTGCACGCGATCGCGCGCTGGGAGCTGTCGTACGAGATGTCACCGCCCAAAGCCCGAGCTCAGTACCTCTCGGTCTTCAGCACCGGGATGAGTGTGCAACTCGTGGTGGGGCCGTTCCTCATGACCGCCGTGCTCCTTCCGGTCGGTGCCCTTGGCTGGCTGGCGCTTGCCGGTTTGTTCGCGGCTGCGACGCTGGTCATCGTCTTCGCGGCCCGGTCCGTCGCCAAGTGACGGAATCGGGCGGATGCGAGATTCAAGGCTCCGCGTTTCCCCACTAGAATGACCAAGATTGTCCCGGCTGGATAGCGTAAATGACAATTTGACATGAGGGGCGGTTTTTCGTGACTGTCGACTTCGGTGCGCTCCGCAAGGATTTCCCGATCCTGGAGCGGAAGATCCGTGAGGGAGCGCCACTGGTCTACCTGGACTCCGGCGCCACGACTCACAAGCCGGTGCAAGTCCTGGAGGCCGAGCGGAACTTCTATGTGACCCGAAACGCTGCCGTTCACCGAGGCGCGCATCAGCTGGCAGAGGAGGCCACCGAGGCGTACGAGGACGCTCGGCGGGTGATCGCTGGTTTCCTGGGCGCCGATGAGGGAGAGATCGTTTTCACCAAGAACGCGACCGAGAGCATCAATCTCGTCGCGTATGGGCTTGGCAACGCTCGCCTTGTAGGCCCCGGCGACAAGATCGTGGTCACCGAAATGGAGCATCACGCCAACCTGGTGCCCTGGCAACAACTTGCCGAACGGACCGGCGCCCGTCTTGAGTGGTTCACACTGACCGACGACGGGCGGTTGGATCTGGACGACCTCGATCAACTGATCGACGACCGCACCAAGCTCGTCGCCCTCACCCATCAGTCGAATGTACTCGGCACCGTCAATCCGGTACGCCTCATCGCGGACCGGGCGCACACCGTCGGTGCACTCGTACTGGTCGACGGCGCCCAGTCCGTGCCGCACCGTCCGGTCGATGTCGCGGAACTGGGTGCTGACTTCGTCGCCTTCTCCGGTCACAAGATGCTCGGACCCAGCGGTATCGGGGTGCTGTGGGGTCGCCGCCCGCACCTGGAGTCACTGCCGCCGTTCTTGACCGGTGGTTCGATCGTCGAGATCGTCGAGATGGACCGGACCACCTTCTTGCCGCCGCCTCAGCGCTTCGAGGCCGGCGTGCCGATGACGGCGCAGGCGGTGGCACTGGCTGCGGCCGTGGACTATCTGAACGCGGTGGGTATGGCAGAGGTGGCCGCCCATGAGGACGCGCTGACCGCTCGCACGTTGGAACTCCTCTCTGAGATCCCAGGCGTGCGGATCATCGGCCCGACCGACCTCACCGACCGAGGTTCGGCGGTCTCCTTCACCGTTGAAGACGTCCACCCGCACGACATCGGGCAGGTACTGGACAGTCGTGGCGTCGCGGTCCGGGTCGGGCATCATTGCGCCCGAC
Source organism: Streptomyces sp. NPDC004051 (assembly GCF_053604275.1). NCBI lineage: Bacteria > Bacillati > Actinomycetota > Actinomycetes > Kitasatosporales > Streptomycetaceae > Streptomyces > Streptomyces sp. NPDC004051. The sequence goes on along the minus strand of NZ_JBSGHG010000022.1, from coordinate 13,837 downwards.
CGATCACCCGCCGCTATGGCGTTCCCGCTACGACACGGGCGACCTTCTATCTGTACAACACCCTTGATGACGTAGATGCGTTGGCAGCCGGAATTCGCGCCGCGCAGGAGTACTTCGGGTGACGTGGCGGTCCCCGGTCAGCCAAGAAGAGGTTCTGCGGGCACCGGCACAGATCTTGAGTGGTGCCCGCAGAGCATCCCCCATCCGAAGCGGTGGTCGCTCACCCGGGTGGCGCCGATCCCGGTGCCGGACCTCGTCGGGCGCAACTTCACCGTCCGAAAAAAGCGAGACCCGCACTCCTCATTCCTCGGCGATCCGGCCCGCGTAGATGTCGGCGGGCTCCGGGAGGCGGACGTCGGCGGGGGCGCCGAAGTCGTAGAGGAGGGTGGTGGAGGCGACTGCGACCGGCTCCTCCCGCTCCCCGTTCATGAAGCTGAACCGGTGGCGGACCTTCCGGATGCGCCCCTCGCCGTCCAGGTAGACGTCGAAGGGGACCTCGGCGGTGGCGAAGCCGGTCGCCGCCGCGTCCAGCGGCCCCCGGTTCGCCTCGGAGGCGGCGCGCGCGGCCTCGCGCAGGTCCGCCGTGCCCCGGTAGTGCCGCACCTCGGCCCCGGCAAGCTCCGTCCTGCCCACGAAGGTCGCGGACCGCGCCCCGCGCAGCAGCTCGGCGGCGGCGAACGGGTCGGTGACGCCCCCGGTGACGAGGTTCCCGTCGGACAGCGTCCGGGTGTCCACCCGCACCCACTTGTCGGCGGGCACCCCGGCGCCCCGGTTCTTCATGAACAGCGCGCCCGGAGCGAGCAGCTCGGTGATGGGCCGGCGCACCGACGTACCGGACGGGTCCTGCGGCAGCAGCACCTTCAGCCGCCCCAGCCGCTTCCGGTAGTCGTACACACCCTCCCCGCGGATGGTCACCCGGGTGCCGCCGGTGGCCATCTCCATCGAGGTGCGCGCCTTGGAACTGCCCGCCTCCACCAGCGCGTCCGCGGCCTCCCGCACCGCCTCCACCGCCGCCGAGCCGCCGGACGAACCACCGGTCGCGGCCCCGCTCCTGCCACCGCACCCCGCCAGGCCGCCGAGCAGCAGACAGCCGACAGCCCCGAGGGCGACGACCGCACCACCGGTCCGCCCACGCCGCAGTTCCCGTCCTGCCATGCTCCGCCTACCCCCGCTACGTCCGACACGGGCCGCCTGTCCCCCCGGTTAACGACAGGTGGGGGACCCCGTCACGCAGACACACCCGGAGCGGTACCTTGGTCGGGTGGAACAGCAGGAAGCCCCGGTAAGCCTCCAGGAACACAGCACCACCACCTCCGAGCAGGGGCGCTTCTGCGTCGCCCGCTGCGCCTGTGGCTGGCGCGGCCCCGCGAGGAGAGCCAGAAGCCAGGCCCGTACGGACGCCCAGAAACACTCGGTGGAGTGACCCTGACCGGGGAACCACCCCGGGGCCACTCCACCTCATGTCACCCGTCACCCGTCACCCGGGACGACGGCTACGCCGCCAGGTCGCGCTCCCCCGGACCGGACCGCCGGGCCTCTCCGGGGGTCACCCGCGCCCCGGCCCCGTTCCCCTGGATCAGCCACGCCCCCCGCCGCGACTGCTCGATCGCCCGCATCAGCGGGGTCAGCAGCGCCATGGCGGGCGGCGACAGCAGCAGCGCGACGGCCGTACCGAGCGCGAGCCCGCCCACGACGTCCGTCGGGTAGTGGACTCCCATGTAGACCCGGATGAACCCGCCCAGCACCCCGAACACCAGGCCGATGAGCCCGAGCTTCCGGTTGGCCAGGAACAGCCCCACCGCCAGCGCCATGCAGAGCGTCGCGTGGTCGCTGACGAACGAGTAGTCGGTCTTGCCGTCGACCAGGACCTCGAGCCCCTCGTGGTCGAGGAAGGGCCGGCGCCGCTCCACGAACTCGCGTATCGGCACGTTCACCAGGACCGCGACGCCCGCCGCGAGCGGGGCCCACACCAGGGCCGCCACGGTCGGGGCCGCTTCCTCGCCGCCCCGCTTCCTGACGCCCCACCAGCACCACAACAGCATTCCCAACAAGGCGAACAGCAGACCGAACTCGCCCACGAACTCCATGAGGCGGTCGAACCACGGCGGTGCGGCCTTCGCCAGCCCGTTGATGTCATAGAGCAGGTCGACGTCGGGGTTCGACCCGGATTCTGCGAGTCCAGCCATGTTGCTGAGGCCCCTTCGTCATATCTTTCCTCCGGCGCACCGTGCGTACGCCGCTACCCCACCCCCGTGGTGTAGATCCGCTGGCCTGTTCGGCTACGACAACAGGAACGCACGGCCCTAGCCGATACGTTCCGTCCTCCATCGAATGATCACTCAGACGTTATCGAAGAGAGATGCGTCGCCGCAGTTCAGGAGGCTGGTTCAGGCATCGCTCAGACCGTCGTGGGGAGTGCTTTCGCGCCATCTTCGGTGACGCGGGTGGCACCAAAGTAGTCAGGTGTGTCGATCGGGTCGAATCGGATCACGGCGCCTGGACGCGGCGCGTCGATCATGTACCCGCCGCCGACATAAATGCCCACATGCCGGATGGCCCGCGAATCGGTGAGGTCGTCCGAGAAGAAGACCAGATCGCCGGGGAGCAGTTCGTCCCGCGCGGGGTGCGGTCCCGCGTTGTACTGATCGTTCGCCACCCGCGGGAGGGTGATGCCCACGCTCTCGTACGCGGCCTTGGTCAGCCCCGAGCAGTCGAAGCGTCCTCCCTGGTCAGCGGTGCCGTTGCCGCCCCAGAGGTAGAGCGTGCCGAGCTTCTTCTGCGCGTAGTCGATGGCTCCGGCGGCCTGCTTGGAGGGGTCGACCCGGCCGACCGGCGCGGCGAAGCTCTCCTCCAGCGAGAGGATGCGCTTGACGTAGTTCTGCGTCTCCTTGTACGGCGGCACACCCTGGTACTTGATGACCGCGTACGCCCCGGCGTTGTACGAGGCCAGCATGTTTTCGGTCAGATTCCCCGGCACGTCCTTCACGTAGCCGGCGAGGGCGCAGTCGTACGTCGCCGCCGAGGGAATCGCGTCGTTCGGGTCCCATACGTCCCGGTCGCCGTCGCCGTCCCCGTCCACGCCGTGGGTGGCCCAGGTGCCGGGGATGAACTGGGCGATGCCCTGCGCCGCCGCATGGCTCTGCGCCCTCGGGTTGAACCCGCTCTCCTGGTACAACTGCGCGGCGAGCAGAGCCGGGTTGATGGCCGGGCAGAGATTGCCCCACTTCTGCACGAGGGCCTGGTACGCGGCCGGCACGGTCCCCTTCGCCAGCGTCTTGGCGGCACCGCCGCCGACCCCGCCCGCGAGGTTCCCGGCGACGAGGAAGACGCCGACGGCGAGCAGCATGACGAAGGCGAGCGCGGAACCCACAGCGACGCTTGCCGCGATCCAGGCCTTACGCACCGTCAACCGCCCCTCTGCGTACCAAAGTCCGCTGCCCATGCCGGCGTCACGTCAGCATAGAGGCGACCGTCCCTCTCCGGGGTGATCACGGGAGGGACGGGAACACCTGTGCCGCGTGGGTCAGGACGCACGACGTCAGCCGCACTCCGCCCACAGGACCTTCCCCCCGGTCAGCGCCCCTACGCCCCACGAGGAGGCGCAGGCCCGCACCAGCGGCAGCCCCCGCCCGTTCTCGGCCTCGTCCGGCGGCACGTCGAGCGGCGCCCCGTCGCCGAACCCGGGCGGCACCCGCGGATCGGTGTCCCACACCCCGATCCGCAGCCGCCCGTCCTCGACGGAGCGCAGCCGCAGGGCGTAGGGACCGGTGGTGTGCACATGGGCGTTGGCGAGGAGTTCGGCGGCCACCAGCTCGGCGGTGGGCGCGAGCTCGGCGAGACCGTGCGCCCCCAGCACGGTCCGCAGGGTGACCCGCGCGATGCGCGGAGCACGGGGATCGTGCGGGAGTTGAAGGACGTACGACCAGGGCGGGTTTACGGTGGGCATGGAAGTCTCCGATCACCGTGGGAAGTTGGAGGGTTGCGTACGGTTGCTCCCCAGTGGCATGCCGGTCCGTCGACCAGTGCACTTCTGGGGTGGGGCGCCACGAAGGAAGCTAGCAGTCAGGGACTATTTTCTTTGTCCCGATCGGAGCTATAACTACTCTTTCCACCTGTGTGGGTGACGAGTGGTACGGAGGAGCGACGGGCATGCCCGTGAGAACCAACCCCACTGCCCGGCAGCGCCGCTTCGGTGTCGAGCTGCGCAAACTGCGCGAGCGCGCCGGCCTGACCTCGACGGAGGCCGCACAACTCCTGGGGACCAAGCAAGCCCAGGTCAGCAACATGGAGTCAGGACGACAGCCGGTCAGCGCCGATCGCGTGCGCACTCTGGCCTGCCAATACGACTGCCCCGACAAGGACCTCGTCGAAGGGCTCGCCGCAATGACCGGCGAGCGCCGACGCGGCTGGTGGGAGGAGTACCGGGACATCCTGCCGTCGGGCCTGCTGGATCTGGCCGAACTGGAACACCACGGCACCGCCCTGCGCACTGCCCACACCTCGGGCATCCCCGGCCTCTTGCAGACGATGGACCATGCCCGCGAGGTGTTCCTCCAGGTCGTCCCCGACCTCTCACCCCCCGAGGTGGAGCACCGGACCTCGTTCCGCATCAAGCGCCAGGCCGTCATCTTCCGCCAGCAGCCGGCCCCCTACCAGGCGATCATTCACGAGGCGGCCCTGCAGATGAGGTTCGGCGGGCGGGATGTGGCCAAACGGCAGCTCAAACACCTGCTCAAGATGAGCGAGCACCCCAACATCTCGATCCACGTCATCCCCTTCGACGCGGGCGGCTTTCCCGGAGCCGGACAGCCGATCTACTACGTGCACGGCCCTGTACCGGCGCTCGACACCGTCCAGCTCGACCAGTCCCACGGCATCGCCCTGCTGGACGCCGACGCCCAGCTGGAGAAGTACCGCAAGGTCCTCGACCGCCTGCTGGCCCTCAGCCTGATCGAGATCGAGTCCCGGGCCCTCATCCACCGCATCATCCAGTCGATCTGAGAGGCAGTCACGCCCATGTTCCACTGGCAGAAGTCCTCGTACTGCGGCGAAGGCGAATCCTGCATACACGTCGCAGCCACCACCGCTCCCCGGGCGGCCATCCACATAACCGAGTCCGCCGATCCCGGCGGAGCGATCCTCACCACCACGCCGGACGACTTCCTGATCCTCCTTCAGGAACTCAAGGAGGAACGGGCGGTGGCCGCCGACCGGTCCACCGCCGTCGACGTGACCGTCGACGACGACCTCACCGTCCGTATCCACGCCGGCGCGACCCCCGGGACCACCGTCACCACGGACCGACACCGGTGGGACACCTTCGTCCTCGGCGTACGCGCGGGTGAGTTCGACCATTTCGTGGCCGAACCGTGATACACAGAGTGACGATACGACTCATCACCCATCGGTGTGCTCCCCTCCCAGGGACCGGCGCGCGCCGGTGAGAAGCTTTCTTCATATGAAACCCGCCAACTAATGACGCCGAGTCGACGTCCGACGGCGTCATCGTCGGCGACAATGAGGCCTGACCTCTGCATGCCCGCAGGGGGCACGGAACGACCCGACAGGGGCGGTGACTTACATGTTCTTTGCGGCCGACGAGGGAGACATCAACACCATCATCGGCGGGATCGCTCCCGACTGGGGCCCCTTCGGCAGCTTGGGCAACGAGGCCAAGGTCATGATCGAAGTGGTCATGGCGCTCGCCATCCTGATCTGCCTGGGCATCGCCATCTGGGGAGCGGCGAAGCAGCGCATCGGCGCGACGGCGCTGCGCGACACCTTCAGCGCGGAGCAGGGCAAGGGCCTGATCATCGCGGGCCTGACAGGGGTCTTCATCATCGGCTCCCTCGGCACGGTGTTCACCATCGTGTACGGAATGGCCGTGTAGGGGACCCCCATGCCTCCGACCGGGCCCGTCCGGCCTCTCCTTCCACCCCACCCGCCCGTCGCGCCCACCGGTTGAGGTTGCGTTTCCCTGATGTCGACTCATAACACCGCGCCCGCGCGGAGACCAGCACGGCTACCGTCGTACATGGAGTACGCGGAGTACGAGGTGTTTCCGCACGACGCTGAGGGGGCGTACGCGGCATGAGTCTCGGAGACGAACACGGGAACTCCGGTGGGTACGGCGGTACGGGCCAGACCCACACCCGCCTGCCGGAGACCGACGTCAGCCCGTACGCCGGTGGGCGCAGAGGTGGCCGTACGTCGTCGCGCAGCCTGGTCACGGTGGTCGGCGTGGTGGTGCTCCTGATCGCCGCGATCGCCTTCGCGAACCGTGGAGGAGACGATTCCTCATCGGGCGAGGAGGACGACTCCCCGAAGGCGGCCGCGACGGCCCCCTCCGGAGAGAAGCCGGTCCAGTCGAAGGCGGCAGGCATCCCCTCAGGCTTCGCCCACAACCGCCAGGGCGCGGAGAGCGCGGCAGCGAACTACGCGGTGGCGCTGGGCTCTGCCGAGATGTTCAACAAGATTCGGCGCGACGCCATACTGGGCGCGGTCATCGTCCCTGCACGGGTCGCGGACTTCAAGGCCAGCCTGGACAAGGCGTACACGCCAGAGTTCAACAAGAACGTGGGCCTGAACGAGGACGGCACCGCACCCAAGGGCGCCACGTTCGTCTCTCGTACAAGCCCGATCGGTACCAAGGTCATCGAGTCGTCTGACAACACCGCGACGGTCGAAGTTTGGTGCAGTGGCCTCTTGGGCCTCGCGGGCGAGAGCTCCACCAACCCGGTTACCAGCAGCTGGTTCACCATCGCCATTCAGCTTGAGTGGACCAACGACGACTGGAAGATCGTGACCCACTCCCAGAAGGATGGCCCCGTGCCGGTTCCCGGCGACGAGCGGGCCTCCAGCGCCGAAGAGATGGCGAAGGCCGTCGAGGAGTACGGAGGGTTCACATATGCCCGGTAAATGTCGCCTGCTCAAGCTGGTCGGCGTAGTCGCGGCTGTTCAGGCATCAACCGTCCTCTTCGCCACGCGTGCCTTCGCAGCGCCCACACCGACGCCGACACCGACGGGCAGCAACGACCCCTGCGACCTGATCCACGGCCCCGCCAAGGACTACTGTGACCGCGGCAGAGACGGCAGCGGCGGGTCCAGCGGGGCCGACAGGTTCAACGACCCCACCACCACCCTCGACCCCCTCGCCGCCCTGGCAAAGGGCTGCGCCGACGCCGCCGCCTGGACCGTCGACAAGCTCAGCGAGGCCGTGCAGGAGACGGCGAACGTCGACTTCACGAATCCGCAGTTCCTGAAGCACTACGCGATCGTTTTCGGCGCCTCGGCGATTCTGACGCTGCTGCTCTGGCTGCTTGCGGTCACCAAGCGCGCGGTGCGCGGTGTGCCGTTCGTCACGGCCATGTCCGAGGCCATCGGGTTCCTGTGGCTGACGGTGCTCGCATCGGCGTTCACACCACTGATCCTCTACACCGTCGTCTCGGCGACCGACGGCGTCTCCGACGTGCTGGCGAAGTCGACCGGGAACCAGACGGACGCGTTCTTCGGGACGTTCTCCGAGGCGCTGTCCAAGGGGAACGACATCGGCGGCGGCCCGATCATGCTGATCGTGGTCTCGCTGGTGTCGATCGTCGCGGCGGGCGTCCTCTACCTGGAGCTGTATCTGCGGGCGGTGCTCCTGTACGTCGGTGCCCTGCTCGGTGTCGTCGTGTACGCGGGGCTGGTGGACAAGAACCTGTGGGGTCACGTCCGCCGCTGGGCCGGTGTGATGATCGCAGTGATCCTGGTGAAGCCGGTGATCGTCATCGTGCTCGGCCTCGCCGGCGCGCTGGCGTCGGACGAGGGTCCGGACTCGCTCGCCGCGATCGTGTCGGGCCTCGCCATCATCCTGCTGGCCATCTTCGCCAGCGCGATGATCTACCGCTTCGTGCCGGGCTTCGGCGACGAGATCGCGAACTCCCGCCACAACCGCATCATGCAGGGCGCCGAGAGCAAGGCCGCCGCGGTCATGAGCTCCCCCGCGACCATGGTCGCGCAGGGCATCAAGACCCACAGCACCCGCGCCGACAGCCACGGGGGCGGCCAGTCCTCGTCGTCCGGCGGCGCGCGCCCCTCCAACCCCGCCTCCGGCGGAGTCGCCGCGCACAGCTCGCGCCCCTCGAACGGTGGCGGCGGATCCGTCCCCTCCGCCGCACCCGCCGCACCCGCACCCCGCTCGGGCAGCCCGGTGACCACGCCGCACGCCGGCCGGAGCAACAGCAGCAGTACCAACAGCACGGGAGGTGAAGGGCGTTGACGACCGATTCCCACCTGTCCCATCCGGTCACGCCCCGCCGTACGTATCTGATCGGCCGGGCCCGGCCGAACGCGATCGTCGGCCGCAATCGGGAGACCGGGGAGATCGCGCTGATCGTCCTGGGCGCGTTCTTCGGCATGATGGCCGGTCTCCTCGTCCCCGTGCTGTCCCTGCGGATCGTGCTGCTCGCGGGCCTCCCGATGATCGCGCTGGCCGCCGTGTACGTGCCGTACCGGGGCCGCACGTTCTACAAGTGGTTCGAGATCAACCGGAGCTACCGGCGGACCGTGCGCCAGGGCACCACGTACCGCTCGGACGTCGTGGAAGCGGGCACCCGGCTGGACGGCCGGGAGGTCGAGGTCGGGCCGCCGCCCGGGATCGGGCGGATCACCTGGCTCTCCGCCCCCTTCGGGCCCGACGAGATCGCCGTACAGCTGCACGCGGACCGCAAGACGGTCACCGCGGCCATCGAGATCGAGGGCCCCGGCGTGGGCCTGCGCGACTCCGAGGACCAGGAGGCGCTCGTCGACCGCTTCGGCACGCTGCTCAAGCACGTGGCGAACGGCGACGGCTTCGTGACCCGCATCCAAATGCTCGCCCGCACCCTGCCCGCCGACCCCGACGCGCACGCCAAGGACGTCGCCCTGCGCGGGGACGAGAAGGCGCCGCCGTGGCTCCAGCAGTCGTACGACCAGCTTCAGTCGATGGTGTCCACCAGCAGCGAGCAGCACCGCGCCTACCTGGTCGCCTGCATGCACTACACGCGGGAGCTGGCCGCCGAGGCCAACGCGATGGCCCGCGCGATGCGCACCCAGAACCGCCGCAAGGTGGACCGGGACGCCGGACTGGCCGTCGTCATGGCCCGAGAGCTGACCGACATCTGCTCCCGGCTCCAGGAGGCCGACATCCGCGTGCGGCAGCCGCTCGGCCAGAGCAGGCTGTCCTCGCTGATCCACTCCATGTACGACCCGGACCACCCGATCGACCACATCCAGGCGATGACCAAGCGCAACGCCTGGCCGGCCGAGCTGGACGCCATGGAGCCCACCTACCTCCAGGCCAAGACCCGCGAGTCCTCCACCCGCGCCCCCTGGTGCCACGCCACGGCCTGGATCAAGGAGTGGCCGATGACCCCGGTGGGCGTCAACTTCCTGGCGCCCCTCCTCGTCCACACGCCGGACGTGATCCGTACCGTCGCCGTCACGATGGACCTCGAACCCACCGAGGTCGCCATCGAGCGGATGCTGACGGAGAAGACCAACGACGAGGCCGAGGCGTCCCGCGCCGCGAAGATGAACCGCACGGTCGACCCGCGGGACATCGCCGCGCACGGCAGGCTCGACCAGCGCGGCGAGGACCTCGCCAGCGGCGCGGCCGGCGTCAACCTCGTCGGCTACATCACCGTCTCCTCCCGCAGCCCCGAGGCGCTGGCCCGCGACAAGCGGACCATCCGCGCCTCGGCCGGAAAGTCGTACCTGAAGCTGGAGTGGTGCGACCGCGAGCACCACCGCGCCTTCGTGAACACACTCCCGTTCGCCACCGGCATTCGAAGGTAGGGGCTGAGTCCGATGCGGGATCCGCTGTCCGTCGTCACCGACGCCTTCACGTCCTTCCTGTTCGGGAAGGTCGAGACGACACGGCTGCCGGTGCGCACGTCCACCGGCCAGGCGCAGGCCGTCTACCTGCCGACGGCCGCCCCCGGCCTCGGCGACTCCGGCGTCATCATCGGCCGCGAGGTCTACTCCGGCAAGGGCTACATCTACGACCCGTTCCAGCTCTACGGCCAGCAGCTGCCCGCGCCGCACTGGCTGGTCCTCGGCGAGTCCGGCAACGGCAAGTCGGCCCTGGAGAAGACGTACGTCCTGCGCCAGCTGCGCTTCCGCGACCGCCAGGTCGTCGTCCTGGACGCCCAGGGCGAGGACGGGGTCGGCGAATGGAACCTCATCGCGCAGGAACTGGGCATCACCCCCATCCGGCTGGACCCCACGGCCGCTCTGAACCACGGCATCCGGCTCAACCCGCTCGACCCGACCATCACCACCACGGGCCAGCTCGCGCTGCTGCGCACCATCATCGAGGTCGCGATGGGCCGCGGCCTCGACGAGCGCTCCGGCTTCGCCCTCAAGGTCGCACACGCCTACGTCACCGAGACGATCGTCGAACGCCAGCCGGTCCTCACCGACATCGTCGAGCGGCTGCGCCACCCCGAACCCGAGTCGGCGGAGGCGATGAACGTCGCCATAGACGACGTACGGGCCTGGGGCCTGGACGTCGCCCTGGTCCTCGACCGGCTCGTCGACGGTGACCTGCGCGGCATGTTCGACGGCCCGACGACGGTCGGCATCGACCTGGACGCGCCGCTGATCGTCTTCGACCTGTCCCACATCGACCGCAACTCCATCGCCATGCCGATCCTGATGGCGATCGTCGGCGTCTGGCTGGAGCACACCTGGATCCGCCCCGACCGGAAGAAGCGCATCTTCCTGGTCGAGGAGGCCTGGCACATCATCAACAGCCCGTTCGTCGCCCAGCTGTTCCAGCGGCTGCTGAAGTTCGGCCGCCGGCTCGGCCTGTCCTTCGTCGCGGTCGTCCACCACCTGTCCGACGTGGTGGACGGGGCGGCGGCCAAGGAGGCGGCGGCCATCCTGAAGATGGCGTCGACCCGGACCATCTACGCCCAGAAGGCCGACGAGGCACGGGCGACGGGCAGAGTGCTGGGCCTGCCCCGGTGGGCGGTGGAGATCATCCCCTCGCTCACCCCGGGCATCGCGGTCTGGGACGTCAACGGCAACGTGCAGGTGGTCAAGCACCTGATCACCGAGACCGAGCGTCCGCTGGTCTTCACCGACCGCGCGATGACCGAGTCCTCCACCGCCCCGTCCCACGACGCCCTGCTCGCCGCCGAACTGGAGGCGGAGGAGCGGGCCGCGGCCTTCGTGGAACAGCACGTCGGCGACTCACGGTCGACGGTGGCGTAAGGACGTCGAGGTTGCGGGGCTTCGAGGCTTCGGGCGACAGGGAAGAGCGACACGCATGAGACCTGACGGCAACGGCAACGTCCGGAACGGCCAGGGCGGCGTCCCGGACGGGCTCCTGGTCGGACTGCTCGCGTTCCTGCTCGGCATCACCCTGCTGGTCTGGACGGCCACCGGCCTCGCGGGCCTCGTCGCCCGCGGCTCCTGGCCGTCCGGCGTCACCTTCACCCGCACCCCGGTCGCCATACGGCACCTCGTCGCCGAACCCCACGACATCCCGGGAGCCTGGCCGGACGCCCCCGCCTCCGCCCTCTCGGGGTACGGGCTGTTCTGGGGCCTGTTCATCGGCCAGCTGATGCTGCTGCTGGTCCTCACCCTCTTCGTCCTGGGCACGGTGGCCCGCTGGCGAGCGGTACGGGCCCGCCGGAAGGCCGAACGGGCGGCGCCGGCGCCGATCCGGCACGAGGTACCCACACCGAGAACGGCACCCGAGCCCGAGCCCGTACGGGAACGGGAAACGGTGCCACCCCAGGAAGCCACCCCCTCGGCGGCCCCAGCGCACCCGGCGGCACCTCCGGCCCTCTCGACCCACCCGGTGTTCTACGGATCCCCGGACACCCGGCACACCACCGCCGCCTCGGTCGTACGGGACGCGGAGGGCCCCGTCCTCGTCGTCACCTCCGACGCCTCCCTCTGGGCGGAGACCAAGGACGCACGGGCCAAGCTCGGCCCCACCCACCTCTACGACCCGACCCACCGCTGCGACACCCCGGCCCGCCTCCACTGGTCTCCCACGGCCGGCTGCGAGGACAAGGACACGGCCGTCGCCCGCGCCGCCGCCCTGCTGGCCCCGGTCCGCCCCGCCTCCCGGCTCGACCAGGCCGTCAGCGACACCGCCCAGACCCTGCTGCGGAGCTACCTGCACGCCGCCGCCATCGACGGCCGCACCGTCCGCCACGTCCACCGCTGGGCGCAGGGCGCCCAGGTCCAGGACGCGGTACGCGTCCTGCGGACCAACCCCAAGGCCGCCCCGGGCGCCGCGGGCGAACTCGAGGCGGCCCTCACCGCGTACCCGGAACGCCGGGACATCGCCCAGCAACTGACGACGCGTGCGCTCTCCGCCCTGCTCACGGTCAACATCCGCGAAGCCTGCACCCCGAACCGAACTGATGCCCTCGCCCTGGATTCCTTCGTCCACGAAACGGGCACGCTTTATGTGGTGGGTGAATCCAACGAGGATCCCCGCACCCAGCCGGGTGCGATGCCGTTCCTGACGGCCCTCACCGCAAGCGTGGTCGAGCACGGCCGGCGCATGGCCGAACGGTCATCCTCCGGTCGGCTCGACCCACCACTCACCCTGGTCCTGGACGACGTGGCGGCCGTGGCCCCCCTCCCCCAGCTCCCGGAGCTCCTGTCCACCGGCGCGGACCGGGGCATGCCCACCCTGGCCCTCCTCCGCTCCCCCGAGCAGGCCCGCACCCGCTGGCCCCACGACGAACTACCGGTGTAGACACCGCAGGTCACCGCTCGACGGCCATCTCCACCTCGTGCTCGCCCGGCCTTCCCGCCAGCGGCAGGCTCACCCCGCTCTCCACGAAGCCCGCCTTGCGGTAGAAACCGAGAGCACGCGCGTTGTCCGGGTGCACGATGAGCCGCACCCGCTCCAACCCCACCCCCCACGCCCACTCCAGCGCAGTCTCGAACAACGCCTCGGTGAGCCCGCCGCCCCGGTACTCGGGCCGTACGAACACCCCGAAGAGATGCCCCTGCCTCTGCTCGACGGTGAAGCCGGCCAAGTCCTTCGTACCGGCCTCCTCAACCACCACGGCGACCGACCCGGCCCAGGTGCCGTCCGTCGTCTCCGCGATGAACTGCCGCATCCCGTCCGCACCCTCGGCCGCCCGCGCCGTCCGCTCCTGCCAGTACGTGTCAGGCCGCGTCACCGCCGTCTCGTACGTCTCCAGGAAGGCGATGTCCGCGACCGGGTCCCGCAAGGCGATGAGCCGCAGCTCCTTCACCGCGGCCCACTCCTCGGCCCGCACCTGCCGGACCACACAGTCCCCGAAAGTAGTCATGCCGGCCACCGTAGTACCGGGGCGCCACCGTCCTCACCCGAATTACTGCCGGCACCCCTGAAATGCAGAAAGCCCCGCACCTGTCGGTGCGGGGCTCTCCCACAAATTGTTCGGCGGCGTCCTACTCTCCCACAGGGTCCCCCCTGCAGTACCATCGGCGCTCTGGGGCTTAGCTTCCGGGTTCGGAATGTAACCGGGCGTTTCCCCCACGCTATGACCACCGAAACACTATGAAACACTCAACCGCACCACACCCCCCAAAGGGGTGCGGGGTCGTTCGTGGTTTCAGAACCAACACAGTGGACGCGAGCAACTGAGGACAAGCCCTCGGCCTATTAGTACCGGTCACCTCCACCCCTTACGGGGCTTCCAGATCCGGCCTATCAACCCAGTCATCTCCTGGGAGCCTTACCCCATCAAGTGGGTGGGAGCCCTCATCTCGAAGCAGGCTTCCCGCTTAGATGCTTTCAGCGGTTATCCCTCCCGAACGTAGCCAACCAGCCATGCCCTTGGCAGAACAACTGGCA
>NZ_JBSGHG010000021.1:0-116212 GCF_053604275.1 Streptomyces sp. NPDC004051 | reverse complement strand
AGTGCTCCCCGCCGAGGGCCCCCCGCGGGCCCCCCCCCCCCCCCGCCGGCCCCGCCGCGCGGTGGGGCCTGAGGGCCGTCGGCGCCCCCCCCCCCACACGCCCGGTGCGGCGTTCCTGAACCGGTCCGCTCCCGGTTCAGACCTCCAGTTCGGTCTCGATGCGGCGCAGCTGGTGGCGGGCCATCGCCAGGTTGGCGCGGGCCTTGTCCAGGACCAGGTACAGGAACAGGCCGTTGCCGCCGCGCCCCTTGAGCGGGCGGATCAGGTGGTACTGGCTGCCCAGGGTGATCAGGATGTCGTCGATCTCGTCCTTCAGCCCCAGGAGTTCCATGGTGCGCAGTTTCGAGCGCATGACGTCGGTGTTGCCCGCGGCGGCAACCTCCAGGTTGAAGTCCTTGCCACCGCCGATCGTGCCGAGCGCCATGCCGCTGGTGTAGTCGACGAGTGCGGCGGCCGTCGCGCCGTCGATGGAGCTGAGGCAGTCCTTGAGCGCGGTCTCGGTGTTGGCCATGAGAGGTTTCCTTTCGGTCGTGATCGTTGTTCTGGCCGGTCGCCGGGGCGTGCCGCGGCGGCCGGCCGGGAGGAAGAGCCCGGATTCAGCCGTCGGCCTGGGGCCGGGGCCGGTGTGCGGGCCGCTGCGGAGCGCGCACCGGGAGGGTGCCGATCCGGCGGTCCGCGTCCGGGGCGGGCACGGGTGGTCCTTGTTCGGGCACCGCGCGGTCGGCGTGCCGGCCCGCTCCGGGGCCGGCACCGGAGGCGACCAGGTCCGCGATGCGGGCCCCGCTGCGCCGGCCCTCCAGATGCAGCCGGCCCACGTTGACCCGGTCGTCGGCGAGCAGGGTGAGCACGGTGGTGTTTCCTGCGGCGTAGGTCGCCACGTATCCCCGCGTCCCGCGCACCAGCAGTTCGCGGAACTCTCCGCGGGCGGTGGCGTCCGTCACGCGGTACGCGACGCCGAGCGCGGCGGCGGTGAGCGCTGCCAGCCCCTCCGGTTCGGCGTCGGGCACGTCGTGGGCGAGGACGAGCCCGTCGACGGTGGCCGCGAGCGACCCCGCCAGCCTGGGGACCCGGGTACGGAGCCGACGCAGTTCGTCCAGCACGTCGGTCTCGACGGCCATGAGCAGTCTCCTTTCGGCACGCTGTCGACGCGCGCGGATCACAGGGCCTCCAAGGCGTCCAGGAGCCGTCGCAGCAGCGCTGTGTCGGGCTCTTCCCACGGGGAGCCGGCTTCGCCGGTGCCGTGGGGGACGGCGGCGACGGGCGGAGGTGGGGGCGGTGCGGGGGTGATCAGTCCGGCGGCGGCCAGGCGACGCAGTTCGACGAGGGTGTGGAAGGTGCGGCACGCCAGGGCCGAGGCGATCTGCGCGGCGGTGCTGGTCCCGTCGACCCGGGCGAGGGCCCGGCCGCGGCGGGGCGGCAGGTCCGCCGGGTCGGCGCCGGGCGCGCGGGTGAGCGGGGCGGTGTCGACGGCGGGATCGGGCCAGATGCGGTGCAGCAGATCGCGGCGACGCCGCGACTCGCGCAGCACGCTGTGCACCGGGACGGGGCGGACCGTGCCGAGCCAGTGCGCTGCTTGCGGGCGGAAGCGGAGCGCGGCGGTGTCCTGGGCCAGCGCGAAGTACGCCGCGTCGAACAGCGCGCCCGTGTGGCACAGTTCCAGCGCGCCCGCGGTGAGACGGCCGCTGTCGACCAGCTGGCGGCCGACGCGGTGGCGGGCCCCGGCCCGCTCGACCGCCTCCCACCAGCCGTCGGCCGGGAGGGCACCGCTGCGGGTGAGCAGATCGCCGAGGTCGGGGCTGTACACGGATTCGACGTGGACGATGTGCCCCGCCGCCAGGTAGAAGACCCCGGACTCGGTGGAGAGGGCCCCGGTGGCGCGGTCCGCCGCCAGGCTGCCGAGCACGGCCGGCGCCGATCCGCCGACGGGTGCCGATCCCTCGATGGGTGCCGCCGTGGTCATCCGAGCACCAGCCGGTCCGCCATCTCGGCCAGCCGGATGCGGGCCAGGGCCAGGTTGCCGTCCCGGCGGTCGAGCCACAGGTACAGGAACACGGTGCTGTCGAAGGCCGTGATGACGAACCGGAGCAGGTGGTACGCGTCGACGGTGGTGAGGATGAGGTCCTGGACGGGAGGTTCCTTGCCGGAGGCGACGGACGCGACGGACAGACCGCCGTCGGCCGGTGCGAGTGTGCCGCTCTCCATGGCGAGGCGGGCGAGTTCGGCGGTCTCCGCCGCTGTCGCCTCCGGGTCGTCGCCCGGCGCGTCGCCCACCGCGCCCAGCGCGAGCCCACTGATCCAGTCGACCACCAGTGCACCCCGCGCACCGGGCAGTCGCATGGCTTCCAGCAGGCTCTCGTCGATTCCGGGCACGCCGGATCCCCCCTCATCGCACGGCTGTACCGCGAACGTGACGTCGACGCTACGGTGTGTGCTCGATCGAGGTGAGAGCTTTGGTGTTTTCCCTTGGAATATGCGACAAGGGCACCCCGGTACTGATAGCCTCGGCGATTTTCCCGGTCCGGTGGGCGGCGCGGTGCGGGCAGGGCCTTCCCCTGTGCGGATGACGGGTCGGCCCTGCCCGCCGGATTCCATTGTGGGGACCGGGTACTGTCGCGACCATGGGTGAAAGCCCTCCGTCATGTGTGCGTCCCGCACACCCCGTGCGCGGGACCCGCGTGCGGGGATGACACGTGACACATGAGAACCCCACCGCGCGGGTAGCCGCGGACGAGGACCGCCGCCCGGCGGGCCCCGCGTCAGTTCGCCGTCCGACAGCGACGACAATGGCAGGAGCACGTGCCCCCGCTCACCCCTGGACCCATGCTCACCTCACGCACAGCCCACCCCACGGTCCCTCCGTCCGTCTGGCTGACCGCCGGCCGGTACACCGGCGCCTCGGCGCCGGACGTGCTCCGGCGCACCCTGCACCGGCTGAAGGGCGACGGGAGCATCGACGCCTTCCTGGAAGTGCCCGACGACATGCCCGACGGCGTGCCCGAAGCGGGGCACGGGACGCGGCACGACACGCCGGACCGGGTGTTCCAGGCCCGCGCCCGGGTCTCCGGGGCGGTGACCGTGCGCGCCCGGCTGAGCCTCGGTCCCGCCGGCGGGGACGGGCAGCGCTGGATCCTGGTGGCCGAGGCCGAGCAGCCCTGGGACCTCTCATGGCCGTCCCCCGCGGGCATGTTCTGGCCCCTGGACGACCCGGACCCGGACTGGAACCACGACGCGGCCACGGGACTGCGGCTGGGAGAGGTCAATCCGCTCCCCGAGGACGACAAGGCCGTACGGCGGCTGCTGCGCGACTGCGCGCGGAGCGCAGACGGCACCGGGTGGAACATCCACGTCGTCGTCCACGAGGCGATGACCACCGACGCCCGCGGCCTGCTGCCGCTCGCCTACTGGCTGCCGTCGGGGCTGCGGCATCGCGTGGTGGAGCACCGGGCCGCGCCGCATCAGCTGCGGGTCGTGAACTGGGCGCTGCGGGACTCCGGTGTCGAGGTGCCGCGCGGCGGTGCGGTGGTCCTGCCCGGCGGACCGGTCCCGGACGGCTACGACGCCGGGGAGTTCTCGGTGCGCGCGGTGTTCCTGGACGGCACCCGCCCCGCCGACCTGGTCGACACGGTGAGCCGGTTCGCGGCGCTGCCGCTTCCGCTGCCGGAAGGCGCCGAGGCCGCCCTGACCGCGCTGCGGGAGGACTGGCGCCTGCTGACCCTGGAGGAGGAGCTCGCCCGGGAGCGCCGGCTGGTCGCCATGTACGCCGACGCGCTGGAGGCCATGACGAAGTCCCGCGACCTGTACCGCGAGGCGGCCGAGAGCGCGCACGAGGCGCTGGCCGCCTACCGGGAGTCCGCCGCGGCCTCCGGGCCCCGCGCCCTGCCGCCCGGCAGTACGCCGGCTCCGTCGCCCGTGCGGCAGCTGACGCGCACGCTGGAGCGCCTGAAGTTCGGCCCCAGGGCGGCGCGTCGCCCCGGGGCCGCCGAGGAGGAGCACGGGGCCCCGCCGGCCACCGACGGACGGTCGGCGGCTTCGGACCCGTAGGGCTTTCCCCGTCGCTGCCCGGTCGGCCCGCGCCCGGTCGGCCCGCGCCGGGCCGGTTCCGGCCCGGGCCCGGTGAACCCGGCGTCCCTCCTCGGCCGGCGTGCGTTCAGTCCGGCGCCCGGTGTGTCCCGGGCGCCGGCCACACCGCCCAGTGCCTGCCGGGGAACGGGGACACCACCCGGACGATCAGGGCCGTCAGCGCCAGCAGCGCGGCGGTGATCGCCGTCGCGCCGGCCAGCCACTGCGGGGCGAGCGCGAGGCGGACGGCCCGGGACAGGAGGACGGACGGGAAGGACGAACCGTAGGCGTGCGCCCCGACCAGGGCCGCGGGTACGACGACCGCCGGCGCGAGCACCAGCGCGCCGGGGCGCACCACCAGGATCAGGGCCAGCGCCGTGCAGAGCACCGACAGACCGACGGTGAGGGCGTGCAGACCCAGCGCGGAACCGTCGCAGTGCAGGGGGAAGTGGGCCACCGCGCACAGGGCGAGGGCCACCGCGGCGAGCCAGCTGGACCAGGTCAGGGACCGGTCCGCCGGTTCGGGCGGGTGCACGGGGACGGTGCCGTCGGGTCTCCGGCCGGGTCGCGTGCCCTGCCCCGTTCGCGTGCGGGGCCGGTGGTGCCTGACCCGCCGTCTCGAGCGCAGGGCCGCCGCGCCCCGGGCACCGCGGTGGAGGGTCCGGTACCCGGCCTCCGGCGTCGTTCCGCGCCCGTCCCCGCCCTGGCCGCTGCTCCCGGCCCGGTACGGGGCTCGGTGCCGGTCGTCGTCCGCGCCGTACGCGTCGTCCGCGTACCCGTCGCCGTCCCCGGAGCGGGGCGGGGCCGTCACCGGGCTGCCGGAGCGTTCCGGCGGTTCCTGGGCGGCCAGCCGGTCTATCAACTCGATGAGTTCCTCGACGGAGCGGCCGGAAGCCGCGGCCCGCAGCGCCTCCTCACGACAGTGGGGCGCCAGTTCCTCGTTCTGCAGCAGCTCCACCAGCCGGGTCACGTCCGCCACGGGACGGTGCGCCGCCGCGGCTCGGATCACCTCGTCGGCGCTGTCGGCGTCGCGGGGCGGCCGGGTCAGCAGGGCGACCAGACGGGCGACGTCCTCCACGGGCCGGCCCACCCCGACGGCGCGCAGGGCGTCGACCACGGTCGGCGTGTGCTCGGGCGAGCGTGCCAGCGACGTGATGAGGTCGGCGACCTCCTCCAGGGGGCGGTCCGAGACCGCCGCGCACATCAGGCCGCCGACGGCGTCCCCGGTGCCGGGCGGGGCCGGGTCCAGCAGGCCGGCGCCGGTGACGGAGACCGTCCCGGCGGACGGAGGGGGCGTCGTCGGAGGTGGTGGAAGGGCCGGATCCGTCCCGGCGAGTATCGCGGATTCGTTCGAGGTGTTCGAGGAGGGTGACGAAGAGCAGGTGGTCATGCTCGGCTCCATGAAGAAGGCTGAGGCCGCTCCTCGCCCCCGGACGTACGACGAGCGACGTTACGTGGACCATTACTAGGCCCCCTCGCTCCACACGGCCACTCGGCTGGGCCATGGGTATGACCTGTATTGCTCCATGCTTCCGACGGATGCCATAGCCGGGGCCGTTACCGGGCATCCAGACAGAGACACCATCGCCTCGCCGCACTTGGAGGAGGACACCCGTGGACACCACCGTGGTACTCGTCGTCGCCGTCGTCGCGGCCGCCGTACTGGCCTGCGCCGTGGCCCTCCTGGTGCGGCTGGTGCGCACCCGGCGGGCGTTGCGGGACGCCGGCCTGCCCACGGGCCCGCGCTGGGTCTTCTGGGGTGCGGTCCTCTATCTGGTGCTGCCGGCCGACCTGCTGCCCGACCCCATATATCTGGACGACATCGGCGTCCTGCTGCTCGCCCTGCGCACCATGCGCGGCCCCCTCGGCGCACGTTCCCTCGGGGCGACGCCCCGGCGACCGGACCGTGAACCCGCCGACGACTACGCTCCGTAAGGAAACCAACCACCCGTTCGATTCGTATAAGTCTCTGGAAGCCAAAACAAGTCGGCGGACCAAGCAGCGGCGCACGGTGGGCCGTCGCTGGTCGGCGCGGTACCGACGAGGGAGAGACGATGCAACCGTTCGCGCTCAACTACGCACGTCCGGCACCGGAGTTGGCCGTAACCACTCCGTATGTGTACGACTCTGGACTGCAGTTGAACGTACTCGTCGACGGACGGGTGGCGGCCTGCGATCACGCACTGTTGCGGGAGGTGGGCACCACGACGTCCACCGCGGGGTCCAAGACCCACTTCGACGACTGACCATGGACCACAGACGATGACCGTACTGATCCTCACCTGTGAAGAGGACGTGACCGCCGACATGGTGGTCGTGCATCTGCACGGCTCCGGGGTTCCGGTGGTGCGCCTCGACCCGGCAGACCTGACCGGCGGGGTCTCGCTCTCGGGTGAATACGTCCACGGCCGCTTTCGCGGTCATCTCTCCGCCGGGGGAAGGCTGGTGAGCATCGGCGGGCTGCGGTCCGTGTGGGTGCGCAGGCCGGGCGTCCCGGCCGGGCGGGCGGCCCGGCCGTCCCCGTGGCTGACCGAGGAGGCCGCCCAGGCCCTCTACGGCATGCTGCGCGGCTCGGACGCCCGCTGGATGAACCATCCGGACGCGGCCCGGCAGGCCCGTCACAAGCCGTGGCAGCTACGACTGGCCCAGCGCTGCGGCCTGCCCGTGCCCGCCACGGTGATCACCACTTTTCCGCGCGCCGCCCGGGAGTTCGCCGAGCGCTTCCCGGACCTGGTGGTCAAACCGGTCTCCGGCGCGCATCCGCAGGACCCGCCGCGGGCCGTGCCGACCAGCCGGGTGGCTCCGGACACCGACTTCGCCGCCGTGGCGTTCGGGCCGACGCTGCTCCAGCGGCGGATCGCGAAGCGGGCCGACATCCGGCTCACCGTCGTGGGCGAGCGCCTGCTGGCCGCCCGCAAGGCGACGGCCCCGGACACGGAACCGACGGAGGTCGACGTGCGTTTCGCCACATCCCCCTCTCCCTGGGAGCCGGTCGAGGTGCCGCCACGCACCGCCGACGCCGTCCGCGCCTATCTGCGCGAGGCCGAACTGGCTTACGGAGCCTTCGACTTCGCCGAGGACGCGGACGGAACGTGGTGGTTCCTGGAGTGCAACCAGTCAGGTCAGTTCGGATTCGTCGAGGTGGAGACGGGACAGCCGATCGCCCGTGCCGTCGCCGAGTGGCTGGCCCGGCCCCTGCCCAAGGAGACCCCGGGTGTCAACGGGGTGCGCACCACGGCGCGTTGAGACCCGCTACCACCTCCGGGCGCGGCGGTGCGGGCCGTTCCCTCCGGGTCAGTGCGGCCGGGGGCCGGGCAACAGGGCGGTGCGCTGCCAGCCGTTTCCCGGAGACTGCGGACGGTCGAGGCCCGGGGTGTACCCGGAGGACTGCAGGGGCCGCATGACCAGCTCCAGTTCCCTGCTCACTCGTTCGGCCTCCCGGCGGACCTGCGCGGGCACATCGCCGCGCTCCGTGATGAGTCGGTCGTAGATGGGGGAATCCTGGAACACCCGGCAACGCGCCTCTCTGCTCGTCGCCCCCGGAGCGGGAGGCGCGACTGCCGAGTGTAGGTGCCCGGACACCATGACGCGGGAATTCACCCGTACGACTTGACGCAGACCGGGACAGGAGGGGCGGCCCGCGCGAGCCCCGGGCCGGGCCCGGCGCGGCCCGGCCCGGCTCGGTCAGGCTCCCGTCGTGGAGCCGGGGCGAACGATCATGAGGATCGTGACCGTCGCCCACAGCAGGTTGAACACACCGGTGGACATGGCCAGTCGCACCGTGGCCCGCCGGTCGACGGCATGGCCCTGTGCCAACTGCTCGACGAACTCCTCCTGGCCGGGCAGGACGAAGGCGATCAGGATGCCCGCGGCAGCCGCCGTCAGGGCGATGGAGGTGATGAGCCAGCCGTCGCCCAGGACCCCCATGGCGAGGGCCGTGGCGAGCCCGAGGACGGGCACCGCGATCCCGATCCGGGCGTAGACCCCGCAGATGCGGTGCAGCACTCCGACCGTGGTCGCCCCCGCCGCCGCGGGCCCGCCGCCCTCGGCGGCGGCCCGGCGCACGGCCGGCGGGAACATGCTCGCCGCGACGGTCACGGGACCGACGGCGATGATGGCGGCGAGGACGTGGACGGACAGCAGGAACTTGGTCACCTGGGCTCTTTCCTTGGTGCGGGCAGCGGTGCCGGGCCCACGCTAGAAGTCCCGGGGACGAGCGCCCAGGGGCTGGATCGACAGCTTCCGACGGGTTCCCGCCAACACCCCCGAGCTGCCCTCCCGGACGTCGCCGTACCGCCGCCCCGGCTCCGCCCGGCTCCTGCCGGTGGCGGGAATCCGTCTATCGTGGCGCTCATGCACTCCGTGGCGATTCTGTTGCTCGACCGGGTCATCCCGTTCGACATGGCGGCCCCCATGCAGACCTTCGACTGGACGCACCTGCCCGACGGCCGGCCCGCCTACCGGGTCCGCCCGTGCGCGGAGACACCCGAGGTGGTGGCGGACGGCGGGCTGGTCCTGCGCGTCGACCGCGGGCTGGAGGCCCTGGCGGACGCCGACACGATCATCGTCCCGGGTTGCGCCGAGGGTGCCGCGCCGCTCTCCCCCGCCGTCCGCGCGGCACTGCGCCGGGCGGCCGGGGCGGGCACCCGGATCGCCTCGGTGTGCGTGGGCGCGTTCGTCCTGGCGGAGGCCGGGCTGCTGGACGGGCTGCGCGCCACCACGCACTGGGTGGCAGCGAGCCGGCTGGCCCGTGACTTTCCGCACGTCGAGGTGCAGCCCGACGTGCTCTACGTCGACAACGGGCAGATCCTCACCTCGGCCGGCGCCGCCGCCGCCCTGGACATGTGCCTGCACATGATCCGCCGGGACCTCGGCTCGGCCGTGGCCGCGAACACGGCCCGGATGTCCGTCATGCCGCTGGAACGGGAGGGCGGGCAGGCCCAGTTCATCGTGCACCAGCACCCGCCCGTGCCCCGCGGGTCGGCCCTGGAACCGCTCATGGAGTGGCTCGAGGACAATCTGGCGCACGAGGTCACCCTCGGGACGATGGCGGCGCGCGCCGGGATGAGCGAGCGCACCTTCGGCCGCCGGTTCCGTGAGCAGACGGGCAGCACTCCGGTGCAGTGGCTGCTGCGGGCGCGGGTGCGGCGGGCACAGTACCTGCTGGAGAACAGCGACTACACCGTCGAACGGATCGCCCAGCAGTCGGGGTTCGGCTCACCCACGGCGTTCCGTGAGCGGTTCCGCAAGGTGGTGGGCACCACACCGCATGCGTACCGGTCGGCGTTCCACGGGCGACGGCCCGTCGCGGGCGCCGGCTCGTAGCCGAAGACCCGCCTGCTGCGGCGGAACGGCGGAACACGGCCCGAAAGCCGTCACCCGACCAGGGCCCGGCCGCTCTCGTCGTCCACGTCCGTGGTCCGGACGTCCGTCACGGTCCGCTCCCCGGTGAGCAGCGCGTCCGCGCGGGCGACGGCCTCGCGGATGCCCGCCGTTCCCGTCATCACGCAGAGCGTGTACGTGATGTCCTCCAGCTCGCGCGCCGCGACGGGCGAGTACCGCTCCGCCTGCGCGATCCGCAGCGTCGCGTAACGCGTCAGCAACTGTCTGACCCTCTTGGGATCCGGTACCAGCACGAAAACGCCTCTCTCTGATCTCCGAGTGTGACGGGCGCTTACCCGGAGCGCACCGAAACATTCATCCCATTTGCTCGACTGGCCTGAATCGGTGAGACCCGGTGCTCCGTCGCCCCGGCCGGTGTGACACGCTCGGGCCGACATCGGGCCGGGCACCACCGGCCGGCGGCGGACACGGCTCGGGAGAAGCGACGGCATGCGTATCGGACTGCTCGGCACCGGCCCCTGGGCGCAGATGGCACACGCCCCCGCGCTGAGCGGGCACCGGGACCTCGACTTCGTCGGCGTGTGGGGCCGCCGCTCCGACGCCGCCGCGGAGCTGGCCGGCCGGCACGGCACGCGCGCGTACGACGACGTCGACGCCCTGATCGCCGACGTGGACGCCGTCGCCGTGGCCCTGCCGCCGGACGTGCAGGCCGGCCTCGCGGTCCGTGCGGCGCGGGCGGGACGCCATCTGCTGCTCGACAAGCCGCTCGCCCCGACGGTGGCGCAGGGGCGGGCGGTGGCGGAGGCGGTCGAGGAGACGCGGGTCGCCTCCGTGGTCTTCTTCACCACCCGTTTCCAGCCCGAACCGGCCGCGTGGATCAGTGAGCAGGCGGGCGTGGGCAGTTGGTTCACCGCGCGGGCGGAGTGGCTCGGATCGGTGTTCACCTCCGGCGACAGTCCGTTCGCGGACTCGCCCTGGCGGCGGGAGAAGGGGGCGCTGTGGGACGTCGGCCCGCACGCCCTGTCCGTACTGCTGCCCCTGCTCGGCGACGTCCGGCGGGTGTCGGCGGCGGCGCACGGCCCCGGTGACACCGTCCACCTCGTGCTGGAGCACACGAGCGACGCTTCGAGCACCATCACCCTGAGCCTGACCGCGCCCCCGGCCGCCGCCGGCGCCACCGTGGAACTCCGCGGCAAGTCCGGCGTCACCGTCCTGCCGGAGACGGCCCACGGGGCGGTCCCCGCCCTCGGACGGGCCGTCGACGCGCTCCGCGCCGCCGCGGACACCGGCAGGCCTCATCCCTGCGACGCCGCGTTCGCGCTCCGCGTCACCGAGATCCTGGCCACCGCGGAGACCCTGCTCGACAGCGGAGCGGTCCGTTCCGGCCCCTGACGTCTCCGGCTTAAACGACGCTTAAGAAGCGCTTAAGCAATCGCGGGGTTTCCGTACACCGTTCAAGTAACCGCTGTTCAGGGCAGGTCGAGGGACAAGTCGGACCGTTGGCGGGGGTCGTTCCGGTCCGTACCATCAAGGCCGTGCGCAGGCGTCGGCGCACGGCCTGAGAGCGCTCTCAGGCTCCTTGGGGCGCTCCACTCCCGAGGTCCCAGGCCGGGTCGACGCCGTCCGGAACCCCCACGATCACCTCAGGAGACCCCCCACATGACTCCTCGTCACCAGCGTTCCCTCGGCCGCCGGAAGGTCCTCTTCGCCCTCGGTGGGGCAGCCGTGGCCGCGCCCGCCGTCGCCGCGCTCGCCCCCCACGCCCTCGCGGAGTCGCCCGCCGGCACGAAGGCCGCCACGGCCGCCGCGGGCTCCCTCCCGCTGACGGTCGTCAACAACAGCGGTTCCTTCGACAACGCGAGCGTGCACCTCTACATCGTGGGCAACCAGGACGGCCGTCAGGTGCGGGTCACCCCCGACGGCGCCCTGGCCCCGATCGCCCTGTCGGACAACGGCGCCGACGGCTTCACCGACTACGCGATCAGCCTGGCCGGCAGCGGCGAGACCAGGCTGTCCCTGCCGTACATGTCCGGCCGTGTCTACGTGGCCCTCGGCGGGAAGCTCAAGTTCAAGGCCGTCGCGGACGGCGACGGCAACGCGGCGCTGCAGTATCCGGCGGGCTGGGTCACCTCGGACCCCAACTACGGCGTGCTGCACGACTGTGCCGAGTTCACCCACAACTCCGCGGGCATGTTCTGCAACACCACGATGGTCGACATGTTCAGCCTGCCGCTGAGCATCCGGCTCACCGGCTCCGAGGACCAGACCACGGGCGCCTTCCGCGAGGGGGGTCGCCGTGCCGTGTTCGACGCCGTCAGGCGGGCGGAGGCGTTCTCGCGGCTCGTCGTGGACGACACCCGGATCATCGCGCCGGGACACGGACTGGACTCGGGCCTGTTCGCCGAGGACTACCTCGCCCCGTACATCGACGAGGTGTGGAGCACCTACACCGGCCGGGACCTGAAGATCACCACCAACGCCGGCACCTTCACCGGCCGGGTGCGCGGCGACCGGTTCACCTTCGACGGGCCCGCCCAGGTCTCCTTCGGCAAGCCGTCCACCCGGGACGTGCTCTTCTGCGACGGCGCGCTCGCCGCTCCCAACGACGGCACGACCGGCCCGGTCGCCGCCGTGCTCGGCGCCGGCTTCAACCGCTCGACGCTGCTCAGCCACCCCGACCAGCCGACCACCGACGCCTCGGCCTTCTACCGGACCGAGCTCACCAACCACTACTCCAAGGCCGTGCACACGGCCACCCGGGACGGAAAGGCGTACGGCTTCGCCTTCGACGACGTCGCCGACTTCGCCTCCTACATCCAGGACACGGCCCCCACCGGCCTGCGCCTGACGCTGTCGCCCTTCTAAGGCCCGTCCGGACGGCGTCTTCGCAGTGTTTTCCGCGGGCCGGGGAAGGTACTCCTGCACGTGAGGAGCGGCCCTTCGAGGCGGTGCCCCACGTGTTCCGGATGCACGGCGGGCTCCCGCGTTGAATGGTGATATCGGACCCGATGACCGCACCGGGCCGCTACAACGTCCGGACCCGAGGAGCCAGAAGATGTCGACGTCACAGCCCGAGGAGTCCAGGCCGTCCGAGGACCGCACCACCCCGGACGGCCTGCTCCACGCCCGTACCGGCACCGATGTGTCGCCGGAGGACCTCGTCCTTGCCTCCGGCAAGGACCTCACCCCGCAGAGTCTCGAATGGGCCAAGCGCAAACTGGCGGAGGAGGGACCCGCCGCACTGGACAAGCTGCTTCCCTGAACCCCGGGCCCGGTGGTGTGGCGCCCCGGATGCCAGGTCCCGGCCCGATCGGCCCCGACCTGCCGGGACGAAGCAGGCCGGGCCCGAGCAGGCCGGGGCGGGTCCGACCGGCTCAGGTCCTGTCCCGGTTCCCGTCCCGGCCCTCCGGCAACGCCGTTTCGTCCTCCACGACGTGTACAGCGGCCTCTTCCGCACCGGCGGCCCCCGCGTCGATGCCGACGTCCTCGGCGACGGCCTCCTTCGTGCTGTCGGTGCGGACGCCCTCGTCCGGTGCGACCAGGCGTCCGGCACGCTCGGTGCCGGTCTCCGGGTCGACCGGTTCGCCCTCTCCCCCGGGGAGGTCCCCCACGCCGTCCCCGCCGGGCACGGCGGTGTCGGGCACTTCCTGGGCCAGCCGTTGGTCCAGGCTCTCGCCCTCGTGCTGTTCGGCGGCCGTGGTGCCGTGCCGGGTCACGCCGAGCGGCTTCTCCGGCGGGGAGTAGCCCTCGTCCAGGATGTCGTCATAGGTCCGTTCGTCGACGGCGTTCTGCCGGTCGAGGGGCGCGGCGTCCTCCTGCTCCTCGTTGCCTCCGGTGGGCTGGTACACGTCGTCCGCCATCGGATCGGTGCCCACGGTGTCCTCCCTGGTCGTGTTGGGTCGGCTCGTTCCTCTCGGGTGTCCGGTTCACGTTTCCCGTTATGAGCCGTCCAACCCCGATTCGACCTGCGGGGTCCTGCCGCGCCCCGGCGGTCCGGGCGTCAGCCGGAGGCGTCCTGCCGGGGTGCCGGGGCGATGCGGGCCTCGAGGTCGCCGACCCGGTGGACCGGCCAGGGCCGCGCGTAGTGGGGTGGGACGCCGCCGGGGCCGGTGAGCGCGGCCACGGGGACGCGGTCCGCGGTGCGCAGGATCTCCGCCACCGTGATGTTCTCGTTGTTCCCGCCGGTCTCGCCGGAGGAGCAGCCGGTGTAGTAGCCGACGGGGATGGCCTCGTGGCCGGTGATCAGACAGGGCGGGCGGACCCCGAGCCGGTGCAGTTCGCCGGCGGCGCGGGTCCAGTCCCGGCGGCTTTCGGTGTTGCGGTCGACGGTGCGCACCAGGACGGCCAGCTGCACCGCCAGATGGCCGGCCAGGGCGAGCGCGACCAGTGCCGCCACGACCGGGCGCCGTCTCCCTCCCGGGTGCCGCTTCCCGTCCGGTTTCCCGACCAGGTGCCACAGTCCGTCGGCGACGGGAATCGCGAGCAGGGCGTAGGCGGGCTGGAGGAAGCGGGGCGCCGCGTACCCGATCATGAACAGGTACGGGAGGGCGGCCGTGGTGGCGCAGGCCAGCGGTGTCACGGTACGCAGGGCACGCCGGGCCCGTACGGCGACGACCAGTCCGAGGACGGCGAGCAGGGGCAGGGCGAACCACCAGAGGGTGATCACCGGATGGGGCATCGGCCCGGTGCAGGGGCGGCACAGGCCGCGCCCGCCCAGGCTGCGCAGCTGGTCGTCGACGGCCAGGTGCCAACCGAGCCCGCCCTGGATGCGGGAGGCCTCGGCCAGCCGCTCCCCCAGGCCGCCGTAGCCCGCGTAGGCCTCGGCCACCCATTCGGCCGCGCCCGCGGCGAGACCCGCCGCCGACGCGAGCAGCAGCCGCCAGTGGCGGCCGGCCAGGGCGAGGACGAACAGGGGGACCGTCACCCAGACGGCGTCGGTGGGCCGCATCCACGCCATCAGCGCGGCCCCCGCCACGACGCCCCACAGCGCGCCGCACGCCGCGCGGTCGGCGTGGTACCGCAGGAAGGAGCCGACCGTGATCAGGGCGCCGATCGCGACCCAGTGGTTGGGCATGGCCTGGGGGCCGTAGAAGAGGGTCACCCACAGGGAGGCGTAGAAGGCTCCGGCGGCGACCAGGACCCGGGTGGGGAACAGGCCACGCCAGGCGCGCAGCGCCAGGTACAGGGCGAGGCCGGACAGCAGGGCGAGGTAGACGCGCAGCAGGACGGTGGACGAGGACCAGGACGCGACGGGCGCCACCAGGAGCGAGACGCCGCGGGAGCGCGGGGCGCTGAAGAAGGCGGCCGGGTGGTGGGACGTGACCTGGCTGACGTAGACGATCTCGTCCCAGCCGAGTCCCAGGCCCGGTCGGACCAGGACGAGTTGGGCGAGGGCGAAGACGGCGGCCAGGGCCACGAGCGGTGCGGCGCCGGCGGCCGGGCGGGGCGCGCCCGGGGACGTGTGCGCGCGTCGCCGTCCTCCGGTGAGGAGCAGGCCGCTTCCGTCGGGCATCGTCCGTCCCTTGCATCCCTCGCTCCGGCGAGCCGCCGGCAGGCGAACTGCGCGAACACGGACAAGCTAACCCGCAAGGGACAGGCGGGGAGAGCGGAGTACGGCCGTTCGCCTCATCCCGTCCGCGGGGGCCGCCGCTCCCCCGGTCCCTCGAGGAGCTCCTCGAGGTCCGTCACGACCCGGTCGGCGCCGTGGGCGTACAGCGCGTCCGGTCGTCCGACGCGGTCCACGCCGACCACGTATCCGAAGTGACCGGCGCGGCCCGCGTCCATGCCGGCCAGCGCGTCCTCGAACACGGCGGCCCGGCCGGGAGGCACCCCGAGGTCCCGGGCCGCGGCGAGGAAGGTGTCGGGGCGCGGCTTGCCCGGCAGGCCGCGTTCGGCGGCGACCACGCCGTCGACGCGGACGTCGAAGAGGTGCTCGGCGCCGATGGCGCGCAGCACGTCGAGGCAGTTGGCGCTGGCGGAGACGACAGCGGTGCGCAGCCGGCGGGCGCGGACCGCCCCGATGTACCGCAGGGTGCCGTCGTAGGCGTCGACCCCGCCGGCTCGGATCCGCTCCAGGAGCAGCTCGTTCTTGCGGTTGCCGAGCCCGTGCACGGTCGGGGCGTCGGGCGGGTCCCCGGGTTCCCCCTCGGGCAGTCCGACGGCCCGGGAGGCGAGGAAGGTGCGTACGCCGTCGGCACGCGGACGGCCGTCGACGTACTCGGCGTAGTCGCCGGCGTCGAAGGGCCGGAAGCCGGCACCGTCCCGCTCGCGCAGGAAGGCGTCGAACGTCTCCTTCCAGGCCGCCGCGTGCACGGCGGCCGTCCTGGTGATGACGCCGTCGAGGTCGAAGAGGCAGGCCAGGATGGTCTTGGGCAGGCCCAGATCCGTCATACCGGACACCTTCCCCGCTCGGCGGCGGACACGAACAGCGCGGATGACAGACTCGTCCGTGTGACGCCCACCTTCGACGGTCTCCTCAGCCGCGCCCGCGCCCTCACCGGGATCGGCCGGCGCGCGGTGCTCGGCATCGCCGGCAGCCCGGGCTCCGGCAAGTCCACGCTCGCCGGGCACCTGGTGCGGGAGTTGAACGGCACCGGGGAGCCGTGGGTCGCGCACGTCCCCATGGACGGCTTCCACCTCGCCGACGCCGAACTGGACCGCCTCGGCCGCCGGGACCGCAAGGGCGCCCCGGACACCTTCGACGCCGCCGGGTACGCGGAGCTGCTGCGACGCCTGCGCGAGGAGACGTACGACGACGTCGTGTACGCGCCCGGCTTCGAACGGGTGCTGGAGCAGCCGGTCGCGGGTGCCGTGCCGGTGCCGCCGACGGCCCGGCTGGTGGTCACGGAGGGGAACTACCTGCTGCTGGACACCGGCGCCTGGGCCCGGGTCCGGCCGCAGCTCGACGAGGTGTGGTTCTGCGAGCTGGACGAGGAGGAGCGGCTGCGCCGGCTGGTGGCCCGCCACGAGGAGTTCGGCAAACGCCATGACGAGGCGGTGGCCTGGGCCCTTCGCACGGACCAGCCCAACGCCGAACTGATCGCCCCGACCCGGCGCCGCGCCGACCTCGTGGTGCCGACGTCCGCGGTGCCGCGCGCGGACACCGCGGCATGAGTGCGCCGCCGCCCTGAGCGGCTCGGGCCGTCCACCGGGTCGTTCCCGATGGACACGGCACGGCCCGGTGCTTCATGCTCCGGGCCATGATCCGAACCGCCACCGTGCACGACGTCCCCGAGATCCTGGCGATGATCCACGAACTCGCCGCCTACGAGAAGGCCGCCGAGCAGTCCCGCGCCACCGAGGAGCAGCTGCGCGAGGCGTTGTTCGGCGCGCACCCCGCCGCGTCCGTCCTGATCGCCGAGGACGACGCCGACGGCCGGGTCGCGGGCTTCGCCCTGTGGTTCCCGCGTTTCTCCACCTGGACGGGCGCCCGGGGGATGTACCTGGAGGACCTCTTCGTACGTCCGCACGTCCGGGGCGCCGGGCACGGCAGGGCACTGCTGGCCGCCCTCGCGGCGATCTGCCGGGAGAACGGTTTCGAGCGCTTCGAGTGGGTGGTGCTGGACTGGAACGAGCCGACGATCGGCTTCTACCGGTCGCTCGGGGCGGAGTTCCTGGGCGACTGGACGGTGTGCCGGCTGAGCGGCGCCCCGCTGGCGGACCTCGCCGCTCAGGCGCCGGCCGTCGTGCGGCGCGCTGCCTGACACTCACCCGCCGCCCCGCCGCCGCCCGGAGGAACGGCGCGCCCCTCCGGCCGCTTGACGCC
The DNA here is from genome assembly GCF_053604275.1 of Streptomyces sp. NPDC004051. NCBI lineage: Bacteria > Bacillati > Actinomycetota > Actinomycetes > Kitasatosporales > Streptomycetaceae > Streptomyces > Streptomyces sp. NPDC004051. The sequence goes on along the minus strand of NZ_JBSGHG010000021.1, from coordinate 99,045 downwards.
CGACAAGGGCGCGGCGGTGCGAGAGTGGGGCGGTATGAGTCGTCTTCCGGTGGGGCGCGGGCCGCGGCGGGCGTTGCCCGGCGAGGGTGAGCGGGGGTCCGTGCCGACGGCGGCCGTGGTCCGCCCGGCCGGCCCGGGGCGGCGGTGGCCGGTGGCCGTGGTGACGGTGCTGCTGCTCGGGCAGATGGCCGTCGCGATGGTGACCGCCGCCGTGCGGCAGACTCCGACGATCGACGAGCCGGTGTACGTGGGCGCGGCCGCCGTGTATCTGGAGGAGCGCAGCCTGCGGTACAACCCCGAGCATCCCCCGCTCGGGAAGCTGGTGGTCGCCGCCGGGGTCGCGGTCGCGGATCCACACCTCGATCCCGAATTCCGCGGGAACCAGAGCGAGTTGGGGCGGCATCTGTTGTACGAGTCGGGCAACGACCCGTGGCGGCTGATGCTGTGGGCCCGTCTTCCGGTGATCGCGCTGACGCTGCTGTTCGGGCTCGTGGTGTTCGCCTTCGCCCGCGAACTCACCGGTGACGCGGGTGCGTCGGTCGCGCTCGCGCTGTACTGCCTCTCCCCCGACGTGATCGCCCACGGCTCCCTGGCGACGCTCGACGTACCGGCCGCCGGGTCCGTCCTGACCTCGGTGTGGCTGCTGTGGCGGGCCCGGCTGCGGCCCCGGCTCCATCTGCCGCTCGCCGGTGCGGCGCTGGGGGCGGCGCTGGCGACGAAGATGAGCACCCTGCCCGTGATTCCGGTGCTGCTCGCCCTCGCCGCGGTGCCGGTCTGGCGGGCGTCCGGGGGCGCCGCGGGGCGCAGGCTGCTGCGGGCGCTCGCCGGGGCGTCCGTCGTCGGGCTGGTCGCGGTCGCCGTCGTCTGGGCCGCTTACCTGGTCGTCGATCCGCGACTGCGCTGGGATCCGCAGCAGGTGCCCGCGGTGCACGGACTGCGGGGCCTGGCCGTGGAGTCGCTGCCGTTCCCCGAGCCCTACCGGGACGGCGTGCGCGTCCAGTTCGCCCTCGAGAACCGCCCCTGGGAGGGCTTCCTCTTCGGCCGGGTCTACACCGGCTCCCTCTGGTACTACCTGCCGGCCGCGCTGCTGGTGAAAACGCCGCTCGGCGCGCTCGCGCTGTGGACCGCCGGAACCGCCGCGGTGGTGGCGGTGCGGCGGTTGCGGCCCGCGGCGCCGTATCTGACGGCGGCTCCGGCGGTGCTGCTGGCCGCCGCCATGTACGGCAGCCGGGACTTCGGCACGCGGTACGCCCTGTTCCTGCCGATGTTCCTCGCGGTGGCGGCGGGGTGCGTGCTCGTCCTGCGGTGGCGGTGGGTGCCGGTGGTCACCGCGGTGCTGGTGGCGTTCGTCGCGGCCGGCTCGCTGCGGACGTATCCGCACTATCTGCCGTACTCCAACGAGGCCTTCGGCGGCCCGGCGAAGACGCGGCTGCGGCTGCACGACTCCAACGTGGACTGGGGCCAGGATCTCGGCCGGCTCGCCGATCGGCTGCGCGAGCGGTACCGGGGGGAGCGGATCTGGCTGGTGTACAAGGGCAGCGGGGTGCCGTCGTACTACGGCATCCGCGCCGCCGATCCGCTGCGGGTGCCACCGGGCCGGGTGCGCGGGGTGCTGGCCGTGTCGGACTCGGCGGCGGCCAAGGCGACCGGCAGATTGGCCGAGTTGATCGACAGCAGCCGTCCGGTCGACGACGTCGGCCATTCCATCACCCTCTACCGGCGGTGACGGGCCCGCACGGACGTCGGCCGCCCGGCGGCCTCGGTGTCGCTCGAGCCCGGTCGCCACCGTGCGTGGGCTAAATTGAACATTCGTGGGAGACGAAGGAGGCACCCCGGTGCCATCGCCGCAGCAGGTACGCGCCCAGGCGTCCGCGATCACCTCGGGGAAGGCGGGGCGGACCACGGAGGTGTCCCCGACGTCCCAACTCCGCACGCTGTTCGACCGGCCCCGGCTCTCCCCGGGTCAGCGGCGCATCGCCCAGTACCTGATCGAGCACCTCACCGAGGCGGCGTTCCTGTCGATCACGGACCTCGCCGAGCGGGTCGGGGTGAGCCAGCCCTCGGTGACCCGGTTCGCCTCGGTCGTCGGGTTCAGCGGGTACCCCGCGCTGCGGGAGAAGCTCCAGGCGATCGCCCTCGGCACGCTCCCCGGCGGGCCGGCGGAGGCGTACCGGGGCAACGAGTTGCAGGCGGCGGTGGACGCCGAGATCGAGAACCTGGAGAACCTGCGGCGGGACCTCGCCGACGCGGACCGGGTCATCGAGGCCGGTCGCACGCTGTCGGCGTCCGCCCCGCTGACCGTGCTCGGGCTGCGCATCTCCGTCTCGCTGGCCGAGTACTTCGCCTACGCCGCCCGTCGCATCCACCCGGACGTCCGGCTGGTGACCCGGGGCGGCAGCGTCGCCTACGACGCGCTCCTGCAGTCACGGGAGGCCGGCGGCACCTGGGTGCTGGTGTTCTCCATGCCCCGGCACGCCCAGGAGACCCTGACGGCGGTGCGGGTCGCCCGGGACGCCGGGCTGAGGGTCGCGCTGATCACCGATCTGGCGCTGGGCCCCCTCGCCGACGAAGCCGACGTCACCTTCGCCACCGGCACCGGGTCGCACCTGGTGTTCGACTCCTACGCCGCTCCGGGCGTGATGTGCGCGGCGCTGCTGCAGGCCATGACGGACGCGGATCCGGAGCGCACCCAGGCCCGGCTCGAGGAGTACGAACAGGTCGCCGACCAGCACCGGTTCTTCCTCAAGGAGTGAGCGGCGGCCGGCCGCCGGCCCGTGCCGCGGGCCACGGACGTACGCGGCCGACAGGCGAGCCGTCCCTTTGAAGCACATGAAGCACACATGAATGTTTTCATACGCCTTGCAAAGTAGATGGCATATATAAATACTGCTCCCGGGCCGTGACGCGTCCGCTCCGGACCGCGATCCACGCCCCGAACACCCGTGGCCGCCGGGCCCTACCCGCTCCGACGGCCAGGGGGCGGCCGGGCAGCCCCTGCCCGGCCGCCCGTGGCGGCCTTCGGCCTTCCCCGGCCCGGGGCCGCCCCACCCCGTCGTGCATCCCTACGACGCCGCACACCCGGAGCGATGATCATGACCGTGACGTCCACGCGCCTCAGCAGTCCGGACTGGCCCTGCCAGGTCAAGGCGCCCGGCAGCTACGACTGGGAACGCTCGGCCGCCAAGTGGCTGCGCGAGCTGGTGCCGGCGCGCTACGCGAGCTATCCCGCGTTCATCCGGCACCCCGTCCTGCTGGCCCGGCACGCCCAGATCCAGGTCGAGCACGAGATCCGGGTGGCCCGCACCGCCCTGCAGACCGCACGGGCCGATCTGCCCCGGCTGGGGCTGCACGAAGGGGCCATCGAGCACACGATCAAGCTGTACGCGGCCGAGGTCATGCAGTTGCAGCACATCGCGCGCAGCGTGCGCGCGGTCACCCGGGCCCTGCTGGCAGCGGGCCGCTGACCACGACGGGAGGCGCGGGGGCCGGCGTCCGGCGTCATCCCGTACGGGACTCCAGCGCGAGGCGGGTGTCGTCTCCGTAGACGCCGGTCTCGTCGCCCCGGATGCCGTACCAGAGCTGGAAACGGGCGACGGCTGCCGTCAGGGTGGCGTCGTACCGGCCGTCGGTGGCACCGTCGCGGTAGACGTCCGGGATGCGCAGGAGCCGTTCCTGGAGTTCGGTCACCTCGGGCCCGGCGTCGCCCTCGCTGAGGAATCCGGGACCCGCCGGGGCCGGCTCGGGCGGCGCGGCGGGCGCACTCACCGGAGGGCTCGCGGAGGGGCTGGGGCCGGCGGCGGCCCGGTCGTCGGTGCGGTCGCCGAGAAGGCCGAGGAGCAGGACCGCGCCGCCGAACCCGAGCACCGCCGCCGCGGCCACGGCGACCGCCGCAGCGGCACGCCGCGCCGCCGGCCGGACAACCGGTTCGGGGGCGACCGGCGGGAGTTCCTGTGTCTCCTCCTCCGCGCCGGTCGGCGGCCGGGGCAGGGTGACGGACTCGTAGTCTCCCCCGTCTCCCCGCCCCTCCCGTTTCTCCCGTTCGAACTCCCGGAACATCTCCGCGAGCGCGTCCGTGCGGCGTGGGCGTAGGACGCGGACGGGTTCCAGGGTCGGGCCGTCGTGCGACTGCCCTGGATCGGACGGCGTCGGCATGCCGCTCTCCTTCCGTTCCGCACGTGGGCGGATCCGCCCACGGTGAGGGATACGGGAGGAGAGCGGCGGAGGTTCAGCCCGCGGCGCGCAGAAAGCGGTGCAGGGAGGCCGTCACGGCGGACACGAAGGCCTCCCGGGACGCCTCGTCCAGGGCGTCGAGGGACAGGTACGGGTTGAGGTCCTCCAACTCGACCAGCAGCAGTTCGCCGTCCGGGGCGCGGCAGGCGTCGACCCGCTGGATGCCGTGGTCGAGGGTGTTCCACTCGACGAACCGCCGGGCGAACTCCAGGTCGCCCGGGCCGGCCCGGTAGGGCTCCAACTGCCAGCGCCGGTCGGTGCGCGGAGCGTACAGGGCGTACTGGAAGTCGTGGTCGACGAAGTAGAAGGAGACCTCGTAGGCGAAGTCGATGTGCGGCTGCACCAGGACGCTGCCGTCGACGAGGCCGTCCACGGCGTCCCGGCCGACGACGCGCAGCCCCACGGAGTCGGCGCCGAGCCGGGGTTTGACCACGTACCGGTCCGCCGCGGGCAGCCGGTCGAGGTCCTCCGTCCGGTCGACGGTGGGGATCACCGGGTGGCCGGCGGCGCCCAGTTCGAGCAGGTACTGCTTGCCGGCCATGTCGCCCCGGCCGGTGAGCGGGTTGTAGACCGGTGTGCCGGTCGCCGTGGCCCGTTCACGGAAGGTCCGGTAGGCGTCCGGGTACGACAGCACGGGACCGCTGTTGCGGACCACGACGGCGTCGAAGCCGTCCAGCAGTGCGGCGGCGTCCCGCGGGTGACACAGCGCCAGGTCGAAGTCCTCGCGCAGCCGGGAGGTGAGGAAGACGTCCTCGTCGCCGTAGCGGCGCCCACGGGCCGGGTAGGCCAGGTCGGTGACGTACAGGAGGCGGGGACGGGCTCGGAGGCGGGGGCGCGCGGGTGGCATGCGGGACTCCTCGGGACGACGGCGCCCTGATCATATGAACGGCGCCCGGTCTCCGATACGACACCGGGCATACCGGATCCGTCCGCATGGAGAGATTGTGATACCGAGTGCCTTTACGGGTGGCACTGAGTGCCATACTCTGTGGCCGTGCTCGGTGGCGAGACGGACCGGGCACGGGCGTGCCGGACGACCGTGCACGCGGGATTTCCGGCCGAGTGCAGGGAGTTGACCAGCGTGTATCACCCCTCAGGAAACGTGGCTCAGCAGGCAACCGGCTCCGTGACGGGTCTGCTCGAACCCCGGAGCGGCACCTCCGCCTCCGTCGAGGCCATGGCCTTCCAGCGGTGCACCTGGTGCGGCACCGCCGTGTACCAGCGACTGCTGTGCCCCGTCTGCCAGGGCAGCGACCTGCGCACGGAGCTCAGCACGGGCGTCGGAATGGTCCGCCACTCCACGGTGGTGCACCGCAACACGCCGGCGGCCCGGAACGTGTCCCTGATCGAGATGGCCGAGGGCTTCGTCGTACGCGGCCGGGTCATGGGCCCGCCCATCGGCATCCACGGCGGCGACCGGGTGCGGCTGTCCACGGCCAAGGACCCCGTACGGGGCGAACCGGTCTTCCAGTTGATCGACGAGCCCTACCGGGCCTGGACCTGACGCCCCGCCGGGCACCGTCCGGAGCCGTTCAGGCAGTCGGGGTGATGCGGATTCCGACGGTGCCGTCCCGGCCCCGGCGCAGGCGGCTGCCGAGCAGCGTCAGCCGCCCCGTCAGACCGTACTTGCGGGCGATCAGCTCGCGGTAGCGGGCGGTGGTGGCCCGATCGCAGATCTCCGCGGTGGCCGGGAGCTGGTCGCCGGTCGGGGTGCCCCGTATGTCGCAGGGGCCGACCAGGACGTCGGCGCGGGCGCGGATGCGCTTCACCTTCCAGGAGTCGGCGACGGTCCAGACACCGAGCGCGTCCCCGTCCCGCACCACCCACACCGGGGTGGCCACCGGCGTCCCGTTGCGCCGGTAGCTGGTGACCAACAGGTACTTTCCCGCTCCGAGCTGTTCCCACGTCGTGTCGCCCATACCCGGCAGTCTAGGACCTGCCCGCGCCCTCCCGTCCGGCCGGTGCGCACCGGCCGGCGCGGCCGCGTATTTTCGGATCACCTCGGCGGTGAACACGACGGGGCCCGCGCGCGTATGAAGAGAGGGCGCTCGACTCAGGGGAGGCCCCGCGGTGTTCGCACCGCGCTGTTCTGGTTCGGGAGTCATGCATGAGGCACGCACGACGACGGGTCGTCCGGCGAGTGACACGGCTGGCAGCCGTCGGCGGACTCCTCCTCGGAGGAACGATGGTGACCCGTGCCGTCGCGAGTGAGCCGTCGGAGCCGGACACGGCTCCCTACGCCGCCGAGGAGGCCACCGGACCCGGCTCCGAACTCGTCTCCCGGCTCGGCGCCTCCCGCACGGCGGGCAGCTGGCTCGACGCCGACGGACGGACGGTCGTCGCGGTCACCGACGAGAAGGCGGCGGCCGAGGTACGGAAGGCCGGCGCCGACCCGAAGATGGTGCGCCACAGCATGCGCGATCTGAAGTCGGCCACGCAGAGCCTGCGTTCGGCGCCGCGCGTGCCCGGAACGGCCTGGTCCGTGGACTATCGGTCCAACGAGGTCGTGGTCCGCGGCGACAGCACGGTGTCCGCGGACGACTGGTCCGATCTGACCCGGGTCGCGGAGGAGGCGGGCGGGTTCGTCCGCATGGAGCGCACCGGGGGCGCCTTCACCACCCTGCTCAACGGGGCGGTGCCCATCCTGTCGACCGCCGGGCGCTGTTCCGCGGGCTTCAACGTGACCGACGGCAAGCGTGACTTCATCCTCACCGCGGGGCACTGCGGGCCCGACGGGTCCGTCTGGTTCGCCGACGACCAGGGCAGGCAGCAGATCGGGACCACGGTCGGCGGCAGCTTCCCCGGCGACGACTACTCCCTGATCGAGTACGACGACGGCCGGGCGGGCGAGGGCGCGGGCGTGGTGGCGATCGGTGACGGACGGGGCGTGCGGATCACGGGGGTGGGAGACCCCGAGGTCGGCCAGCGGATCTTCCGCAGCGGCAGCACCAGCGGGCTGCGCGACGGGGAGGTGACCGCGCTCAACGCGACGGTGAACTACCCGGAGGGCACGGTCAGCGGCCTCATCGAGACCAATGTGTGCGCCGAACCCGGCGACAGCGGCGGCCCGATGTTCTCCGAGGGCATCGCGCTCGGTGTGACGTCGGGCGGCAGCGGCGACTGCCGGCAGGCGGGCGGCACGACGTTCTTCCAGCCGGTCACGAAGGCGCTGTCGCAGCTCAAGGTGGACCTCATCGTGGCCCCGAAGGCCGGCGACGGCTCGGGCACAGCAACTCCGCCGGAGACACAGGGCGCGGTGGCGCCGGACTCCGCGTCACCGGGCTCGTCGGCGACGGAGGACACCGCGTCGAGCGTGCTGTCCCGACTGGCCGACCCGCGTGCGGTCGGTCCCGGCACCCTGGTCATCGGGGGCAGCCTGGCGGCACTGGTGGCGACCCGCTGGATCCGCACGGAGCAGGACCGCAAGGCGTACCGGCGCCACTACTCGGCGACGTGGGGCTAGGCCCCGTTCGAGGGGGGGGTGTGAGCGAGGGACGGCGGGCCTGTGCGGCGCTCAGGCCGCCTCGGCCCGCCGCGGAAGGGCCGAGGCCCACTCCTGGACGAGACGCTGGTACTCCGCGCGCTGCTCGCCGCTCAGTGTCCCGCCCGACCGGAGCCACAGGGCCCGAATCTCCTCGTTGACCTCGGCAGCCGATCGCTCGGAGGAGGGTTCAAGAGTGGTGGACATGCTGTGAAGCATACGACCCCCGGTTGTGAAAGCCGCGTGAGCAACAACGCGGATATCCGGCGCATGGGGCGTATCGGACAGTGTTACTGATCACGTCCATCTGCCGTGCAACATGGGCGAGTTCACACTGCGGCCGCTGCTCGCCCCCGCGCCCCGCCCCCGTCGCACGGGGTGCCCGGCTCAGCTCTCCGGCTCCGCCAGCGCCTGACGGAATCCCGAGTTGACCGCCGTGACACCGCCGTCGACCACCAGGGTGGTGCCGGTGATCCACGATGCGTCGCGGGAGGCGAGGAAGGCCACGGCGGCCGCGATGTCCTCCGGTTCGCCCACCCTGCCCAGCGGGTAGAGCCCGCGCACCGCCTCGAGGGCCGCGAGGCCGTCGGTCCGGCCCGTCCACGCCCTGGTGCGCACCGTGCCCGGAGCGACCAGGTTGACCCGCACGCCCCGGGGCCCGGCGTGACCGGCGAGGGTACGGGTGAGGGAGGCCAGACCCGCCTTGGCGGCGCTGTAACCGTGGTTGCCGAAGTCCTGGATGCCGTTGACGGAGCCGATGGTGACGACGGCGCCCCGGCCGCCGGCGGCGAGGTGCGGGAGCGCGGCGCGGCAGCAGCGGTACGCGCCGGTGAGGGTGACGTCGAGGTCGCGGGCCCAGGCCCGGTCCGGCTCGTCCTCGAAGAGGGGGGTCTCCGGTGTGCAGTGGGCGGCGTTGTTGACCAGGACGTCGAGCGAGCCGAAGGCGTCCACGGCATGCGCGACGGCTGCCTCGACCGACGCGCGCTCCGCCACGTCGCAGGTGACGCCCTCGGCCGACAGGCCTCGCTCCCGGAGCGCCGACGCGGTGCGCCCGGCCTCGGCGCCGTCCACGTCGGCGATCAGGACACGTGCCCCCTCCTGTGCGAACCGCAGGGCGGTCGCCGCCCCGATGCCGCGTGCCGCGCCCGTGATCAGAATGCCGTACCCCGCGAAGCGCCCTGTGTCGGTCGTCATGCGGGAACGCTACTGCGCCGGACGATCACCCGGGGAGGGGCGGGACGTCAGCGGTAGCCGGTGGTGTCCGCGGGTTTGCCCGGGTCCTGGACCTCCACCAGGTAGCGCCAGGCGTCCGGGCGGCTGCCGTCGAGGTCGGTGAAGCCGTACTCCCGGGCGAGGCCGCCGCTGGAGAGGGAGGCGCCGTTGAAGCGGGACACCCGCGGGTCGGCGGCGAGGGCGGTGACGGCCCGGCCCACGTAGCGCGGGGTCTCCGAGATGGCGAAGTGGGGGACGCGGGTCAGGGCGTCCTGCCAGTTGTCCTCCCGCACGCCGAACTCGTCGAGCATGATCTCGGAGCGGAGCCAGCCCGGGGTGAGCGCGACCGCGGTGGCGCCGCGCGGACCGAGCTCGTGACCGAGGGCGAAGGCCATGCGCAGGACGGACGTCTTGGCGAGGTCGTAGAAGAAGGAGACGCGGTAGGTGTCGCGGTTGTAGTCCGCGGTGCCGTCGGTGACCTCGACGACCAGTCCGCCGGGGTGGCGCAGCAGCAGCGGCAGGGCGTGGTGACTGGTGACGGCGTGGGTCTCCACCGCGAGCCGGAGCAGGCGCAGCCCCTTGTCGAGGTCGTGCTCCCAGAGGGGGGCGTCCCATGCGAAGAGGTGCTCGCCGCCCCAGATGTCGTTGACGAGGACGTCGAGACGGCCCTGCTCGTCGGCGATGCGGTCGACGAGGGCCTTGACCTGAGCGGGGTCCAGGTGGTCGGTGGGGACGGCGATGCCCCGGCCGCCGGCCGCGGTGACCAGGTCGGCGGTGTCCTCGATGGTCTCGGGGCGGTCGTATTCGGAGCGCCGCTCACGGGTGCTGCGTCCGGTGACGTAGACGGTGGCGCCCGCCGCGCCCAGTTCGACGGCGATGCCCCGTCCGGCCCCCCGGGTCGCCCCGGCGACCAGCGCCACCTTGTCCTTCAACGATGCTGCCCACTGCCCCGGCATGTCCGGCCTCCCGTCACCGACGATCTGCTGTCGCTATGAGAGTGACGGGTAAGCCGGACATCCTCTGTCGCCTTTTCCGGTTTCCCGGGTTTCCGGGTTTCCCGGCGCGTCAGTGGCCGCGGGCGATCCACTCCTCGAGATGCGGCGCCTCCGCGCCGATGGTGGTCGAGTCGCCGTGGCCGGTGCGCACCTCGGTCTCCGGCGGGAGCGTCAGCAGCCGGTCCCGGATCGAGTCGATGATCGTCGGGAAGTGGGAGAACGAACGGCCGGTGGCGCCGGGGCCGCCCTTGAACAGGGTGTCTCCGGTGAACACGGTGGCCAGCCCCGGGTCGTACAGGCAGACCGCGCCCGGCGCGTGTCCGGGGGTGTGCAGCACCGTGAGGTCGGCGCCGGCCGCCTCGATCACCTGGCCGTCGATGAGCCAGGAGTCGGGGTCGCGGTCGGGGTGGGTCTGCTTCCACAGCGGCAGGTCGTCGTGGTGCAACCAGATCTTGGCCCCGGTGCGCTCGGCGAGGGCGGGAGCGGCGTCGATGTGGTCGTTGTGCGCGTGGGTGCACACGATCGCCTTCAGCCGGCGGTCGCCCACCGCCTCGGCGATGGCGTCGGCGTCGTGCGCGGCGTCGATGACGATCACCTCGTGGTCGTCGCCGACGATCCACACGTTGTTGTCGACGTCCCAGGTGCCGCCGTCGAGGCTGAACTGTCCCGAGGTGACGAGGTGTTCGATGCGGGCGGCCATCAGAGCACCACCACCGAGCGCAGGACGTCGCCCTTGTGCATCCGTTCGAAGGCCTTCTCCACCTCGTCGAGTTGGATGGTCTCGGTGACGAACGCACCGAGATCCAGGCGGCCTTGCTGATGCAGGTCGATGAGCATCGGGAAGTCCCGGGAGGGCAGGCAGTCGCCGTACCAGGAGGACTTCAGGGAGCCGCCGCGGCCGAACACGTCGAGGAGCGGCAGTTCGAGCTTCATCTCCGGGGTGGGCACGCCGACGAGGACGACCGTTCCGGCCAGGTCGCGGGCGTAGAAGGCCTGCTGGTACGTCTCGGGGCGGCCGACGGCCTCGATGACGACGTCGGCGCCGAAGCCGCCGGTGAGTTCGCGGATCGCCTCGACGGGGTCGGACGTACGGGAGTTGACGGTGTGGGTGGCGCCCATGGAGCGGGCGGTCTCCAGCTTGCGGTCGTCGATGTCGACGGCGATGATCTTCGCCGCTCCGGCGAGCCGGGACCCGGCGATGGCCGCGTCGCCGACGCCGCCGCAGCCGATGACGGCGACACTGTCGCCCCGGCCGACGTCGCCGGTGTTGATCGCGGCGCCGATGCCGGCCATCACGCCGCAGCCCAGCAGGCCGGCGACCTCCGGGGCGACCTCGGGGTCGACCTTGGTGCACTGTCCGGCGGCGACGAGGGTCTTCTCGGCGAAGGCTCCGATGCCCAGGGCCGGGGAGAGTTCCTGGCCCGTCGAGGCGAGGGTCATCTTCTGCTTGGCGTTGTGCGTGTCGAAGCAGTACCAGGGACGTCCGCGCAGACAGGCGCGGCACGTGCCGCACACCGCCCGCCAGTTGAGGATCACGAAGTCACCGGGTGCCACGTCGGTGACGTCGTCGCCCACCGACTCCACCACGCCCGCGGCCTCGTGGCCGAGCAGGAAGGGGTAGTCGTCGCTGATGCCGCCCTGCTTGTAGTGGAGGTCGGTGTGGCACACACCGCAGGCCTGGATACGGACGACCGCCTCGCCCGGCCCCGGGTCGGGTACGACGATCGTCTCGATGCGTACCGGCTCGTCCTTGCCCGGTGCGATCACGCCGCGCACTTCCTGCGCCATGGTGCTGGCTCCTTCATCTTCCGGTGTACATCTTCTTGAGACCCTACGCGACCTGCCGGTGTCTCGGCCGGTGGGCTCCACCGCAGGTCGCGGCGCCCGTGCGGGCCTGCCCGCCCTGTCACGGCCCGGCTCCCGCGACGTAGCCTGAGCCTTCCGTCCGACGCCCAGGGAGCGACGTGAGCATCGCAGCGCAGAAGACCGGTCCGCCCGCCTGGCGGGCACTCCTCGGATACGTACGACCGCACCGGTGGGCCCTGCTGGGCGGGGCCGCGCTCTCCCTGCTGACGGGGGCGACCGGGCTGATGCTGCCGCTGGTCGCCCGGGAATTGATCGACGACCTGTCGGCCGACCGGGCCATCACCGGCGCGCTGCTGCTGATGTCGGCGCTCGTCGTCGCCAACGCCGTGCTGGGCGCGCTGGGCTCGTACGTGCTGCGGCGCACCGCGGAGTCGGTGGTGCTCGGGGCGCGGCGCTCGCTGTCGTCGTACCTGCTGCGGCTGCGCATCACGGCCGTGGACCGCAGCGAGCCCGGCGACCTGATGGCCCGCATCACCTCCGACACCACCCTGCTGCGCGAGGTCACCACCGACTCGCTGGTGGGCCTCGGCACGGGCGGCCTCACACTGATCGCGACCGTCGTGCTGATGGGCTTCGTCGACCCCGTGCTGCTGGCGGTCACCCTCGCCGTGATCGTGGGCGCGGGGACGATACTCGGCGTGATCGTGCCCCGCATCAGCCGGGCCAGCCGGCGGGCGCAGGACGCGGTCGGCGTGATGGGCGCCTCGCTGGAGCGGGTCCTGGGCGCGCTGCGCACGGTGAAGGCGTCCGGGGCCGAGCCGCGGGAGGAGCGCGCGCTGCACGAGGCCGCCGAGGAGTCCTGGCGGCAGAGCGTACGCGCCGCCGGGTGGTCGGCCGCGGCGGGCAACACGGCCGGGCTCGCGATGCAGGTCGCGTTCATCACGGTGCTCGCGGTGGGCGGCGCGCGGGTGGCGACGGAGGCCATCGACATCGGCACGCTGGTGGCGTTCCTGCTGTTCGTCTTCTATCTCATGGCTCCGATCCAGAGTGTCGTCGCCGCGATCACGCAGTACCAGACGGGCAGTGCCGCGCTGGCGCGCATCCAGGAGGCGCTGCGGCTGCCCGCCGAGCCGGCGGCCGGTGCCGCGCCCCTGCCGGCACCGGGCACCGCTCCCGCCGCGCTCGCCTTCGAGGACGTGCGTTTCCGCTACGCCGACGATCTGCCGTACGTCCACCACGGGGTGACGTTCACCGTGCCCGCTCAGGGCATGACCGCGTTCGTGGGCCCGTCCGGCGCGGGCAAGACCACCGTCTTCTCCCTCATCGAACGCTTCTACGACCCCGACGCGGGCGTGATCACCCTCGACGGACGCGATCTGGCCGACTGGGAGCTGTCGGAGCTGCGGGCCTCGATCGGCTATGTGGAGCAGGACGCTCCGGTGCTGTCGGGCTCCCTCCGCGACAACCTGCTGCTCGGGAACCCGGAGGCGGACGACGACGCCGTGGCGCGGGTGGTGAAGACGACGCGGCTGGGCGGGCTGGTGGCCAGGCTCCCGGACGGGCTCGACACGCTGGTCGGGCACCGCGGAACCAAGCTGTCCGGCGGGGAACGCCAGCGGGTCGCCATCGCCCGCGCGCTGCTGCGCAGTCCCCGGCTGCTGCTGCTCGACGAGGCCACCTCGCAGCTCGACGCGGTGAACGAGGCGGCGCTGCGCGACACCGTCGCCGACGTGGCCCGTACGACGACGGTGCTGGTCGTCGCGCACCGGCTGTCGACGGTGACGATGGCCGACCGGATCGTGGTGATGGACGCCGGCCGGGTCCGCGCGGTGGGAACCCACCGTGAGCTGGTGACCGCCGATCCGCTGTACGCGGAGCTGGCGGCGACGCAGTTCCTCGCGACGAGCGGGTGAGCCCTTTCGGCGGCGCGTCGCACGCGGGCCGGGCTTGCGGCTCCCACCGGGCCGGAGGAGTCTCGTAGGAGAGACCCGGTGCGGCCCGCCCGGGACCGGGCCGGGCCCTCCAAGGAGGCCGCCATGACAACCTCGGCAGACGCCGGTTTCGGCACCGACACACTGCGCCGGGGCATCGAGGCGCGGACGTCGGCGCCCATGGTCTCGCTCTACGCGGACGACGCCGAGCTGCGCATCGTGGACCGCAACACCCAGCCCAGCAACCCGAAGGTCCTGCACGGCCGGGACGAGATCGCCGCCATGCTCGACGACGTGTACAGCCGTGACATGACGCACCGGCTGGAGCGGTGCGTCGTCCAGGGCGATCATGCCGCGTACAGCGAGAGCTGCGTGTACCCCGACGGAGTGCGGGTGCTCTCGGAGTCGATGCTCTCACTGCGGGACGGCAAGATCACCGATCAGACGATGATCCAGGCCTGGGACGAGTGATCCGCCGCGGTCGGCACCGGATCCGACAAAAGAGATGAAAAGGGTGTGTTAACCCGGTCGGGGTGGGTAATGGGGCTCGTATCACCTCCGATCGCGGGAAGGAGGTCCGTGACAGAGCAACTACTCGCAGCGTCCGGGCCGCTTCCACCGGAGCGAAGCGGTCCGGCCCGTCGGGCACCGGTCACCGGTGCCCGACGGGCGCGGATGCCTCGGGAGCCGATGTCACCGGCGTGGTGGCAGCCGGTGCAGTTCCAGATCGACAAGCCGACCGTCGGTGAGCGTGCCGGTGAGGTAGGTGGCGTGGGGCTGTCGGCGGCGGTCCGTCGGCGACCCGGGGTTGAGCAGACGCAGGCCCGTGGCGGCGGTGGAGTCCCACGGGATGTGACTGTGCCCGAAGACCAGTACGTCCAGCTCGGGAAAGCGTGCGGCGCACCGGGCCTCCCGGTCCCTCGCGGGGCCCGTCTCGTGGACCACTCCGAAGCGTAGGCCGTCGAGTTCGGCGTACGCGATCTCCGGCAGACGGGCGCGCAGTTCGGGCCCGTCGTTGTTCCCGTACACGGCGACCAGCCGGCGGCTGCGGCTCTCGAGCAGGTCGAGCGTGGCCGTGTCGACCCAGTCTCCCGCGTGGAACACGACGTCGGCCCGCGGCAGTTCGTCGAGCAGGGGCGCGGGCAGCCGCTTCGCCCGCACGGGCAGGTGGGTGTCGGACATCAGGAGCAGGCGCACGGTCGGCACACTAGGGGCTCGCCCCGGGCCGCGCCCGGCGCGGCCGTGCCGCCACGCCCAAGTGGGCGCCCGGGCAAGCCGATCGGCGCAGCCCGGGCGGGAGGATCACGGCACGGTCTCGACGGCGTTTGCACGACGGGACCGCGGTGACCACGGAGTTACGATCGGACACCGCGGAAGAAGTCGCCCGTGCAGCGGCAAGCGACCCGAAGGGCCACAAATCCAGATGCCGGTCAAGGTCAGCGTCATCGTTCCCGTCCACAACCCGGGGATCTACATCGAGGACTGCATCTCCTCCCTGCGCCGGCAGTCGCTGCCGCCCGACTCCTACGAAGTGATCTTCGTCGACGACGGCTCCACCGACGGGACTCCGGCACGGCTCGACCGGCTGGCCGCCGAGGACCCCCGGGTGCGGGTGATCCACCAGGAGAACTCCGGCTGGTCCGGCAAGCCGCGCAACGTCGGGATCGCCGCCGCCCGGGGCGAGTTCGTGATGTTCGTCGACAACGACGACCACCTGGGCGACGAGGCCCTGGAGCGGATGTACGCCTACGGCGTGGCCAACGGCGCGGATGTGGTCGTCGGCAAGATGGCCGGCAGGAACCGCGGTGTGCCGGTGGAGTTGTTCCGCCGCAACCATCCGCGGGCCACGGTGGAGAACGCGCCGTTGATCGACAGTCTCACCCCGCACAAGATGTTCCGCCGGGCGTTCCTCGACGACATCGGGCTGCGCTTCCCGGAGGGGCGGCGGCGCCTGGAGGACCACGTCTTCGTCACGGAGGCGTATCTGCGGGCGGCCAACGTCTCCGTGCTCAGCGACTACGTCTGCTACTACCACATCAGACGCGACGACGCCTCGAACGCCGGTTTCCAGCGCTTCGACCCGGTGGGCTACTTCGAGAACCTCCGTGAGGCGCTCGACGTGGTCGAGCGGTACACCGAGCCCGGCCCGGTGCGCGACAGGCTGTTCCGTCGCTGGCTGCGGGTGGAGATGGTGGAGCGGCTGCGGGCCCGGCGGCTGCTGGGGCTGCCGGACGACTACCGCAGGGAGTTGTTCGCGGAGATCCACAAGGTGGTCGTCGAGCGGTTCGGCCCGGCCGTCGCGGCCGGACTGCAGCCGACGCAGCAGGTGGTCGCCTCGCTGACGGCGGCGGACCGGTACGACGACGTGGTGGCCTTCGCCCAGTGGGAGGCCGGGGTCGCGCCGCAGGCGGCGCCCACGGATGTGGAGTGGGAGGGCGGTTCGCTGCGTCTCGGCTTCACCGCCGAGTACGTCTCCGCGGGCGCGCCGATGACGTCCCCCGTCGGCGCCGCCCCTGCTCCGCTGACCGACACCCCGAAGAACGTGGAGGAGGCGGTGGCGTGGGTCGGTGCTCAGACCGCGGCCCGCTTCGACCGGGCCTCGGTGGATCTGCTGCTGCGTGAACGGGCCAGCTCCGCCCAGTACTTCCAGCCCGTGGAGTTCACCCGGGAGACGCTGCCCGTCGAGGACGGCGAGCGGGTGCGGCTGGTGCTGCGTGCGACCGCCGGGGTCGACCCGGGCACGCTCCCCGGAGACGGGACCTGGGACGCCGTCGTACGGGTCAAGCTCGGCGGCTGGACCAAGGAGTGCCGGCTGGGTCCGGCCCCGCGCGCCGCCCGCCCGGAGCCGTACGCGGGCGTCGCCGCGGGCCGGGCGTGCCTGCCGTACTGGACGGAGCCGCACGGCAATCTCTCCCTGGACGTCGCCGTCCGGGGCGGCCGGCTCGGTCTGGGCCGGGTGCGGCGGGCGGACGTGACGGTCTCGGGGGCGCGGCTGCGCGCCCGGGTGCCGTTGCACGCCGCCGACGGCGCCGGGGTGCGGCTCCGGTTCTCGTCCGGCGGCCGGACCCTGTACGCACCGGGCACGCTGGCCGGTGAACCGGAACGGCCGGGGTCGCGGCTGGAGGCGGCGCTGCCCCCGGAGCTCTCCCGGGGGATCTGGCGGGTGGCGCTCTGCCTGGACCCGGACGCCGCCGAACCGCGCTTCGAGGGACTGCCGTTCGCGCTCCGCACCGGCGGGGGCGGGGCGCTGGTGGTGCCGATTCCGCGCCCCGGTGCCGTACGGAACCTGGTGCGCAGGGCGCGGCGGATGCTCGGCGCCGTCCGGAGGAGGGCGGCTCCACTGATCTCCCGAAGGCGGTGACGGCACGCGCACCGGGCCGGTGGATGCCCCCGTGCTGTCGTCCCAGGACGAGCAGAGACCCACGCCGGCCGAGGCGGAGCGCCCCGGCCGGCTGCCCTCGTGCGCGGCCTGCCGCGCACGCTGCGGAGGGCGGCGCGGCCGGGAGGACTCAGCGGCTGACGCCGACCTGGTCGAGCGCGCGGCGCAGGGGCTCCCAGCCCAGGCGCCGCGACAGGCCGCGGTTGCGGGCCTGGACGAGCGGGCGCCAGAAGCCGGCCTCGATCAGCGCCTCGGGCGGCACCGCGCCGGCCCGCTCCAGGATCGTCTCGGGGACCTTCTGCGGGTCGGGCACCTTGTACTCGGCCATGATCTCGTCGTACTTGTCGTGCAGCACGGTGTTGTCCGGGTCGGCGCCGAAGATCACGAGCTGGCCGGTGGGCTGCGTGTCGACCAGGACGGTGACCAGGTCGGGACGGTAGCGCGCCAGCACTTCGGTGATCTTGTAGACGTCACCGGTCCAGGCCGTGGTGTGCCGGTCCCGGGCCGCTTCGTCGACGCTGCGCGGCAGCATGTCGTCGAGGACGATCACGCTGGCCCAGTCGGAGTGCTTCTCCACGTTCATGAAGTCGCGCAGGGCGTACTCGAACAGGTGCATGCCGTCGATGAACGACAGGTCGAGCGTGGTGCGCCGCCAGTGTCCGATGGGGCTGCGGCCGCGGCGGAGGTTGCGCAGCGGGTGGCGGCCGCCCTTGAGGTGGGCCAGCGGGTTGTCACGGGCGAAGAAGTCGTCGCTGGTGGCCTTGACCAGGTGAACGTCGCACTTCAGCTCCGAGACGACCTTGAAGGCCGGGTCGACCGCGATGCTGGGGACGCGTGACAGGCGCAGGCTGCGGCCGTCGTTGACGCCGATCTCCAGGTAGTTGCGGTTGGCGCTGGCCTTGTGCAGTTCCCGCAGGAACTCATGGCGTTTCACGAAGGTGACTCTCCTTGCGGATACGGGGCGGTGCTTCGTGCAGGGCGACACGCCGGTCGCGCGGCGTCGGCAGGCCGATGTCCTGCCGACGGCCGTCGACGGCGTCGGCGGTGGGGCGGCGGGCCTCGATGATGAGGTCGTCGGCTCCGGCGCCGAGGAGGTTCATGAATGGATCTGCACCTTGCTGTGGTCTCCGAGGACGAGCCGGTGGGCGCTGGGGACGCTGGGCGCCGGGGTCACCTCGACGTGACGGCCGATCAGTGAGGACTCGATGCGGCGGACGCCTTCGATCGAGGAGTCCCGCAGCACGATGGAGAACTCGACTTCGCTGTCGGTGATCCGGCAGTTCTCCGCGACGGAGGTGAACGGTCCGACGTAGGAGTCGCTGACGACGGTGCCGGCGCCGATGACGGCGGGGCCGACCACACGCGAGTTGCTGATCCGGGCCCCCTCCTCCACCACCACCCGGCCGATGGTCTCGGAAGCGGTGTCCACCTCTCCGTCGATCCGGCGCTCGATCCCTTCGAGGACGGACCGGTTGACCTCCAGCATGTCGACGACGTTGCCGGTGTCCTTCCAGTAGCCCTGGACGACGGTGCAGCGCACCTCGGCTCGGGAGTCGATCAGGTGCTGGATGGCGTGGGTGATCTCGAGTTCGCCGCGCCAGGACGGCTTGATGGCGCGCACCGCGTCGTGGACTGCGGGTGTGAACAGGTAGACGCCGACGAGGGCGAGGTCGCTCTTGGGACGCTCGGGTTTCTCCTCCAGGCCGATCACCTGCCCGCCCGCGTCGAGTTCGGCGACACCGAAGGAGCGCGGGTCGGCGACCCTGGTGAGCAGGATCTGCGCGTCGGGCCGGTGCCTGCGGAACTCCTCGACGAGACCGGTGATGCCGCCGACGATAAAGTTGTCGCCGAGGTACATCACGAAGTCGTCGTCGCCGAGCCAGTCGCGGGCGATCAGCACGGCGTGCGCCAGCCCCAGCGGCTGCTCCTGGGGGATGTAGGTGACCTGCAGGCCGAACTTCGATCCGTCGCCCACCGCGTTCTCGATCTCCGCGGCCGTGTCACCGACGATCATTCCGACCTCGGTGACACCCGCGTCCGCGATCGCTTCCAACCCGTAGAAGAGCACGGGTTTGTTGGCCACGGGCACCAGTTGCTTGGCCGAGGTGTGGGTGATCGGCCTCAGCCGGGTCCCGGCGCCGCCGGCGAGCACGAGAGCCTTCATCTGACTCACCATAGTGGTGCGCGGCGAATGGAATGTCACTTCTTCTGACGGTTCATCGAGAAATCCCCGCCGGGAGCCGTCCGGTCGCCGTTGTCCCGGTGCGCGCCCGTCGGCCGTATCACTCGAAGGGATGACCCGGGCGCCGGGACCGTGGTCGGCGGCCGGTGCCACCACCTGCTCACCGGCGCAGGACGAGTTCCGCCCACACCTGTTTGCCGCCGCTGACCGGGAGCGTCCCCCAGGCCGCCGACACCGCCTCGACGAGCAGGATGCCGCGGCCGCCGGTGGCCTCCCAGCTGATGCTGCTCGGCTTGACGGGACTGCGCGGCGAGGCGTCGGCGACCGTGAGGCGGAGCCGGTCGCCGACGAGGATGAGGTCGAGGCGGACCTGTCCTTCGGTGTGCACGAGGGCGTTCGTGACCAGTTCGGAGACGATGAGCAGGGCGGCGTCGAGATCCTCGGTCACGCCCCAGGAGCGCAGGGTGCGCCGGGTGAAGCGGCGGGCGTGGCCCACCGCCTGGGGCACCCGCCACACCGTCCAGCTCTCCCGCAGCGGGCGCAGGGCCATGCCGTCGTAGCGCATCAGCAGCAGGGCGACGTCGTCGCTGCGCGCGGCCTTGCCGAGCAGGGTGTCGGCGACGAGTCCGAGGTCGGCCGGGTCGGCGGCGGCGAGCCGGCGGGCGAAGTCGTCCATGCCCTCGTC
Source organism: Streptomyces sp. NPDC004051 (assembly GCF_053604275.1). Classification (NCBI taxonomy): domain Bacteria; kingdom Bacillati; phylum Actinomycetota; class Actinomycetes; order Kitasatosporales; family Streptomycetaceae; genus Streptomyces; species Streptomyces sp. NPDC004051. Next base: position 79,144 of record NZ_JBSGHG010000021.1, on the reverse strand, counting down.
GATGTCGGCCTCGTGGGACTCGACCAGGCCGTCCGTGGTGAGGGCGACGGTCGTGCCGGGCCGGAGCCGGAGCGGGCTCATGGGGAAGTCGGCCTGTGTCATGACGCCGAGCGGTGGGCCGCCCTCCGCCTCCGCGATCTCGGTGCGGCCGTCCGGGTGCCGCAGCACCGGCGGCAGGTGCCCGGCGCGTACGCACCAGGCGGAGCCCTGCTCCAGGTCGACGTCGACATAGCAGCAGGTCGCGAAGAGGTCGCTCTCCATGTCGATGAGCAGCCGGTTGGCGCGCGACGCCACCACGTCGGGCGCGTGCCCCTCGACGGCGTAGGCGCGCAGCGCGGTGCGCAGCTGTCCCATGAGGGTGGCGGCGCCCGCGCTGTGCCCCTGGACGTCGCCGATGACGAGGGCGACGTGGTTGTCGGGCAGCGGGATCACGTCGTACCAGTCGCCGCCGAGTTCCAGGCCGACCGTGCTGGGCAGATAGCGGGCGACGGCGACCGCGCCGGGCAGCCGGGGCAGTCGGCGCGGCAGCAGCTGGCGCTGGAGCATGCCGACCAGTTCGTGTTCGGCGTCGAGGGAACGGGCCCGCATCAGGGCCTGTCCGGCGAGGCCGGCGGCGGCCGTGAGCAGGGCGCGTTCGTCGGCTCCGAAGTCGTGCGGGGCGTCCCAACCGATGAGGCAGGCGCCGGCCATCCGGTTGCCGGCGGGCAGCGGCAGCATCGCGAGGCCGCCGGGGCCGACCTCGGCCAGGGAGGTCTCCAGCGGGCTGCCCGCGGGCCAGATCCGGGGCCGGCCCTCGCGCAGGACGGCGGCGAGGGTGGGCATGGTGCGCACCGGTGCCTCGGGCCATTCGCCGCGCCACTCCGCGCGCCACAGCTCCGGCCAGGCGTCCGGTTCCGGCGGGTCGAGGACGGTGACGACGAGCCGGTCGTTCTCCAGTTCGGCGACCGCGATCCGGTCGGCCCTGAGCGGCCCGCGCAGGGCGGCGACCACGGCCCGGCCGACATCGCGGACGGTGACCGCGATGTCGAGTGTGGCGGCGAGGCGCTGCACCCGGGCCACGTCGGTGACGTCGGAGCGCAGCGTGGACGCGTCGGCGACGGAGCCCACGAGACGGGCCGGGCGGCCCTCTCCGCCCTGGAGCAGCCGGCCGCGGAGCCGGAGCCACTTCGGCGGGCCGGTGGGCTGCAGCACCCGGAACTCCAGCTCGCGCTCGCCGACGGTCAGGTGGTCGGCCTCGACCACCGACATCACGGAGGGCAGGTCCTCCGGCACGGTCAGTCCCATCAGGGTCTCCACCTGCCCGTCGAAGTCCTCCGGACCTAGACCGAACAGGTCCAGGACCTCATCCCCCAGCCGGACCCGTCCGGTGTCCATGGCGATGCTGAAGGTTCCCGGCGGCAGCTCGCCGCCGCCGTCGGCGGCCGGCGGCTCGGGAAAGGCGACCGCGTCGGCGACGAGCCCCAGGCAGGCCCTGTCCTCGAGGTCGAAGCCGCCGGGGCGCTCGCTGACGGCGAGCAGGCAGCCTCCGGGGTCGTGGCGCACGGGCAGGGCGGCGAGGAAGAAGTCACGGGCGGGTACGCGCCGTGCCTGGGCCTGGGCGGCCAGCTCCGCCGGCCCGAGCCACACCGGCCGGCCGCCCCGTACGGCCTCGGCGGCCGGGGAGCGCCCGGCGACGGAGTAGCTGTCGCGCACCCCGCACAGGCTCCGCGGGATCCCGGCCGACTCGACCAGGAGCAGCTGCTCGCCCTCCACGCTGGACGTGTACACGGCGACGAGCGCGGCGCCGGCGAAGACGAGGGCCTGTTCCAGGACCCGGCGCAACCGGTCCGGTGTCTCCGGTTCGGCGGTGATCGCCGTCAGGGCGGCTTCCGCTCGCAGCGTTCTCGTGCTGCGTCCCGCAGCGCCCTCACCGACCACGTTGGCCATTACAGCGCTTGTACGAGCCCCGCGCAGCCCCTGCGGCACCACGTCGCGGTCCGGCGGTCCGGCCGGCGGTCCGCTCGGGCCTCGACGGTCCGGCGAGGTGTCCGACGACCGGGGCGGGCCTCTCCCCGGGTCGCTCCCCGCCCTCCGCACCGACGGACCGGGGAGTCGCCCGGCGCCGGTTCCGGGGGCGTGCCGGCCGGTCTGTGCCGCCGCCCCGGACCCTGCCACGGTCGCGTGGCGGGGTCCGGGGCGGCGGCCCACCGCGGGTGCTCCGCCCGGTGCGGTCGGGCAGGTCCCGGTCGATGGGTCCAGTGGGTGGGTCCGGTCAGTGGATCCGGTCAGTGGGTCCTGGTCCGACCGCCGCCGTCCTCCGCGTCCCGGCCGGCCCCGTGGCCGTTCCCGTGGCCGGCTCCCTGTCCGGCTTCGTCACCGGCGCCCTGGCCGGCGCCCTGGTCGGCCTCCTGCCCCGCTCCGTCGCCGGCCTCCTGGCCGACGTCCGCACCGCCGTCCGCGTCCTCGTCGCCCGCCTGGGCGCCGACGCCGGCGCCCGCGCCGCCCTCGCCGAGGGTCGCGCCGACCGCGGCCAGGGCAGTGGTGACCGGCTGGAAGAACGTCACGCCGCCGACGGTGCAGTTGCCGCTGCCGCCCGAGGTCAGGCCGATCGCGAGACCGTCCCGGGTGAACATCGAGCCGCCGCTGTCGCCGGGTTCGGCGCAGACGTCGGTCTGGATGAGACCGGTGACCGTTCCCTCCGGGTAGTTCACCGTGGCGTTGAGACCGAGTACCTGGCCGTCGGCGAGCCCGGTGGTGCTGCCCATCCGGAACACCTCCTGGCCGACGGTGGCCTCGGCGGCCTCGGTGATCTGCACCGTCTGGCCGCCCACGTCGACGTCGCTCGGCGCCTGCGTGTTCGGGTCGTCGTACGTGGCGAGCGCGAAGTCGCCTTCACCGGGGAAGACGGCCTGGTCGATGGTGGCGATCGGGGCACCGCCCTGCTGGTCGGACCACTGCCGTCCGCCGAGCGCGCAGTGACCGGCCGTCAGGAAGGCGGGGGTGCCGTCGCCCGCGGTGACGTTGAAGCCGAGGGAGCAGCGGGAGTTGGCGGCGAAGATGGCGTCCCCGCCCGAGGCGAACGTCCTGAACGTGCCCTCGGACTTCTTGATGGTCGCCATGCCGGAACCGAGGTCCCGCACGGTGGACTCCAGTCTGTCCCACTTGTCGCCGGTCACCGTGGAGTCGGCGGTGACCAGGATCTTGTTGGTGCGCGGGTCGACGGCCCACGAGGTGCCGGGGATGGTCGCCTCGGTCTTCAGCGTCCGCGCGCCGGCCTCCAGCTCGCTCATGCTGTTGTCGACCTCGCGGACGGTCGCGCCCGCCTTCTTCGCCTGCACGATCACGTTGGTGTCGTCGCCGGGCACGACGTTGACGACGAGTCGCTGTTTGCCCTTGTCGTAGTAGGAACCGGCAAACGCGTCGCCGAGGAGCCCGGGGAGCTTCGAGGCGAGGTCCGAGGCGTCCGTGGCCTTCAGTGTCTTCGGCGCCGCCGCCGTGGCGCCGTCCGTCGCGCCGTCCTGTGAAGCATTGGCGTTGGGGAGCAGGAGCGCGGCGGCGCCGAGCGCCACCGCACCGCCCACCGCTATCGCGGCCTTGCGCTTCGGAATTCGCTTGTGACTCAAACTTCTCGACCTCCTGGGGGGACCGGAGTCGTGCCGCCGTTCGGCGGCTGTCGGCGCCTGGATGGCTGTTGGTACGCACGGGCCCGGCGAGGCGTTCAAATCCTTCTGCGGAGACCCGGTTCACCCTGCGAAATCGGCCAACTCATGTGCTCTGCCGACCGTTTGGGCGGACATCCGGATGCGGTACGCGTCGCGACCGGGCACGCACTCTCCGTCGTGAACGGCGACCGGGATCCCGGCTTCGGTGAATCTGCACATCGGCTTCCCGACGCGGTCACCGGAGCCGGAGGCCGTCCACGGGCCGGCCGTCCCCCTCACACCTTTGGGACCGGTGTGCCGGATTCCGGTTCGAGGGGCGCAAGCGGCGGGACGGGGCGATTCCGCGAGCCGTGTGAAGAAGTCGCCACCGGGCCGTGCCCTTCTCTGCACTCCTGTGCGCCACAAGGTCGCAACTCCCCTGGTGGGAGGCTTGTTCGAGTGGAAGCCCGGAGTCGGTGCGTGCTTTGATCCATCGCACCGCGAGGCCGTTGCGGACACCCGGCGACGGGGTCCGGCGCTCGTGGTCGCGGCTTTCCTCTGTCCCTGAGGAGCCGCTCTCCCCCTTGTGTCACTCCCATACGAAGGGAATTTCCCTCATGAACTCCACCCCCCAGGTCGAGACCGCCGAGATCTCCGACGCCGAGCTCGACAACGTCTCCGGCGGCCTGTCCGTGAACGCCGTGAGCGCCGTCACGGGCTCGGTGGACGGCATCGCCCCGGTCTCCGGTCTGGTCGACACGGCCGTCGGCACCGCCGAGGGTGTCACCGGCCTGAACACCGCCCCGGTCACGAACCTGGTCGCCGGTCTCTGATCGCGCCCTTGTGCCGCCGAGTCCCGGAGCCGCCCCCCGGCTCCGGGACTCGGTGTCGCTCCGGACCCCGCCGGCTCGGCCGAGCCGTACCCCGCCGTTCTCCGCAGAGTTCACGCAGGTGAGGGAAGTACCGTGCAGTTCCGCCAACAGGCCCTCGTCAGACTCCGGTCGCCCGAGGAACTCGATCTCCCGGTGCGCTTCGCCCGGCCGCAGGGCTGGCTGGTCCTCTCCGTGACCGTGGTCACCATGGCGGCCGCCTCCGTGTGGGCGGTGACCGGGTCCGTGACCTCCACGGTGGCCGCACCCGCCGTCCTGACGCACGGGCAGGGCAGTTACGTCCTGCAGAGCCCTCTCGCCGGGCAGGTCACCGCGGTCCTCGCGAAGCGAGGAGAGCGGCTGCCCGCGGACTCCCCCCTCCTGAAGGTCCGTACCGAGCAGGGCGACACCGTCGTCCGCACCCTGGACGCGGGCCGGATCACCGCACTCGCCGCCGACGTCGGGCAGATCATCGCCACCGGCGCGGACGTCGCCGCCGTGGAGAAGGTCGCCGACGCCGACGACCCGCTGTACGCGACCGTCTACGTCCCCGCCGAGAGCGCCGCCGGTATTCCCGCGCGCGCCGCGGTCGACCTCACCGTGCAGTCGGTGCCGAGCCAGGAGTACGGCGTGCTGCGCGGGAAGGTGAAGTCGGTGGACCGCTCCGCGCAGTCCGCCCAGCAGATCACCGCGTTCCTCGGGGACAGCCAGCTGGGCGAGCAGTTCACGAGGAAGGGCAGGCCGGTGGCCGTCACGGTCCGACTGGAGAAGTCGTCCGCCACGAAGAGCGGTTACCGGTGGTCCTCCGCCCAGGGACCGCCGTTCCCCCTGACCTCGATGACCCTGGCCTCGGGCGCCGTCCGGCTGTCCGACGAACGTCCCGTCGACTGGCTGCTGCCGTGACCACCGCACAGGAGACCCGCGGCCGGCGCCGTGCCGCCCCGCCCGGGCGCAAGGCCCCCAAGGCGCGCGGGAAGGCCGTCCGTACGCCCACCGTGCTCCAGATGGAGGCCGTGGAGTGCGGCGCCGCCTCGCTGGCGATGGTGCTCGGCCACTACGGACGCCATGTCCCGCTGGAGGAGCTGCGGATCGCCTGCGGTGTCTCCAGGGACGGCTCGCGCGCGAGCAACCTGCTGAAGGCGGCCCGCGGTTACGGGCTGACCGCCAAGGGCATGCAGATGGATCTGGCCGCCCTCGCCGAGGTGGCGGCGCCGGCCGTCCTGTTCTGGGAGTTCAACCACTACGTCGTCTACGACGGCATGGGCCGCCGGTTCGGCCGTCGCGGGGTGTTCGTCAACGACCCCGGCAAGGGCCGCCGGTTCGTGCCGCTGGAGGAGTTCGACGGCAGTTTCACCGGTGTCGTCCTGACGCTGGAACCCGGGCCGGACTTCACCCGGGGCGGTCGCAGACCGGGCGTCCTCGGCGCGATGCCGGCCCGGCTGCGCGGCACGGCGGGCACGCTGCCCGCGGTGGTGCTGTCGAGCCTGCTGCTGGTGGCGGTCGGCGCGGCGGTGCCCGGACTCAGCCGTACCTTCATCGACGAGTTCCTGATCGGCGGCCGGACGTCGATGCTGGGCGTGCTGTTCACGTCGATGGGCGCCTGTGTGCTGCTCACCCTGGTGCTGACCTGGCTCCAGCAGGCCAACCTGCTGCGCGGGCGGCTCGTCTCCTCCACGCTGTCCAGCGCCCGCTTCCTGCGGCATCTGCTGCGGCTGCCGGTGACGTTCTTCTCCCAGCGCAGCCCGGCCGACCTGGTGCAGCGCCTGCAGTCCAACGACGCCGTGGCCGAGACGCTGTCCCGGGACCTGTCGGCGGCGGGCGTGGACGCCGTCGTCGTCGTGCTGTACGCGGTGCTGCTGTACACGTACGACCCTCAGCTCACCTTCGTCGGGATCGGGGTGGCGCTGCTCAACGTCCTGGCGATGCGGATCGTCGTCCGGCTGCGCGCGACCCGTACGGCGAAACTGCGCGCGGACACCGCGCGCCTCACCAACACGGCGTACACCGGTCTGCAGCTGATCGAGACGATGAAGGCGACCGGCGGCGAGGACGGCTACTTCCGCAAGTGGGCCGGGCAGCACGCGATCACGCTGGAGGAACAGCAGCGGCTCGGGGTGCCGAGCGCCTGGCTCGGCGTGGTCGCGCCGACGCTCGCCACGCTCAACAGCGCGCTGATCCTGTGGATCGGCGGTATGCGCGCGGTCGAGGGGTACATCTCGGTCGGTCTGCTGGTCGCCTTCCAGGCGCTGGTCACCCGGTTCACCGCGCCGCTGACCCGGCTCAACGGTGTCGCGGGCCGGATCCAGGACTTCGCGGCGGACGTGACCCGGCTGAAGGACGTGGAGAACTTCCGGGCCGACCCGCTCTACGGCCGCCCCGGCGCCGGGGAGTCCACGCGCCGGCTGTACGGCCATGTCGAACTGCAGAACCTCACCTTCGGCTACAGCCCCTTGGACGAGCCGCTGCTGACCGGTTTCGACCTGACCGTCGGGCCGGGGCAGCAGGTGGCGCTGGTCGGCGGCTCCGGCAGCGGCAAGTCCACGGTCTCCCGGCTGCTCTCGGGCCTGTACACGCCGTGGGAGGGCGTGATCCGGATCGACGGGCAGCGCATCGAGGACATCGCGCGCGGGGCGCTGGCCGCGTCCGTGTCCTTCGTCGACCAGGAGGTGTTCCTCTTCGAGGGCACCGTCCGCGACAACGTGGCGCTGTGGGACCCGTCGATCCCGGACGAGGCGGTGGAGGAGGCGCTCCGGGACGCGGCCCTGTACGACGTGATCACGCGCCGGCCCGGCGGCATCCGGAGCCGGGTCGAGCAGGACGGCCGGAACTTCTCCGGCGGGCAGCGCCAGCGCCTGGAGATCGCGCGGGCGCTGGTGCGGCGGCCGAGCATCCTGGTGCTGGACGAGGTGACCAGCGCGCTGGACGCGGAGACCGAGCTGGTCGTGATGGACAACCTGCGCCGGCGCGGCTGTGCCTGTGTGGTGATCGCGCACCGGCTGAGCACGGTCCGGGACAGCGACGAGATCGTCGTCCTCGACCACGGCACGGTCGTGGAGCGCGGCCGGCACGAGGAACTGGTGGCGCGCGGGGGCGCGTACGCCGCGCTGGTCGGGGAGCGGTGAGATGACGACGACCGTGCGGGAGGGGCACGGGGGCGACCTCGTGCTGGGTGCGCTCGGTGCGCTGGGCACGCGGACGGACTGTGCCGGGTTCAACCGGCTGGATCTGGCGGGGCCGCAGACACTGTGGCTGATCGCGGCCGGCGCGGTGGACCTGTTCGCCGTCGACGCCGAGGAGCGGGGCCACTGGCACCACCTGGGCCGGCTGGAGGCGGGCTCGCTGCTGCTCGGCCCCGGCGCGGGACCGCGGCACACCCTGGTGGCCCGGCCGCTGCGGGACTGCGTGGTGCACCGTATCGGCCTGCGCGAGCTGTACCGGGCGGCGGACACCCGGACCTGGTCGTACGACGAGTACGGAGATCCGCAGTACGTCCCGCCGGCCGCGAGTCCGCTGGAGTACGCCCTCGCCCTCGGTGTGGGCCGCAGTCTGTCGGTGCTCTTCCAGGCGCCGATGGCCGCCGAGCGGGCCGCCGCGCCCGGCGACGACGACGTGTTCTGGATGCAGGTGCCGCCGGGCAGCGTGCAGTACGGCTCGCCGTACGGCGCCGAGGCCGCGGCGGACCTGCTGATGGACCCGGCGCTGTGGCAGAGCCTGGTCGACCAGCAGTACCGGCTGATGAGCACGCTGGACCGCTGGATCGAGCAGGTGGAGCACACCCATGAGACACGCGCCGCCGAGGGCATCAGGGCCGGTGAGGCGGTCCGCGACCGGGCCGACCGGACGCTGCTCGCCGCCATCGGCGAGCGGTCGGCGCGGGGAACGACCGCGGCCGACGCGGACGCCACGTACGCGGCCTGCGAGCTGGTCGCGCGGGCGGCCGGGATCTCGCTCGCCGGGCCGGACCGGCCCGGCACCGGCGGCGATCGTCTCGATCCGGTCGAGCAGATCGCCGTCGCGTCCCGTCTGCGCACCCGTGCCGTACGGCTGGAGGGGCGCTGGTGGCGGGACGACGTCGGTCCGCTGGTGGGTCACCGGGCGTTGTCCGGCGCGCCGGTGGCGCTGCTGTGGCGGCGCGGCGGATACGTCGCGGTGCATCCCGCGACGGGGCGTGAGACGCCGGTGGAGAAGGCGAACGCCGTGGAGTTCGAGCAGCGGGCGGTGATGTTCTACCGACCGCTGCCCGAGCGGCGGCTCGGTCCGCTCGGGTTGCTGCGGTTCTGCGTGTCGGGCACCCGCGGCGATCTGACGGGGCTGCTGCTCAGCGGTCTGGTCACGGTGGCGATCGGGGCGCTGGTGCCGATCGCCACGGGCAAGGTGCTCGGCGAGTTCGTGCCGAAGGCGCAGACCGGGCTGATCGCGCAGGTCTGTCTCGCGGTGATCATCGGCAGTGTGGTGGCCGCCGCCTTCATGCTGCTGCAGAACCTCACCCTGCTGCGGCTGGAGGGCCGGGTGGAGGCCACCCTCCAGCCCGCCGTGTGGGACAGGCTGCTGCGGCTGCCGACGTCGTTCTTCACCGAGCGCTCGACCGGTGAGCTGGCGAGCGCGGCCATGGGGATCAGCGCGATCCGCCGGCTGCTGGCCGGGGTCGGGCCGACGGTGGCCCAGTCGGTCACCGTCGGCGCGATGAACCTGGGGCTGCTGCTGTGGTTCAGCGTGCCGATGGCGCTGGCCGCGATCGGGATGCTCGTCGTCGTCGCCGCGGTGTTCACGGGGCTCGGACTGTGGCAGGTGCGGTGGCAGCGGCGCCTGGTGGTGCTCACCAACAAGCTGAACAACCAGGCCTTCCAGACACTGCGCGGACTGCCGAAGCTGCGGGTGGCGGCGGCGGAGAACTACGCGTACGGGGCGTGGGCGTCCGAGTTCGCCCGCAGCCGTGAGCTCCAGCAGAGGGCCGGCCGGATCAAGAACCTGACGGCGGTGCTGGGCGCGGTCTGTCTGCCGCTGTGCACACTGGCGATGTTCATGCTGCTGGCGGGCCCGGCGCGCGGCTCAATGACGGCGGCCGAGTTCCTCGCCTTCAACACGTCGGTGACGATGGTGCTGACCTCGGTCACCCAGCTGACCGGCGCGTTCGTCTCCGGGGTGGCCGTGCTGCCGCTGTTCGAGCAGATCCGGCCGGTGCTGGACGCGACCCCCGAGGTACGGGCGGCGAGCACCCGGCCGGGCCCGCTGAGCGGGGCGCTCGAGGCACGGCGGGTGTCCTTCCGCTACTCCGACGACGGCCCGCTGGTCCTCGACGACGTCTCCTTCGAGGCGCGGCCGGGCGAGTTCGTGGCGGTGGTCGGCCCCAGCGGCTGCGGCAAGTCCACCCTGCTGCGGCTGCTCATCGGCTTCGACCGGCCGCTGTCGGGCAGTGTGCTGTACGACGGTCAGGACCTGGCCGCGCTCGACCGGTCGGCGGTGCGCCGGCAGTGCGGTGTGGTGCTCCAGCACGCCCAGCCGTTCACCGGTTCCCTCCTGGACGTCATCTGCGGCACCGAGCCGTACACGCCCGAGGAGGCGATGGCGGCGGCCGAGATGGCGGGGCTCGCCGAGGACATCCGGCGGATGCCGATGGGGCTGCACACCATCGTCTCGGGCAGCGGCACGCTCTCCGGCGGCCAGCGGCAGCGGCTGATGATCGCCCAGGCGCTGATCCGCCGGCCGCGCATCCTCTTCTTCGACGAGGCGACCAGCGCCCTGGACAACGAGACGCAGCGCACGGTGATCGAGAGCACCAGGGCGCTGCGGGCCACCCGGGTCGTCATCGCGCACCGGCTGTCGACGGTGCTGGACGCGGACCGGGTGGTGGTGATGGAGCACGGCAAGGTGGTCCAGCAGGGTCCCCCGGCCCACTTGCTCGCCGACCCGGCCGGGCGGCTGCACGAACTGGTGCGGCGGCAGCTGGCGTGACGACGGCCCGTGAACGCCGGAGGCCGGCGGGCGGCCCCACTCCGCCCGCCGGCCTCCTTGTGCGAGACCGCACGTTCCGCGAGGAGGTCGGTACTCCCCAGTACCCCGACCGCCGCGCGGTCACGGGAACCGTGCGGTCCCGGTCTCAGAACGTGAGGACGCCCGAACCATGGGCGTTCATCACGCATTCGTTGGGGAAGGTGCGCTCGTAGGACACGCGCTGCCCCTGCCACACGCCTTCGGCGGTGACCACGACCGGGTCGTACTGCTTGGTGCAGAACACTCCCTCCGCGGCGGTCAGCGCGCGCAGGTCCCCGCCCACCTCGGCCAGTTCCCCGCACGCCGCGGCCGCGGCCGGGTGGGTGCCCGAGGCCTCGGGGGCACAGGTCAGGGTGACGGCGCGTTCCGGCGTGACGGCCGCCGCGCTCTCACCGCGCCCCATGGTGAGCACGAGGGCCGACGGGGCGTAGAGCGCGGACGCATCGCCGCTCGGGGCGGCCGACGCGCCGTGGGACAGAGGTGCGCAGACGGCCGCGGCCGTCAGGGCGAGGGTGGCGGCCCAGCGCGCGGTGTTCCGCATTGTGTGCATCCTTCCGCTCGTTTCGACGAGGTGCCGGGCCGTGCTCGGTGGTGCCGGACCGGCGAGCGGGAGTCTGCCGAGTCCGCCCCGGAAACACACGTCGACCCCGCCGGTTTCGGTAACCTTGCGTATTGAATCAGTGGCGCGAAGTCACGGAAAGCGGAAGTGTGGACCCTGTAATCACAGGGGTGCCGCGTGTACGAAGTGGCCAGATGGCCGAATCCCCATCGTTCAGCAATAGGCCTGAAACATTCCGATCCCGCTACCGGTCGACCATTCCGCGACAACTCGTGTTCATGATCCGTCCGCCGTCCGATCGCCGGACCGGATCTCCCCCTCGCCCTGCCGGGGCGGTGAACCGCCCCGCCCCGGCACACGGTTCACGGTTCGCGTCAGGAGTCCTCGGCCGACTCCACCGGCTCGGGCACCCAGCGCTGGTCCTCGGCCCGGTCCCGCACCCTGACGACGACGTCGGCGTTCGCGTCGGGGCCGGCCGGGGCGAGCGCCAGCCGTTCGTCCCAGCGGGGCAGCAACTCGCCCTGCACGGTGAGGTCGTAGCGCACGTCGTCGCCCCGGCCGTCGTTCTCCTCGGCACAGGTGGCGAGGACGACCACGCCGGCGTCCTTGTGCGAGTCCAGGCACAGGCCGGGATCGGCCACGCTGCGCAGCAGTCCGTCGTCCTCGTAGGTCCACTGCTGGCTCCACCCCGAGGAACACGGCGCCAGCCGGGTGCCGACGCCGTTCCTGGGCTCGCCCCGGGTGTCGAGGCACAGGCCGGAGGCGGCGTTGCGCAGCAGGGTCTGCTCCAGCCCCGTGGGCAGGCCGGCCACGCCCGGCGGGGACTCGGTCGGTACGACCCCGCGGCCGCCGGCCGCGCTGGCGGCCCCCGTCGGGCCGGTACCGCCCTCGGTCGCGGGGGGCCCCGCGATGAGCACGCTCACCAGCACGCCGGCCGAGACGGCTCCGAGGCCGGTGAGCAGGGTACGGGTGGAGCGCACCGCGTCCGGGAGCCCCAGGCCGGTGAGGCGGGCGGGTGCGGGTATCCGGGACAGGAGACGGCGCCGGCTGCCGCCGGACCGCCCGCCGCGGTGCCCGCGGCGGGCGGCGCGGCCGCCGCGCGGGCCCGGCGCCGCCCGGCCGGGGCGGGAGTCGAGGTAGCGGCGGGCGCCCCAGCCGAGGACCGCCTCGGCGAGGAGCGTGCCGAGAGCGCCCTCGAAATGGCTCAGTTGCTCGGCCGCGTTCCGGCAGTGGCGGCAGTCCGTCAGGTGCTGCTGCACGTCGGGGAGCAGCGCCTTGCCCCGGCGGATGGGCACGTCGAGGAGGCGGTTGTAGAACCGGCAGTCCTTCGTGGGCGCGAGTTCCTGGTGGGCCTGGACGCAGCCCTGACGGAACGCGTCACGCGCCTGCTCGAGCGCGCCCGACGCGATGTCGGGATCGATGCCGAGCAGACCGGCCGGCACCGACACGGGCTCCGCCTCGACCTCCACGTGCCAGAGCACGCAGCGCGCGAGGGCCGGCAGGGAGCGGAAGGAGCGCTGGGCGAGCGTGCGGTTGTCCGGCGTCATCGTCTTCGCCGCGCGCATACCGCGTCCGCCCGCGGGTTTCTGCAGGTCGGGCAGAGTCTCCGCGGTGCGGTCGTCGGCGGCCCATTCCCGGACCGTGTCCCGCACGGCCACCAGCAGCACCGGGCGCAGCGCGACGGCCGGTTCGCCGAGGGCGATCCGGTCCAGGACCCGGTGCTGTGCCGCCGCGGTGACCATGGCGGCCGTCGGCCCCGACGAGGCGAGGCAGATGGCCGCGTAGTCGTGCATGGACGTCCAGTGACGGGCCGTCAGCAGCGCCACGGACCGGGCGGCCTCGCTCTCCGGACGACCCCGCAGCCACGTGGCGAGGGCCTCGTCGGACTCCCCCGGATTCCCGCCGGGAGGGGGATACGGGGACCGACGGGAATGAGGGGTGGGCACTGAGGTGGTTCCTTCCCACGCGCAGGTGACACAGAAGTTCTGACGCCCAGAAGGAAAGTCCCCGAATGGTCCATACCTCTTGGCGGCTTTGCGCGGGAGGTCGCGAATTCACCGACGGTGAAATCGGATCCGGTTCGTCAACGCGCGTGCGACCCCGGATTTTACCCCCTCGCGGGCGGCTCACTCTCGCACACCCGTACACGGCCAACAAGGCACTCGGACCACCTCCGCCCGCCGACCGGAACGCCGACGTGAAAAGCCCGGCCGGCGCCCCTCGCGCCCGCTTTCCACCTGCACGTTCTCCCCGGCGTCTCCGCTGTGTTCTCCCCGGTCCGCATTCCGGGCGGCGGCGTCAGATCTGCCAGGACCGCAGCCGGTCCGCCGCCGCGTAGACGTCCGCCGCGCCGGACATCAGATCGCGGGCCAGGTCGACGATCGCGCCGTAGGGCGGGTCGATGCCCGCTCCGCTGACGAACATGTACGCCACGGCCGTCGCGCAGGCGAAGCGGGCGTTGGCCGACGGCAGCGGCCGGAGCAGGGCGAGGGTGTGCAGCAGGGCGGCGGCCCGCCAGGCCGGGTCCGAGTTCACGCCGAGGCGGGGCGGGTCGACGCGGTGCCGGGCGACGGCCGCGACCAGCGCCGAGAAGTCGTTGATGGCGGGCTGGTCCGGGAGGACCTCCTCGTGCCGCTGGAGCAGCCAGGGCACGTCTATGTGCAGGACGGGTCCCATCGGTCAGGCGGCCCGCCCTTCGTCCTTGGCGCGCGGTTCGTCGTCCGGGAAGGCGGCGGCGAATTCGTCGGCGTGGGAGGCGAAGAACCGGCGGAACGCCTCCGCGCCCTCCTGCAGCGCCCGGTGGCGCGCTATGTCGGCCGCGGCCGCCTCGCGCACGAGCGCCTTCATCGATGTACCGCGCTCCTTGGCGATCTGCCGCAGGTCCTCGAGTTCACGGTCACTGAACTCCACATTGAGAGCAGGCATGCCCTCACGGTACCGCTCAGGTACTCAATCGTAAATACCAGCAGCTCAGAGCAGTGATGAACCGGTACCGACCGGACAGGCGGGAGCGTGCGGGAAGTATCGCCCCGCGGAACGGGACGGCGTCTCCGGCGCCGGTACGGGCACCGCGAGGAGCCTGCCCCGGCGACCGCTTCGGGCGTCGCGCCCGCCACTCCCGTCCCGGCCCCGCGGTCCCGGGCCGGCCGGGGTGGCGGGCCACGTCCGGCTTCGACGCACTAGGCTGGAACTCTGGCGGTCCACCAGTTCACGGTGAGTGTGCGCGATGGAGTGGCGACGATGAGGCCGGACGACCCGTTCGACGATCCGGTGACGGCCCGCGCCGTCATCGCCGCCGACGGCACCCTCGTGCGGTGGAACGAAGGCGCCCGGCTGCTGCTGGGCCACCGCGCCGAGGAGGTGGTCGGCCGCCCCGCGGCCGACCTGCTCGTCGCCGGCGCCGAACCGCCCCCACCGCCGTCGGGCACGCTCTGGCACGGCACGCTCGCGCTTCGGCACCAGGACGGTGGCACCGTCACCGTGTGGGTCCTCGCCCACCGCGTCCTGCGGGAGGACGGCGGCACCGGCGACTGGCTGGCCGTCACACCGCTGGGGTCCGGGGAGACCGACCCGGCCGAGGATCCGCTGCTCCGGGCGGCCATGCTCCAGTCCCCGTGCGCCACCGCGGTCTTCGACCGGGACCTGCGCCTGCGCGGTGTCAACGACGCGATGGCGGCCCTCCTCGGGCTGCCCGCCCGCCAGCTGCGCGGACTCAGGCCCACCGAGCTGGGCAGCCGGCCCCGGCACTTCGAGCTGGAGCGGCACATGAGCCAGGTGCTGCGGAGCGGCCGGGGCCACGACATGCAGACCCGCGTACGTTTCTCCGGGGCGGGTCGCGCACAGGCCTGGCTGGCCCGGATCGCGCCCCTCACCGACGACGGCGGCCGGGTGGCCGGCGTGTGCGTGACGGCTCACGACTTCACCGAGCAGTACAGCGCGCGGGCCCGGCTGCAGCTCGTCAACGAGGCCAGCATGCGCATCGGCACCACCCTCGACGTCACCCGGACGGCGCAGGAGCTGACGGAGGTCTGTGTGCCCGCGCTCGCCGATTTCGTCAGCGTCGACCTGCTCGAGCAGAACGACCTGCTCGAACAGAACGACCTGGGTGCCGGCGCCACCGGCCCGCCGGCCCTGCCGGTCGCGCTGCGCCGGATGGCCCACCGGGCCTACGCCCCGGGCGGTTTCGAGCCGATCGCCGGCCCGGACGAGGTGATCGTCTACCCGGCCACCGCGCCCCAGGCCGATTCGCTGATCGCCGGTCACAGCGTCGTCGCCTCGGTGCCCTCGGGCGACCTCAACCCGTGGCTCGCGGCCGACGAGACCCAGGCCCGGCAGATCCGGGAGCTCGGCGTCCACTCGATCCTGTCCGTCCCCCTCCAGGCCCGTGGTACCACGCTCGGCGTCGCGGTGTTCACCCGGTTCCGGCACCCCGATTCCTTCACCCACGACGACGTGCTGCTCGCCGAGGAGGTCACGGCACGGGCCGCCGTCTGCATCGACAACGCCCGCCGCTACTCCCGCGAGCGCGAGACCACCCGCACCCTCCGGCGCAGCATGCTCCCCCGCGGCCTGCCCCGGACGGCCGCGGTGGACTCCGCCTCCCGGTATCTGCCGGCCGCGCGTTCCGGTGTGGGCGGCGACTGGTTCGACGTGATCCCGTTGTCCGGGATGCGGGTGGCCATCGTGGTGGGGGACGTCGCGGGCCGCGGCATCCAGGCCTCCGCGACGATGAGCAGGCTGCGTACGGCCGTCCGCACCCTCGCCGACATCGATCTGGCCCCCGACGAACTCCTCACCCACGTCGACGACCTGGTCCTGCACCTCGCCCATGAGTCGGCCGGCGACGTCGACGGCGGCCGTGGCGAGGCCGCCGACGGCGGTCACGGCGAGGTCGGCGCGACCTGCCTGTACGCGGTGTACGACCCGGTGTCCCGGCGCTGCACCCTGGCACGGGCGGGGCATCCGCCGCCCGTGCTGGTTCCGCCGGACGGGCCGGCCCGCGTGCTCGACCTGCCGTCCGGACCGCCGCTGGGCCTGGGCGGTCTGCCCTTCGAGTCCGTGGAGCTGGAGTTGTCCGAGGGCTCGGTGCTGGCGTTCTACACCGACGGGCTGACCGAAGGCCCGGCGGGCGGCACGGGGACCGGCCGGGCGATGCTCACCGACGCCCTGTCGGACGCGGCCTCGGGCTCGCTCGACGAGGCCTGCGACCGCGTCCTGAACACCCTGCTCGGTCCGGGCAGCAGGACGGAGGACGCGGCCCTGCTGCTGACCCGTACCCGCGGGCTGCCGTCCTCCCGGGTCGCCACCTGGGACATCCCGGCCGATCCGGCGCTGGTCGCACCGATCCGCAAACAGGTCCTGGACCAGCTGGACGTCTGGTCCCTGACCGAGGCGTCGTTCACCGCCGAGCTGGTGGTGAGCGAGCTGGTCACCAACGCGATCCGCTACGGCGCCCCGCCCATCCGGCTCCGGCTCATCTGCGACGCGGCGACGCTGATCTGCGAGGTGTCCGACACCAACCACACCGCCCCGCACCTGCGGCGCGCCAAGACCTGGGACGAGGGCGGGCGGGGACTGCTCCTGGTCGCCCAGCTCACCCGGCGGTGGGGCAGCAGGCACACCGCCGAGGGCAAGACCATCTGGGCCGAACTGGGCCCGCTGGAGCAGGAGGAGCCGTGAGCGCTTTCCGCACCCTCGGGGCCGGCCCCTGACGCGGGGCTGGCCCCTGACGCGGGGGCGGGCGTCCGTCCGCGGCGGACGCCTCACCGTCACGGTCCGTCGGCGCCCCGGTCGGCGGTCTTCTTCCGCGGGTCGGACTCCGAGGCACGGATCGCCCAGCGCTGGGCGTCCGAATCGTCGCGGGTCTTGAGGACGAGGGCACCCGAGCCGTCGGTCGCCGCGGGCGCCAGCCCCAGGTCCTGGCCGGAGCGGGGCACCAGGCTGCCCTGCACGGTGAAGTCGTAGCGCGCGCTGTCGGCGTTCGCCCGCGCCGGGCCCGTGCACCGGGCCAGCCGCACCGAGTAACCGAGACGGGAGTCGAGGCACAGGTCCGGTTCCGCGGCGTTGCGCAGCAGCCCGTCCGTCTCGTACGTCCACTGCTGGATCGTGCCCGCCGAGCAGGCGGTGAGCTCGGTCTCGGCTCCCGCGACGGCGCGGTCGCCGACCACGCCGACGCACAGGCCGGAGGCGGTGTTGTGCAGCCGGCCGCGCAGGGCGCCCTTCACCACCTCGCCGGAGCCGGACCGCGGGGGGCCGCCGGCCGACGGGGGCCTCTCCTCGGCACCGGGGGTCCCGGAGGGACGGCCGGTGCCCCGCGCGGAGGCGTCGGAGCCGCCCGAGGTCCACAGCACCAGCGGAAGGACGATCAGCCCGCTGACCGTGAGGATGCCCGCGGCGAGGTTGCGCCGGCGCGCGGCCCGGCGGGCTGTCTTCCGGGCGACGCGGGAACCGGCGCGGAGCACGGCACCGCGAGAACCGGTGCGGGGCGCCGCACGTCGCCCGGAGCGGGCGGCGGGGCGGGGGGCGGGGTGCCCGACGGGAGAGGGGGCGGTGCTCGGGACCGGGGGCGCGGCGGGAGCGGTGCGGGGTTCTTCGGCGGGGAGGGGCGGGATCGGCGCCGGGCCGGTGAACGACTCCTCCGTCGCACCCGAGGGCCCGTCTCCGGAGCCGGGGAAGGCCATGTCGACGATGCTCTCGGGCGTCGGCCGCTCCGCGGCCGCCGTACCACCGTCCATGGCCCCCTCCGCAGGCCCGTCGGCGGCGTCGGCTGCTCGTGCCCGGCTCGCCACGTACTCCCGTGCGCTCCAGCCGAGGACCGCCTCCGCCAGGGCCGTGCCGAGTCCGGTGGTGAAGCGGGCGAGCTGGTCCGCGGCGTGCCGGCAGTGGACGCAGCCGTCCAGGTGTGTGCGCAGGTCCGGATCGAGTTCGGTGCCCGCTCGCCGGTAGGTCACCTCGAGCAGACGGACATAGCGCCGGCACTCCTGGTCGGGGGCCAGTTCGCCGTGGAGTTGGAGGACTTCGTCGCGCAACCGGTCCCGGGACCGGCGCAGTTCGATGCCGGCGCTCTCCTCGTCCAGTGCGAGCAGCCCGGCAGGGACGTGGAGCGGCTCCGACTCGACCTCCGCGTGCCACAGCAGACAGCGCGCCGCCTGCGGCAGTCGCTGGAACGCCCCTGACAGCAGGCGCCGTTCGGGCGGCGGCAGCAGTCGGGCGGCCGGCCGCCGGTCGTCACCGGACTCGGCGGTGAGGTCGGGGCGGAGCATCTCGCGCCGGTGGTCGCCGATCCACTCGGCGGCGATCCTGCGGACCGTGACGAGGAGTTGGGGACGCCACGCGGAGCTCGGTCCGTTGTGCTTCAGGGTCTCGCCGAAGAGCCGGGTGAACGCGGCGGTGGTGAGCATCCCGGCGGACCGCGGTCCGTCGGTGCACAGCCGGGCGTACCCGAAGACCGACTCCCAGTGCCGGTCGAGCAGTTCACCGGCGGGGTGCAGTGCCGGCGTGGCACCCGTCCACTTCCGCAACTCGGCGGCCAGCTGCTCGTCCGTCACCTCGGACGAATGGGCCGGAACCCGAAAATGCGACAGGCCGGTGTCCTTCACGGATGCAGTCCTTTCGAGGATGCGCGGAATAAAGTCCGTACCAACGGGCCCGCAGCCTCACCGACGATACGACGGAAGCCCGTCCGCACGGGATTCGGCATTTCGAACATCCGTCCGGAGCAGCTCTTCAGGAGCCGATCGGCCCGCGGGAGCGGCCACGCGCACGCCAGGACAAAAGATATCGTCCGCACGCCGGTGCGACCCACTTTTGCACAGGTCAACGAGGAGGAACAAGGCACCCCGTGATTTCGCGCATTTCTCCTACGGAAAAAGAGTTTTGACAAAGCGTCAACAGGATTCGGGATACTCGATTCCGTGCACCCGATCACCCGGTTCGACGCCCGGTGTCCGGAAAGGGCAGCCGGAAAAGCGAGCGGGCCGGGGCACCGCCGGGACGGTCGGCTCAGCGGTGGTCGGTTCGACGGTGATCGGCTCGGCGGTGATCAACCGGCCGGCGTCCGCGGGGACACCGCAGGGCCGTCGATCCGCTCCCGTCCGGGGGCCGGCTCCGTCCGCGCTCCGCCGTGCATGGCGGCCCGGCCGGCGGGCACCCGTGAGCCGGGCCCCGGCGGCGGGGTTCCCCGGTCCGCCTCCCGCGCCTCTCGCGTTCCCGGGGCACCCGGTCGGGTGCGGTGGGGCCGTGCCCATGGCGCAAAACGGGGAACGTGGTCACAGGGACTCTTGAACGCCGGAACCGACCTGGGAGATCCACGTGGCGAAGAAGACCAAGAAGAAGAAGCTGCCCCTGGCGTACAAACCCATCGGGTTCGTGCTGGGCTGGACGAGCGGCACCCTGGCGGGACTCGCCTTCCAGAAGACGTGGAAGGTGATCCGGCACGAGGACAACGCGCCCGACGCGCTGGACCGGGACCGCCGCTGGGGCGAGATCCTGCTGGCCGCCGCGATCCAGGGCGCCATCTTCGCGGCGGTGCGCAGCGCCGTGGACCGCGCGGGCGCCAAGGCCATCGAGCGCTCGACGGGCTACTGGCCGGTCCCGGACAAGGGCGGACGCGACTGACCGGGGCGGCGCCCTGCCCCTGCTCCCCCGCTCCGGCCCCGTCCCCGGCGCGGGGGCCCGGGCGTCTTCGCGGGGAGGCGCCCGTCAGCCCTGTTTCGGCCCCACCGGCGTCCCGCGGCGCAGGGTGAAGGAGTGCCCGGCCGGATCCGCGTAGCCGCGCTCCTCCCGGGGCCCGACGACCTCCCTCGTCTCCACCGCACGGCCGCCGAGGCTCACGATCAGGCGTTCCGCGGCGTCCAGGTCCTCGACCGCGAACTCCAGGTGCGCCTGGAGCGAGTTCTCGGGGCGCGGCCAGCTCGGTGCGGTGGTGTTGACGTCGCGGCGCAGCGCCAGCCGGAAGCCGTCTGCGGCCCGGATCTCCACCCGGTCGGTGTCGGCGTCGGCCACCTCGCCCTCCAGCAGCTCCCGGTAGAACTCGGCGAGTTTCTCGGGCTCGGCGCAGTCGAGCACCACCACTCCGGCATGTACCAGTGCCATGTCTTCCTCCGCGGGATCCGGTCCGTCCGGGCCCGGGGCGGCGCCCCGGCCCGTACCTGGCACCTGTCCCCACTCGACGGTTTCAATCCGTGCGCCAAGTCCAGTGACTTCAGGGGAGTTTGAGGCGGTAAGCACCTCAAGTGGCTTGTGAAGTAACAGACATCACGAGGAACGCTCGGTGTAGATCATTTGGGATCTGGGCAGCTACGTACCGCTTCCCGGTTCAACTTTCGTCCCGTGAAGCCGAGTTCAAGTGTGCGGGCGGTCGCGAGGACGGCCCGCCCGCAGGGCTGGGGGACTCTGCGTTCCGTCTCCCGAAAGGAAGCACATGTCTCAGGACGTCCGGTTCGACCTCCCCTTCGGCACCCCCGTCAGCGAGCATCTGGAACACGCCCGCGCGCGCCATCTGCGCTGGGTGTGGGAGATGGGCCTGGTCCGCAGCCGGGACGGGTTCGACGAGTACCGGTCCTGGGACCTGCCGCAGGCCGCCGCCCGCACCTATCCGTACGCCTCGGCCGAGGACATGGTCGTCCTGATGAACTGGTTCTCCCTGGCCTTCCTCTTCGACGACCAGTTCGACTCCGGCCGGCCGGACCGCGCGGACCTGATAGCGGACGTGGCACGGGAGCTGATCGTCACCCCGCTGCGGCCGGCGGGGAGCACCCCTCGGGTGGTCTGCCCGATCACGCTGGCCTGGGCACAGGTCTGGGAACACCTCTCGGATGGCATGTCCCTGACCTGGCGGACCCGGTTCGCGGCGTCCTGGGGCCGGTTCCTGGTGGCCCACTGCGAGGAGGTCGACCTGGCGGCCCGCGGACTGGCCGGGACGCTCGGCCTCGACGAGTACACCGAGTTCCGGCGCCGTACCGTCGGCATCCACCACAGCATCGACGTCGGCGAACGCAGCCGCGGCTTCGAGGTGCCCGCCCGGGCGATGGCGCATCCGCTGATGGAGCGGATGCGTGATCTGGCCGCGGACACCATCGGGTTCATGAACGACATCCACTCCTTCGAGCGGGAGCGGCGCCGCGGCGACGGCCACAACCTGATCGCCGTACTGCACCGGGAGCGCGGCTGCTCCTGGGAAAAGGCCGCCGCCGAGGCGTACCGCATGACGACCGCCTGCCTGGACGAGTACCTCGCCCTCGAGTCGCGGGTGCCCGGCATGTGCGACGAACTGGGGCTCGACTCGGAGGAGCGCGTCCGGGTGGACATGGGTGTACAGGCCATTCAGCACTGGATCGAGGGCAACTACGAGTGGGCCCTGACCAGTGGCCGCTACGCGGCGGCGAAGGAGGGGGCGGTGGCCACGGCCGAGCAGGCGGGCCGCGGCTCGGTCGACGACCTGCTGACCGTGTGAGCCGGTGGTGCTGCGCGGCCCCTCTGCGGGACCGCGCAGCACCACCGGTCACGGCGGCCGGCCCGGTCGGCGGTCGCGGCCCCGGCGGCGCCGTCTGCGCCGGTGGTGTCGTCTGCGCCGGTGGTGTCGCCCGCCGCTCCGGCGTCAGACGCCGAACTCGACGGGCAGGCGGTCCAGCCGGGTCTCCCAGGTGGAGGCGGTCGAGGACAGCTCTCCCGGCGGCACCGCCAGGCGCAGGTCCCGCAGCCGGTGCAGCAGGACGTCCACGGCGATCTCGATGACGGCCAGGCCGATGTTCTGGCCCGGGCACTCGTGCGGTCCCCCGCTGAACGCCAGGTGCGACTGGTTGCCCTGCACGGAGACCCCGGCGTCCGGGCGGATCTCGGGGTCCTGGTTGCCGGCCGCGAGGCCCAGCACCAGCAGGTCGCCCTCGCGGACGCGGTGACCGCCGAGTTCCAGGTCGCTGGTGGCGAACCGGCCCGGCAGAACGGCCAGCGGGGGGCTGTTCCACATGACCTCCTCGACGACCGCGGAGACGTTCAGCCGGCCGCTGATCAGTCCGGAGAGCCGTGCGGTGTCCGTGAGGACCAGTTCGAGCACCCTGGCCAGCAGGTTGCTGGTGGTGGTGTGGCCGGCGATCAGCACCAGCCGCAGATGGCTGACCACCTCGTCCTCGTCGAGTCCGGCGTGGTGGGCCAGCAGGGCGGTGGTGAGGTCGCTGCCGGGTTCGGACCGCTTGCGCACGACGAGCGCCCCGAGGATCTCCTGGATGCGGCTGTCGTGGGTGACGGCGTCCTCGCCGCCCCTGAGGACCTGGGCGCAGGACTCGACCAGGTCGCGCCCCTCCGCCTCGGGCAGCCCCAGGACACGGGTGAGCACCAGCATCGGCAGGTAGTCGGCGTAGTCCCTCACCAGATCGGCGCTGCCCGAATCCGCGAAGGCGTCGATCTCCTTGTTCGCGAAGTGCGTGGCGTGCCGTCGGACACCGCGGCCGACCGCGGCCTGGAGCCCGTCGGTGACGGCTCCGCGCAGCCTGCGGTGCGGCTCGCCGTCCTGGGAGACGCAGTCGGGGCGCCAGCCGAGCATCGGGACCAGCGGTGAGGTGTCCGCGACGCGGCCCTCGCGCCGGTCCCGCCAGATCCGGGCGTCCCGGGTGAACTGGCGGGGGTTGTCGAGCACCCGGCGGTTGTCCCGGTAGCCGAGCACCAGCCAGGCCGGCACGTCGCCCTCCAGGAGCACCGGCGCGACCGACCCGTGTTCCTTGCGCAGCCGCTCGTGGATGCCGCCCGGGTCGGCGGCGGCCTCCTGCCCGTACAGCCGGGTGAGGTCCGCGCCGTGGTGGGCGACGGGGCAGCCGCGGGCCGGGCCGGGGGCGTTCTCGGTCGGGTCGCTCATCGGGGCTCCACGGCCACGGCCGAACGTTCCCGCAGGTGGTGGATGAGGGCGACGAGCACATCGCGGCTGGCGGCCCGGTCCCGTGCGTCGAAGGCCACGACCGGGATGTGTTCGGGAATGTCCAGGGCGTCCCGGATCTCGTCCACCGGATAGTGCTCGGAGTCGGGGAAGACGTTGAGGGCGATGACGAAGGGCACCTCCTGCCGCTCCATCTCCTCGATCGCCCGGAAGCTGGAGGCCAGCCGCCGGGTGTCCACCAGGACGACCGCGCCGAGCGCGCCCTTGAACAGCCCGTTCCACAGGAACCAGAACCGCTCCTGACCGGGTGTGCCGAACAGGTACAGGACCAGGCTGTCGTTGATGCCGATCTTGCCGAAGTCCAGGCTGACGGTGGTCTCCGCCTTGTCGGCGACACCGACGAGCCGGTCGACGGCGGCGCTGGCCTGGGTGAGGGTCTCCTCGGTGGTGAGCGGCTTGATGTCGCTGACCGACCGGACCATCGTGGTCTTTCCGGTACCGAAGCCGCCGGCGATCATCACCTTCACCGAGCGGGTGCCCCCGGCCGTGTGCCGGCCGGCTTGCTCAAAGCCTTTCAAGTCCACTGAGTACCTCCTCAAGGAGCGCGAGGTCGGGCCCGTGGCCGGCGTCGTGGGCCGGCATGGGGTCACGGGCTTCGACGTGGCCTTCGTCCAGCAGGTCCGACAGCAGCACGGCGAGAATGTTGAACGGCAGTCCGAGGTGGGCGCCGAGTTCGGCGACCGAGAGCGGATCGCGGCAGTGCCGGACGATCTCCTCGTGTTCGTGCTGCATCCCCGGGGCGGGAGCCGAGCGGGACACGACGAGGGTCGCCACGTCGAGACTCGACGCCGAACCGCCCGGTCCGCTGCGTCCTCCGGTGAGGACGTAGTAACGCTCGAGACCGGACGGATCCGACGGACGGCGGGGAGCACTCATCCAGAGTGCTCCTCCAGGCGCGGAGTGGTGCCGAGGAGCTCTCCCATTCTGCGGGCGAGGTCTCTCATCTGGTGTCCCAGCAGGCCCTGGTCGAGGCCCTCGCGGGCGAGCACGCCGAGGTAGGTCTCCACGCCGGCGCGGACCACGAAGAGATGGCCTCCGTCGACCTCGATCATCGCCAGCCGCAGCTGCCCCGCGTGGGAGGGGAACTGTTCGGCGACCGGCTGGGCCAGCGCCTGCAGACCGGCCACCACGGCCGCGAAGCGGTCCACGTCGTCGGGGTCCTCCGCCCCGAAGGAGGTGATGGCCTTGCCGTCGCTGGAGGCCACGAGGGCGAAACGGATCTCCTGGATGCTCTCGACGAGATCGCGGAGCGCCCAGCTCACGTCGTTTCCCTGTTGTGTCATGGGGTGTGGTCGCTCTCCTCGGTGCGGTGCTCGGTGGACTCGCGTCCTGCGGGGGTGTCACCGGTGGTGGCCGCTTCGGGCGCCGCGCCGGTGTCGCGTTCTCGGGAATCGTGCGTCCCCGTGCCGTGTGCCGTGCTGTCGCGTCCGGCGATGTCGCGTCCGGCGGTGGCGAAGGCGGCGAGGCCGGCGAAGGACGCGTCCGGTGGTACGGGGGTGACGGTGCTCGGCCCGCCGCGCTCGCGCCGTCCCGTCGGCTGCGGCTGCGGCTCGGTCCGCCTGGTGCTGCGGCGGCGGGGCAGTCCGCCGGGTGTGGTGGCCGGTGGACCGTCGGGCTCCGGGGACACGGTGGAGTCGGCCGGCCAGCGGTCGGCCTCACCGTCGTCGGTGACCGCGGTCCACGGCAGGACGGACGGGGCGGCGGGGGCCCTCGGTGCGGGGGCGGTCGGCGCCGCGGCGGCCGCGGGCAGCCGGTTGAAGTACTTGTGCGGTACGACGACCACCACCGAGGTGCCGAGCCACGGCGAGTCCGTGAAGGTGACGCGGATGCCGTAGCGGCGGGCGAGGACGCCGACGACCCTGAGGCCGATGTTCGCGTCCTCGGTGATGCCGCCGATCCCCGCGCCGGGCGCGGTGCCCGCGAGGGCGTGTTCGGCCTCGCGTTTCTTCTCCTCGCTCAGGCCCTTGCCGGAGTCCTGGATCTCGATGCCGACGCCGTTCGGGACCTCCTTGCCGGAGACGACCACGGGCTCGGTGGGCGGCGAGTAGCGTGCCGCGTTGTCCAGCAGATGCGCGAAGATCAGCGTGAGGTGGTCCACCAGGCCGCCGTCGACGCCGAGTTCGGGCAGCCGGCGCAGCTGGACCCGGTGGAAGTCCTTGATCCGGCCGATGCCGCCGCGCATCACGCTCAGCAGTCGTTGCGGCTCCTGCCACTGCCTGCCCGGCCGGTCCGAGCCGCCGAGCACGCCGACGCTGGCGGCGAGGCAGTCGGCGGGGCCGATCTCCTGGTCGAGTTCCATCAGGCCGCGGGCGACGACCGGGAGGCGGCCGTGCTCGCCCTGCAGTTCGTGCAGCCGGCCCCGGAGTTTGCTGGTCAGCACATGGATGCGGTTGCCGATGCTGATGACGGCCTGTTCGGCGGAGGTGGAGCGGTCGAACTCCTCCTCGAGCGCCATCAGGGCGATCCGCAGGGTCCTGCGCAGTTCGGTCTGGAGTTCGGCGCCGCCCTCGGCCTTCCGGTCGACGCCCGGCAGCACGTCGTCGATGGCGTCACCGGCGCGCAGCCGCTCGATCGCCTCCGGCAACTGCTCGTCGGCGAGCCGGGTCACCGCGGCCAGTCGGTGCGCCGACTGCTCTCGCAGGGCCTCACGCTGCTCGGCGATCCGCACCTCGTGCCCGGCGGCCTGCTCGGCCAGCCGGGCGTCGTGGCGCTCGGCCTGCTCGGCGAGCTTCGCCTCGAAGGACTGCGCCTGGGCGGCGAGCCGGTCCTGGTGTGCCGTGTCCCGCTCGGCGAGGAGCCGTTCGTGCGCGGAGTCCCGCTCGGTGAGCCGCTCCTCGTGGTCGGCCTGCGCGGCGCGCAGGGCGTGCTCCGTCCGGGCCAGTCGGGTCCGGGTGCGGAGCAACAACCGTACGCACACCGCACCGGCCGCCGTGGTGGCGGCACCGGCGAGGGCCGTCGTCATGCGATCCGAGCTCATGAACGTGGCGGCGACCGTCCCGCCGCCCAGGCCCAGCGGCATCAACCACCAGCTGTACCAGGCGACAGGGGGCCGCACCGCCGGTGGCGGAGTGGCGAGTTCCATCTGCATCCTTCGAAGCAACACGATCGAACAGGGGGGTGTGCAAGGGATCGCACTCAGGAGTGCGGACCGCGAACGGACGCGGCGCGATCGCTTCAACTCGCAACGCTGACAAGGAGCTTATCGGTTTCCGCGACAGCAGGATCACCTTCGAGGGGCGGCGGAGGTGAGGGTTCCGTCACGCTCCGGGGGAGACCCGATGAGGCACAAGTTGCCTTATATGCATGGCAGTTGGACCCAACGACGATCGTCGCCCGGAAGAACTTGGCTGCAATTCGAAGACATATGACATTCAAACATGCCCGCATCCACCCGCCCGAAGGTAACTTGCAGTACAGGGACCGGCGTTGGGCCGATCCCATCATGCATGGAGCAGGCTGGAGGCGATGGCGTGGTGCGGCACCAACCTGCACCGCCTACCCGGTATCTCCGCGTCCGCCAGGACCGGGGGCACACCGTGCTGGAGTTCTGCGGCGAGATCGACATAGCCGCGGAGGCGGAGGTCGTCCCGCACCTCGATGCGGCGACCTCGGCCCCCGAGTGCCGCATCGTGCTCGACCTGACCCGGGTCGAGTTCCTGGACGCCTCGGGTCTGCGCCTGCTGTACCGCGCCCGGCAGCGGGTGCTGGACCAGCGGGGCCGGCTGCACCTCGTGTGCACCCACGCACTGACCCTGCGCCTGTTGCGGATCACCGGCCTGGCCGGACTGCTGCCCCCTCGGCCCACCCTGGACGCGGTCCTGGGGCATCCCGGGAGCACCCCCGGCCCGGGGTGAGCGTCCGGGCCGCCACCGCGTGCGCCCCCGCATGCTCCCGGCGATGTCTTCCACATCTCAACTTCCTTGTCTGTCACGGGAAGTGGGGGGCATCCGGTCAGTAGGAAGGAGGGCCGTCACCATGACGACTCCCATCAGGCGCCTGCCCGGACGCATACCGGGCTGGGCGAAGGCACTGACCGCGGTGGTGGTGGTGCTCGCCGTGCTGTTCGCCGGTGTCCGGCTGAGCGTACTGCCGGGGCTGAAGGACCTGTTCGGCACGGAGGCCCAGGACCGCTCCGGTCCCGCGCTCCTGGAGTCCATCCAGGACATCAGCCGGTACGACGCGGCGACCGGCAACTTCCAGGTCGTGGTGGACCTGGAGAAGGACGCCAGGTTCCTGCCCGACGCGGTCCGCGGCAGCCGCACCCTGTACGTGGGCGCGGGCACCGTCGACGCCTACGTCGACCTCGGAAAGCTCGGCAAGGACGACGTCCAGGTCGATGAGGACCGTACGTCCGCCACGCTGCGGCTGCCGCACGCCCGTCTGGGTACCCCGGCACTCGACCCCGAGCGGTCCTACGCGGTCTCCAAGCAGCGCGGGCTGCTCGACCGTCTCGGGGACCTCTTCTCGGACAACCCCAACAGCGAGCAGGCCGTCCAGAAGCTCGCGGTACGGCACATCGGTGACGCGGCGAAGGAGAGCGGGCTGACCGCCCGCGCCGAGAGCAACACCACGGGGATGCTCGAAGGACTGCTGCGTTCCCTGGGGTTCACGAAGGTGGAGATCGCCTACGGCGACTGAGCCGTACCGGCACAGGGTCGGCGTGATGGGCCCGCCACCGGGTAACTGAGCTGTCTGGCACCGCAGTTGACCATAGGAGGACGGAATGCCCCGCACTGCCTCACGCCGGTTCTTCGGGTGGCGCCGCACGCCGGGCAGCGGTCCTGGGCCCGCCCCCGGCGCCGGAGGGCCGCGCCCGCTGCCCCTGCCGGTCCGGCTGCTCGCGATGGCGTGCGCCTTCACCTTCATGGTCGCCTTCGCGATGTTGCTGGCCCGGCTCACCCTGCAGCCCTCCCCCGCCTCGGAGGCGCTGATCCACACCAATCTGCACCCCGGCCGTTCCCTGCGGGCCTATCTCGACCAGCCCGCACTGCGCGACGCCCTGCGTCAGGTCGGCGGCAACATCCTGCTGGGCGTGCCCTTCGGTCTCCTCGCGCCGGTGGTGGCCCCGCGCACCCGCGGCTTCCTGCGCGTGCTGCTGCTGACCGGGAGCGTGATGCTCATGGTGGAGTTCGCGCAGGGGGCCATGATCACCGGACGCGCCTTCGACATCGACGACGTCATCCTGAACACCAGTGGGGCGCTGATCGGATATCTGCTGCTCGGACGGCGGCTCAGCCGTGCCGTGCACGCACGGAGGCCGAAGGCCGGGCCGACGCCCGAGGCCGAGCCGACGGGCCGGGGACGGGCGTGATCCGGGCGGCGCCACCACAACCCTCGGGGTGAAGGGCGTCGCCCTCCCCGCGTCCGCTCTCGCGTTCCACCGGCTTCTGCCGGCTTCTACCGGCGAACGGTCCAGGTGAACTTGTCCCCTCCCACCCAGCGCACCGTGTCCGGGTCGTCGAGATCATGGACCGTGATCCCGAACGCGGCGGCGGCCAGCAGTACATCGGTGATCGCCCTCGCCTCGCCGATCACCTCTCC
Organism: Streptomyces sp. NPDC004051; assembly: GCF_053604275.1. Classification (NCBI taxonomy): domain Bacteria; kingdom Bacillati; phylum Actinomycetota; class Actinomycetes; order Kitasatosporales; family Streptomycetaceae; genus Streptomyces; species Streptomyces sp. NPDC004051. The sequence goes on along the minus strand of NZ_JBSGHG010000021.1, from coordinate 50,638 downwards.
GTCGATCTCCACGATCCGGAACGGCGGCGTACCGGGCTGCACGCCGAGCACCATGATCCGTGGACGGGTCACGTACAGACTCCCGCTTTCCGTCATGTATCACAGGGTATGCCGCAAACCGGCCGAACGCGGGTTCGGTGACGCACCCGGCAGGCGGGAGCCCGGCGGCCGGACCCGGGAACCACGGAGCACCGCTCCCTGTGCGCATACGCCGGGGGCCGCCCGACCTGCGGGCCCTCGGTCACGTCCACGCTCCGGGGCACGGTTCGGGGTGATGCGCATCACCCCAGAACGGGCATGCGGACGGCACACCCCGAGGCCGTTCCCCGTTGGGAGAGGCGTGGGTGCGGAGGGAACAGTGTCCCCGGGCCTCATCTTCCGCCCACAGGGACGATCGTCCGGCTGAAGCCCTGTGGAGCCGTCCGCCGAGAGGCGACCGCCCTCCGCGCCCACCCCTGACCGCCCCGGCCGTGATTCCCCCGTCACGGCCGGGGCTTCCCCTTTCCCGTGTCTCCCTCCGTGCGGTTCGTGCCGCGCGTCAGCCGGAGGGCTCGTCCGGTACCGGCTGGTCCGGGTCGGCGGAGGCTGAGTGCGGTGCGCCCCGGCGGCCGGTGCCGGCCTCGTCCGTGTCGGGGACGTCGGGCCGCCGCTCACCGGACGCATCCGGTCCGGCGGACTTCTCCTCGGCAGCGGCGGGTGCGACCTCCCAGGGGTCCTCGCCCTCACCGGCCTGCTGGTCGGGCATGTCCCGGGGGACGCCCTGGCCGTTCTCGCCCGGTCCTTCGTCACGGTGGTCGGTCATGGTCCTCTCCCTCCTCCGCACGTCCTCCGCACGCCGTCACGCACGGCCGGCGTGTACGGACGCGTCCGTACCGCCGTCGCTCGGGCTGCCGCGCGGGTACCTGCGCCGTGAGCTGCGAAACCTCAGCGCGGCGTCCGTTCCTGGAGCGCCCTGCGCCAGGCGGGCGGCGGGGACTGCGGGTCCGGGTCGGGGCGCCGTCCGCCGCGGGCGAAGAAGTCGGCGAGCGGCAGGATCGCGGCCCCGACGGTGACGGCGTCGGGGCCGAGGCTGCCCAGTTCGATCGTCACGTTCTCGGCGGGGTGGCGCAGCGCGTACGACAGGGCGTGCCTGCGCACGGCGGGCAGGAAGCGGGAGCCGAGCTGGAGGCCCGCCCAGCCGCCCATCAGGATGCGCTCCGGCTGGAAGAGGTTGATCAGGTCGGAGAGGCCTGCTCCCAGGTACTCGGCGGTCTCCTCCAGCACCGCGAGGGCGACCGGGTCGGCGGCGGTGCCGTCGGCGGGATAGGCGGCGGCGAGCATCGAGGTCAGCGCCGTCTCCTCGTCGGTCCCGCCGGGACCCCGGCCGCCTTCCTCCCGCCACCGGGCGAGCAGCGACTCGGCGCCCGCGTAGGCCTCCAGGCAGCCGAGTGCGCCGCAGCGGCAGCGGCGGCCCCGCACCCGTACGGTCAGGTGCCCCCATTCGACCGCGCGGCCGTGCTCCACCTCGGGGGTGACGAGGCAGGCGCCGACGCCGGAGCCGAAGAGGACCACGAGGGCGTTGCGGGCGCCGCGTCCGGCCCCGAACCACATCTCGGCCTGGCCGAGGGTCCTGGCCCCGTTGTCGATGAAGTGGCGGACGCCCTCGGGCAGGGGCGAGCCGCCGCGCAGCAGGGACTCCAGCTCGACGGCGTCCCAGCCGATGGTCTGCCCGTGCACGACGGCACCCCGGTCGGGAGTGTGCTCGACGATGCCGGGGACGCCGATGCCGACACCGAGGAGCCGCTCGGGATCGAGGCCGGCGGTGGCGAGCACCTCGGTGATTCCGGCACGGATGTGGTCGACGATGCCCTCGACCTCGTAGCGCCGCTGATCCAGCGGGCGTTCGGCCCGGGCGAGTTCGGTGAGAGTCAGGTCGAACAGTTCGATCCGCACCCGGGTCTCGCCGACATCGACGCCGATCATGTGGCCGCTGGCCGGTACCACCCGCAGCAGGGTGCGCGGGCGACCGCCGTCGGAGTCGACGCTGCCCGCCTCCTCGACCAGGCCGTCACCGATCAGGTCGGCGACGACATTGCTCACCGAGCCGGAACTGAGCCCGGTCGCCGGGCCGAGCTCGAAGCGGCTGAGCGGGCCGTCGAAGTAGAGCCGCTGCAGCACGGCCGTACGGTTGGCCCGTCTGAGGTCGCGTACCGTGCGCCCGTTCCGCCCCGCCATATGACTCCTCCCGAAACCCTGCCCGACCTGCAACATACCGTCGGGGCCGGATCGGCGCGACTTCCCTCCCTCCTTATTTAATGTTGTGAACTAACTGTGGACCACCACGGCCGGCCCACGACGAGGCCTCCTCGGGGAAAAGCACTGGCTCACGCTCCTTCGAGATCCCTACCCTGGGCCGGAACCAGAACCTCCAGGTTCAGAAAGGCCGGACTGGAAGAACCCCATGAGATCACTCACCGAACAAGACATCCGCGGTTCCTTCGTCAACTGTTCGAAGGGTGAGGCCAAGCGCCTGTTCGTGCCCCACGACCTCGGGGAGCGGGCCTGGAGCGACCTGGACTTCCTGGGCTGGCGGGACCCGGGCGCGCCCGACCGCGGCTACCTCGTCACCGAGCGCGCGGACCAGGGCCGTCTGATGGGGGTGGCGCTGCGCTTCCAGCCCGCCCGTCGCGGGTTCCTGCACCGCAGCATGTGCTCGCTGTGCCTGACCACCCATCCGCGCGGAGGCGTCTCCCTGATGACCGCGCGCAGGGCGGGCACGGCCGGGCGCGAGGGCAACTCGGTCGGCGCCTACATGTGCACCGACCTCGCCTGCTCCCTCTATCTGCGCGGCAGGAAGATCCCGGAGACGGGCCCCCGCTTCGAGGAGACCCTCACCCTGGAGGAGCAGGTCACCCGCACGCTGAACAACCTCCACGCCTTCCTCGACAAGGTGTGACACCCGGCCGCGGCACCGGTGGGCACCGGTGCCCGCCGGTGCCCACCGGTCAGTGTTCGTCAGTGGATGCACCGGTTCGTCACCCGGGTGACTACGGTCCTGCCTGAACACGTTCGACGCGTCCGGGGAGGGGGAACCGTCGAAAGATGCGAGTGGTTCGTGAGTGGGTGGCGCCGGCCAGGCAGTTCGTCAAGCAGCGGCGTGATCCCGTGGTCGTGCAGACGCTGCGTTCGGCGGCGGCGGCGACGATCGCCTACGTCATCGCGGTGCGGCTGAGCCCGGAGGCCGCACCGCTCACCGCTCCCCTGACGGCTCTGCTCGTCGTCCAGGTCACCCTGTTCTCCACGCTCACCACCGGCGTACGCCGGGTGAACGCCGTGGTGACCGGGGTGGTGGTCGCCATCCTCTTCAGCCTGCTGGTGGGGCTGAGCTGGTGGAGTCTGGGCCTGCTCATCCTGTCCTCACTGATCGTCGGCCACCTCGTGCGCGTGGACGAGTTCGTACCCGAGGTGGCGATCAGCGCGATGCTGGTGCTCGGGGTGACCCACCACGGGGACACCGCGTGGGCGCGGATCGTGGAGACGCTGATCGGCGCCGTCGTCGGGCTCTCCTTCAACCTCCTGCTGGCCCCTCCGGTGTGGGTGGAGGAGGCCGGTGAGTCGATCGAGTCGCTGGCCCGGCGGGTACGGCAGCTGATGCTGCGCCTGGGCGAGCAGGCCTCCGAGCACACCCCCCACCACCGTGCGGCGGCCCGGCTGCACGAGGCCCGCCGGCTCGATCACGACATCTCCGAGGTGGACGCGGACCTCCGGCAGGCCGAGGACAGCCTGCGGCTGAACCCGCGGGTGCGGGAGGGCCTGCTGCACCGGGTCGTGCTGCGCACCGGTCTGGACACCCTGGAGATCTGCACGGTCGTCCTGCGGGTGCTGGCGCGCACCTTCACCGACCTCGCGAAGGAACGCGAGCCGGACCCCCTGTTCCCACCGGAGGCGGGTGCCGCTGTCGAACAGTTGCTGTCCGAGGTCTCCGACGCGGTGGTCAGCTTCTCGGTACTGGTCACCGCGAGCGTCAGCGAGAGCGCGGAGTCCGCGGAGGAGCGGCTCATCACCGAACTGCAGCAGGCCGCCACGACCCGCGACCGGCTGGCCCGACTGCTGCTGGAGGAGGTGCGGCGGGACGCCCGTCAGTGGCAGTTGCACGGTGCGCTGCTGACCGAGGTCGACCGCATCCTCGACGAGATGGCCATCGAGCACCGTTCGAAACGGCTGCTGGAGGAGCTGGACCGGCACGCACGCGAGCAGCGTGAACGCCTGCCGCGGCTCACCCGGATGCGGGAGCGGCTGCGCCGGAACCAGCGGGGTGCCGCCGGGCGTTCTCTGTGACGGGACCGGGTCGACGGCGTGCGTGCCGTCGGCCGCGGAGAGACGAAGGGGGCACGCGGATGACCGACACCACCGTGCGGATCGACGGGAACACCTTGCTGCTGCCTGGCGGTGCGGCGGTGCGGTTCATCCGTACGCTGCGGTTGCCGGAGACCGGAACCCACTCCTTGCCGCCGGGCCTGGGCGAGTTCCCGGTACGGCGTGTCGCGGACTACGCGGAGTCGGTGCCCGAAGCCTGGCGGGTGCGCGGCGGTGTGATGCTCCCGGTGTATCTGCGGGAGGCCATGTGGCTGAGCTTCGCGGGCACCAGGGAGCCGGTCGCGCTGCAGGTGGGGGCCGGCAAGGTGTGTGCGGTCTCCGGCCGCCCGTGGAGCGACCGGCCGGCCCGTGACCCGCAGAACTACCTGGTGCTGCCCCGGCAGCCCTGGCTGGACGGCATCAACTCCGGGAAGGGCACGGTCCGCCAGTTCGTGGCCGTGCCGCTGGGGCTGGGCGCTACCGTCGAGGGCCAGGTCACCGGCGAGGAGGTGTGGGGCGGTGTCCAGTTGCAGTCCTTCCCGCTGAACCCCGGGGCGCTGGCCCGGTGGCGCGAGGAGGAGCAGGAGCGCCTGCGGGCGGAGCGGGCGCGGTTCTCGGCCCGCACCGCGGGCTTCGGCGCCGCGCCCGCCATGGCGGCGCCGCCCGCGCCGGGCGCGGCGCCCGGGGCGTCCGGCGGCGCGCCCCGGGCCGCCGCGGCCATGGGGCTCGGTGTCGGCGGTTCGATGCGGCAGGAGGTGTACCAGGACGACCGGCCGCTGACGGACTGGTCCGAGCGGCCCGCCGGCCGGGTCTTCGTCCACCTGGTGACGCCTCCCCGGTGGCGGAGCATCACGGGTGAGGCGCCGCCGCCGTCCCCGGTGGACCGGGCCGCCTACACCCGGGCGGGGCTGCCCTGGTTCGACTACTACGACCAGGACGCGCAGGACCTCGAGCCGTCCGACACGCTCCGGTCCGTGAAACCGGTCGGCGACTGGCTCGGGGACGACCACGAGCCCTGGCAGCCCCCGTCGCCGCATCAGGTGAAACCGCTCGGGGACGCACAGGGCGAGCCGGTCGAGGACGGCGACTGGTAGGGGCGGGCGACCGGGCCCGGGGCCTCCTCAGCCGTCCCCGTCGGCACGCTGCCGTTGCGGCAGCGGCCGGGGGCAGGAGACCGTGCTCGCCCGGGAGAGGAGTACGTGCATGCGCTCGGTGAGCCGGCCGAGGTCGTCGGCGGGCCGGTGGAACGGCAGCCGTACGTCGCCGCCGGTGCGGAGGCGTTCGATGCGCAGCGTGAGTCCGTGCCGGTCGACGGCGAGCGGCCGCACCCGGACCGCGCCGTGCAGGCTGCCCGGGTCGACCAGACGGGTGAGCCGGTCGACCGCGTCGCCGTGGCAGTCGGCGAGGTGGGTCAGCAGCCGGGCCTCGGCGGTGGCGAGCGGGTCGGGGCGTGCCGCGGCGAACTCGTCCGGGTCCACGACGACGGCTCCGGACGCCTGCCGCAGCACCACACGCGTGGCCCGGAGGGCGAGCCGACCGTCCTCGACGGTGAACCGGCCCGCGAGCCACAGCCTGGCCCGGATCCTCTTGCGCACCGGGACGGGTGCGACGTCGGCGAACTCCAGCACGGCGGACGGTTCTCCGCGGGGCGCGCAGATCGCGGCGGTGAGCAGCGCGCTCTCCTCGGGCGCCTCCAGCAGGACGCGGCCGTCGTCGCTCATCCCGTGCACTTCGACGAACTCCTCCCGGAAGCCCCCCGCGGTCACCGCGCAGGACCATGCGGCGGCGAGCACGGAGCGGGCCCGTTCCGCCGCACCGGGCTCGGCCGTCCAGACGTGCGTGTCATCACCCATCCCCGAACCTCCTCTTAGGTAAGCCTTGCCTAACCTAGCGAAGATCGGGGCGCACGCCAACCGGGGAGTGCGGCTGCCGGCGCCGGCCCTGATGCCGCACCGGGACTCCGGGGAGCGTGGCCCGACGCCGAGCGGTTCGACCCGGACCGGTTCGAGGCGCCGGCCGTGCGGTCCCGGCCCTCGTACGTTTCCCAGCCGTCCGACACGGGGGCGCGCGGGCCCGCACCGGGCGCCGGTTCGCGCCGCACGAGGCGACGCCGGTTCTCGGACTGACGCTGCGCCGCTACGAACCGCGGCCCGATCCGGACTGCCGGCTGCGCGTGACCGAGCGGCTCACGCCGGCGCCGGAGGGACCGTGGCCGCACCCGGAGCGGCGGACGGCGCGGCCGTCCAGTGCGCGGGACGGGTGAGCGACCCGGGCAGTTTGGTGCCGGCGCTTCCCCGGGCCGCGTTGAGCTGGGGCTGGGTGAGGAAGAACGCCCCGGTCAGATCGGCGTCCGTGAGGTCGGTGTCGCGCAGGTCGGCGCCGATCAGGTCCGCGCCCCGCAGGTCGGCGCCGGTGAGGTCGGCGGCGATGAGGTAGGCGCCCCGCAGACTGACCCCGCGCAGATCGGCTCCCTTGAGACGGGCACCCATCAGATCCGCGCCCCGGCGGTCCTTCCTGCGCCCGCGTGCCCCGGCCCGCGCCAGTTCGCTCGCCCTCAGCAGCAGCACGTTGACGTCCTGCCGGTGGGCGCCCACGTCCAGCGCGCCCAGTTCTTCAGGGGTTCCGCGGGTGAGCCGCCCGGTCTTCTCCAGCGCCCGGCGCAGCTCGGCGTGGACCGGACGCGCCGCGGGCAGGGTGAGCGCCTCGGTCAGGTACCAGAGCAGTTCGTGCAGCTGGCGGACGACCGGGAACACCTCGAACATGCGGCGGGCCCGCTCCGGTGGCCCGGTGCGCCAGTCCTGTCCGCCGAAGGTGAGCTGCGAGACCTTCTGCCCGGCGCCGAAGCAGTCGTAGACCGTGCAGCCGCTGAATCCCTCCTGCCGCAGCCGCGCGTGGATGCCGCAGCGGTGGTCCGCCCGCAGGTTCCGGCAGGGGCTGCCGGCCTGTTTGTCCACCGCGAAGTCGGCGGACGCGGTGAACGGCAGGGCGACACAGCACAGCCCGAAGCACTCCCCGCAGTCGCCGCGCAGGTCCGGGGCCGACGCGCCCTTCGCGTCCCGGGTGTTTCCGTCGTCCATGCCGCCGCCCGTCACCGGGGGAACAGTTCGAAGGTGACCGCCGGCCGGTTCCCGAACCGCTTGCCCGACTGCCGGGCGTCCCCCGGCAGGAAGCTGCGTACGTACGCCTCGGGATCCTCGTCGGTCAACGCCTCGAGATAGGTGCGGTGTTCGAGCAGGGAGCGCACCGCCCGCTCCTGACCGGCGGCCGCGTCCACGGCGTGGGTGGGCATGCTGGAGCCTGCCACGGCGACCCAGCGGACGCCGTTCCAGGGTTCGAGGCCCTGCTCGGTCAGTTCCGGGAAGATCCACCGGTTGCCGGCGTCCCCGGCCGCGTCGAGCACCGCGCGGCCGACCGCCACGTGGTCCGGGGTGTTCCAGAACGTCTCGCCCCAGGTCTCCCGGTGGTTCAGAGTGACCACCAGTTCGGGACGGTGGCGGCGGATGGCGGCGGCGATGTCCCGGCGCAGGGCGGTGCCGTACTCGACGACGCCGTCCCGGTGGTCCAGGAACTCCACGGTCGACACGCCGACCACGGCCGCGCTCGCCCTCTGCTCCCGCTCCCGGATCGGACCGGCCTCGGCGGGCTCCAGGGTGTCGATGCCCGCCTCGCCGCGGGTCGCCAGCAGATAGACGACCTCACGGCCGGCGTCGGTCCAGGTCGCGATCGCGGCGGCGCAGCCGTACTCGATGTCGTCGGGGTGGGCGACCACTGCCAGCGCGCGCTGCCAGTCGTCGGGCATGGGCTCGAGTTGAGCGAACGTCACCTCGGTCATGTCCGCAGACTAACCCGTACCACCGCCGGCCCTCCCCCGGGGCCCGCGCGGAGCACCGGGGTCACGCCTCGCCCCCGCGCTCACACCTCGCCCCGGGCCAGCGCCAGCAGCCGATCCAGCACACGGGGTCCGCCCGCGCGCACGCCGTCGTGCTCGAACTCGTCGGTGACCCAGGTGCGCAGGCCGCGGATCGCCCGCGCGGTACGCAGGGAGTGGTCCGTGTCGACGTACATGTCGTCGTGGTAGACGGCCGCCGCGACCGGGACCTCGTTGACGGCGAGGCGGGCCGGGTCGTACAGCGGCGTCCAGCCGGTGCGGGCGGCCAGCAGTTCGGCGGTCTCGCGCAGCGGGCGCAGCGCGGGGTCGCAGTCGAACACCCAGGGGTGGACGGTCTCGCCGGTGAACAGCAGCGGCCCGTCGCCCGCGAGCGCCTTCGCCGCGTCGAACTGCGGGAACTCGGCCCGCACCCGCTCGGCCGACCAGGCCGTGGCCCGGCCGTCCTGGCCGTAGATCGACTCGTGGACGAGCGCGTACAGCGGGTGCCCCGCGTACGACAGCAGGCCCTGCACCTGCTCCTGGAAGGCGTCGGAGAGCGCGGGGCCCGCCGAGGTGCGGACGAAGGCGTCCTCCAGGAGGTAGTGCAGCCGGTGGCTGCCGTCACCGCTGCCGAGGAGGATGCCGAGGGACTGGAACGCCTCGACGGTGAGCCGGTAGCCGTTGGGGAGGACGACCTCGTGGACGAGGAGGTGGTCGGCGATTCGGCGAGCGCGCTCGACGTCCTGCGGGTAGCGGGCGTAATGGGCGGCGACCTTGCGCTCGATGCGCGGGTAGGCGGCCCGGTAGACGTCGTCGGCGTGGGCGTCCAGGGAGGGCAGGCCGCCAGTGATCACGGCGGTGGCGAGGCCCTCGGGGGCGGTGGACAGATAGGCGACCGTGCAGAAGCCGCCGAAGCTCTGGCCGAGGACGGTCCAGGGGGCGCCGCCGGTGACCTCGGGGCGGATCGCCTCGCAGTCGCGGACGATGGAGTCGGCGCGGAAGCGTGCCAGGTAGTCGGCCTGCTCGGCGGGGCCGCCGCGCAGCGGGAGCGTCTGCCGGTTGGCGGGGGTGGAGCGGCCGGTGCCGCGCTGGTCGAGCAGCAGGACGCGGTACTCCTTCAGGGCCCGGCCGAGCCAGGCCTGCTGCCCGATGAAACGGTTCGCCCCGAAGCCGGGGCCGCCCTGGAGGTAGATCAGCCACGGCAGGTCCCGGTCCGCCTTGTCCGCGGCGACGGCCTCACGCGCGTACAGCTCGATCGTCTCCCCGCAGGGGGCGTCGTGATCGAGGGGCACGGTGAAGCGGCGGTCGGTGAGGACGACGCCGGGCTGGCGGTAGCTGACGGTCAACGGGACTCCTGGGACGAATGAATTGTCGGATCGCGACCCAGTTCAACACATGTCCGTCCGGCCTTCGAGCCCGGGATCACTCAATCCTTTTCGCACCTTCCCATTCTTTCGGCTCTTTCAGTCCTTTAATCCCTTTCCGCTCTTTCCGTTCTTTGCATGCGACGGTCAACGCGCCAACAGGCTGGAACGCCGGACCACGAGTTCCGGGCGCAGGACGACCCTCCGGTGCTCGTGGGGTGCGGCCGCTGTTCCGGCCTCCGTCTCCTCCAGCAGCAGCTCCGCCGCCAGGGCGCCCATGGTGACGGCGGGCTGCCGTACCGAGGTGAGGGGGACGGCCGCGGCGGCGGCGAACTCGATGTCGTCGTAGCCGACGATCGCCAGGTCGTCCGGGACGCCGACGCCGGCCGCGTACATGGCCTGGAGCACGCCGAGGGCGAGCAGGTCGTTGGCGCAGAACACGGCGGTGGGGCGGTCGGCGAGGCCGAGCAGCCTGGCGCCCGCGTCCCGTCCGGCGGCGACGTCGAGACGGTCGGTGGGCAGCTCGCGCAGCCTCTCCGGACCGAGTCCGGCCTCGGCGAGGGCGTTCAGGGCGCCGGTGCGCCGGTCCCGGACCTGGTTCAGGCCGGGCGGTCCGCTGACGTAGGCGATGGACCGGTGTCCCGCGTCGACGAGGTGGCGCACGGCCAGCGCGCCGCCCGTCACGTCGTCCACGGAGACGGAGCACTCGGTGGTGCCCTCGGCGACCCGGTCGACCAGCACGAAGGGGATGCCGTGCCGGCGGAAGGCCTCGATGGTGCGGCCGGTGGCGTCGGCCGGGGTGAGCAGTACGCCCCGCACCCGCTGCTCGGCGAAGAGGGAGAGGTACTCGGCCTCCTCGCTCGCGTTCTGGTCGCTGTTGCAGACCATCACGCCGAGTCCGGCCGCACGCGCGGCGCGCTCGGCGCCGCGCGCCACGTCGACGAAGAAGGGGTTGCCCATGTCGAGGACGAGCAGGCCCATGATCCGGCTGCGGCCCGCGCGCAGTTGCCGCGCCGACTCACTGCGGACGTAGCCCAGCCGGTCTATGGCGGACAGCACCCGTGCCCGGGTCTCGACGGCGACCGTGTCCGGGCGGTTGATCACGTTGGAGACCGTGCCGACGGAGACTCCGGCGACGCGGGCGACGTCCTTGATACCCACCGACTGGGCCATCGGGCAGAAACCTCCGAGGAAACGTGGGGGCGGGTGGGACTCCGCAGAGTGGCGGGCGGGACTTCACAGGGCGGCGGGTGAGCCTTCACATTACCGGCACGGCCGCCCCTGCTGCTGCCGGGACGGGGCCGGTCGCGGTGCCGAGGGCGGCTCCGGCCGGCGGGGTGCGTCGTCCCACCGTGGCGGGCTCCGCTCTCAGGCGAGGTGGAAGACTTCGGTGAGCGGTCGCATCGCCTCGTCGGGGCGGGCGCCGTCGAGGGATTCGAAGAGGGGGGCCATCTCGGCCTGCCAGCGGGCGTTGACCTCGGTGGCCTCCATGCCGGCCTTGGCGGCCTCGAAGTCCTCCGTCTCGAGGTAGCCGACGAGGAGGCCGTCGTCCCGCAGGAAGAGCGAATAGTTGTGCCAGCCGGTGGCCGAGAGCGCCTCGCGCATCTCGGGCCACACGGCGGCATGGCGTTCGCGGTACTCGGCGAGCTTGTTCTGGCGGACCTTGAGCAGGAAACAGACGCGCTGCATGAAGTACCGCTCCCTCCCTGCGCGTTGATGCTCAGAAGTCGAACTGGTCGATGTTCTCGGCGTTGAAGACGGTGGGCTTGCCCAGGTTGATCACGCCGTCCTTGCCGATGGTGTACTCGCCCATCGCGCCGGCCTCGAAGGTCTCGCCCTCCTTGCCGGTGATCTGGCCGGAGGCCAGGGCGACGGCGGTGCGCGCGGCGAGTTCGCCGAGCTTCTCCGGGTCCCAGAGCTCGAACGCCTCGACGGTGCCGTTCTTGACGTACTTGCGCATGTCGTTGGGGGTGCCGAGGCCGGTCAGCTTGACCTTGCCCTTGTACTTGGAACCGGAGAGGTACTGGGCGGCGGCCTTGATGCCGACGGTGGTCGGGGAGATGATCCCCTTCAGGTTCGGGTACTCCTGGAGCAGTCCCTGGGTCTGCTGGAAGGACTGCTGGGCGTCGTCGTTGCCGTAGGCGACCTTGACCAGCTTGATGTCCTTGTACTTGGGGTCCTTGAGTTCGTCCTTCATGAACTCGATCCAGGCGTTCTGGTTCGTGGCGGTCTGCGCGGCGGACAGGATCGCGATCTCGCCCTTGTAACCGATCTGTTCGGCGAGCAGCTGCACCTCGGTCCGGCCCAGGTCCTCGCCGCTGGCCTGCGAGATGAAGGCGTTGCGGCAGTCGGCGGTGGTGTCGGAGTCGTAGGTGACGACCTTGATGCCGTTCTTCATGGCCTGCTTGAGCGCGGTGCACAGCGCGCCGGGGTCCTGCGCGGAGACGGCCATGGCGTCGACCTGCTGCTGGGTGAGCGTGTTGACGTAGGAGACCTGGCCGGCGGTGTCGGTGGCGCTGGAGGGGCCGACCTCCTTGTAGGTGGAGCCCAGCTCCTTCAGGGCCTTCTCGCCGCCCTTGTCGGCGGTGGTGAAGTAGGGGTTGTTGACCTGCTTGGGGAGGAAGCCGACGGTCAGGCCCTTCCTGGTGGGCGCGTTCGGGTCGGCCTTGCCGGCCGTGGCGGCCCGACCGCCGCCCTCGCTCTTGACGTCGTCCTTGGTGGTGCCGCCGCAGGCGGTGGCGGCCAGGGCGAGGGAGGTGACGGCGGCGAGCGCCGCGCAGGTCCGGCGGAGGGAGGTCTTGCGCATGGTGGATTCCTTACGGGCGAGGAGGGCGGGACGGGCGGGCGGACGAGGCGGGCGAGGTGGGTTCACGGGGCCGGGGTCGGTGTCCTGGGCGCCGGTGGCGTGCCGGACGCCGCCCGGCGTCCGGCACGAGCCGCGGAGAGTTGTCGTGCGACGCGCGGGCCGAGCACGGAGACGACGAGCAGGACGCCGGTGACGACGATCTGCGACTGGGCGGAGACGTTGACGAGGCTCATCACGTTCTGCAGCGCGCCGAGCAGGAAGACGCCCGCGATCGCGCCGCCGAGGGTGCCCTTGCCGCCGTCGAAGTCGATGCCGCCGAGCAGCACGGCGGCGACGACGGAGAGCTCGAGGCCGGTGGCGTTGTCGTAGCGGGCGCTGGCGTAGTGCAGGGCCCAGAAGACTCCGGTGAGGGAGGCCATCAGGCCGGTCAGGGTGAACAGGACCAGCTTCTGCCGCCCGACCCGGATGCCGGCGAACCGGGCGGCTTCCTCACTGGCGCCGATGGCGAACAGCGACCGCCCGAACGGGGTGGCGTGCAGCGCGACCACGGCGATCGCGAGCAGCACCAGGAACGGCAGGAAGGCGTACGGGACGAAGGTGTCGCCGATGCGTCCGGCGGCGAGGTCCAGGTACTGCGCGGGGAAGTCGGTCACCGCGTCGGAGCCGAGCACGATCTGCGCGATGCCGCGGTAGGCGGCGAGGGTGCCGATGGTGACGGCGAGGGAGGGCAGCCCGAGCCGGGTCACGAGCAGACCGTTGACCAGTCCGCAGACCACACCGATGAGCAGGCAGATCGGGATGATCGTCTCGATGGCCAGGCCCTGGTTCCACAGGGCGCCCATCACCGCGCCGGACAGGCCGGCGGTGGAGGCGACGGAGAGGTCGATCTCGCCGGAGACGACGAGCAGGGTCATGGGCAGGGCGATCAGCGCGATCGGCAGGGTGTTGCCGATCAGGAAGGACAGGTTGAGCGCGTTGCCGAAGCCGTCGACGGTCGCGAAGGACAGCAGCAGGACCACGACGAGCAGGGCGCCCACGACCGTGTCCCACCGCACGGACGGGGACCGGCGGACGGCGCGCGCGAGAGCGGGGTCAGCCATGGCGGGCGTTCCTCTTCTTCAGGGCGGTGGCCACGCGCAGCGCGACGATCCGGTCGACCGCGATGGCGAGGATGAGCAGGATGCCGTTGATGGCGAGCACCCACACGGAGCTGACGCCGAGCGCGGGCAGCACACTGTTGACGGAGGTCAGCAGCAGCGCGCCGAGCGCCGCGCCGTAGACGCTGCCGGAGCCGCCGGTGAAGACCACGCCGCCGACCACGACGGCGCTGACGACGGTGAGTTCGTAGCCGCTGCCGGTGCCGGAGTCGACGTTGCCGAACCGGGCCAGGTACAGGGCGCCCGCGAGTCCGGCGAGGGCGCCGCAGAAGGTGTACGCGGCGAGGATCCGCTTGCGTACGGGGATGCCGGCCAGCCGGGCGGCCTCGGGGTTGGAGCCGAGCGCGTACAGCTCGCGTCCGCTGCCGAAGTGCTTCAGGTAGTACGCCGTCGCCGCGAGCACCGCGAGGGCGACGATCGCCAGGTACGGCACCGCCGAGATGCCGCCGGACCCGAAGTCGACGAATCCGCCCGGGAGGTCGGCCGCGGTGATCTGGCGGGAACCGACCCAGATGGAGTCGATGCCCCGGATGATGTAGAGCGTGCCGAGGGTGACCACGAGGGCGGGCACCTGGCCGAGGCTGACGAGCAGTCCGTTGAGCAGGCCGAAGCCGATGCCGAGCAGGACGGCGAGGGCGACGGCGACGACCGGGTTCCCGCCGCCCTGAAGGTGGAGACCGGCCGCGAAGGCGCTGATGCCGAGCGTGGAACCGACGGACAGGTCGACGTTGCGCGTGATGACGACGAGGGCCTGGCCGGTGGCGACCAGGACCAGGATGGTCGCGTTCAGCAGCAGGTCCTTGATGCCCTGCTCCGACAGGAACTCGCTGTTGCCGGCCCGGGCGACCGCGATCATCACCAGGAGGACGAGCAGGATGGCGAGTTCGCGCATCGTGAAGACGCGGTCGACCAGCCGGGTGGCTCCCCCTCGGGGCGCCTCGGCGACGGGGGCTTCTTCGGGAGCGGCGACCGTCATGCGGCGGTCCTCCCCGTGGCTGCGGCCATCACGGTTTCCTCGGTGGCGTCGGTGCGGGGGATCTCGGCGGTGAGCCTGCCCTCGTGCATCACCAGCACGCGGTCGGCCATGCCGAGGATCTCGGGCAGGTCGGAGGAGATCATCAGCACGGCCACGCCGTCGGCGGCGAGCTGGGACAGCAGCCGGTGCACCTCGGCCTTGGTGCCGACGTCGATGCCCCGGGTGGGTTCGTCCACGATCAGCACCTTGGGGCCGGTGGCGAGCCACTTGGCGAGGACGACCTTCTGCTGGTTGCCGCCGGACAGGGTGTTCACCGTGTCGGCGATCCGGGCGTACTTGACCTGGAGCTTGACCGCCCAGTCGAGGGAGCGGCTGCGCTCGGCGCCCCGGTCCATCAGGCCGGCCCTCACGGTCGTCCGCAGTCCGGTGAGACCGATGTTGCGCTCGATGGACATGTCCATCACCAGGCCCTGGGCGCGTCGGTCCTCGGGGACCAGGGCGAGGCCCGCGGCCATGGCGGTGGACGGGGCGCCGTTGGTGAGCGCGCGTCCGTCGACCTCGACCTCGCCGGCGTCCCAGCGGTCGACGCCGAACACGGCGCGGGCCACCTCGGTGCGCCCGGCGCCGACGAGTCCGGCGAGGCCGACGATCTCGCCGCACCGCACGTCGAAGGAGACGTCGGTGAAGACCCCCTCACGAGTCAGCCGGCGCACGCTCAGGGCGATCCCGCCGGGGCGCACCTCCTGCTTGGGGTACAGCTCCTCGAGGTCGCGGCCGACCATGCGGCGCACCAGGTCGTCCTCGCTCATGCCGTCCAGCGGCTCACTGGCGATCCGGGCGCCGTCGCGCAGGGTGGTGACCCGCCCGCAGATCTCGAAGATCTCCTCCAGCCGGTGGGAGATGAACAGCACGGCGGCGCCCTGGTCGCGCAGGGTGCGCACGACGTCGAAGAGGCGGGCGACCTCGCTGCCGGTGAGGGCGGCGGTCGGCTCGTCCATGATCAGGACACGGGCGTCGAAGGAGAGGGCCTTGGCGATCTCGACGATCTGCTGGTCGGCGATGGACAGTCCGCGGGCCGGCCGGTCGGGGTCGAGTTCGACGCCGAGCCTCCCCATGAGGGCGGCGGTCGCGGTGCGGGTGGCCTTGTGGTCGATCCGGCCGAGCGCACGCCGGGGCTGCCGGCCCATGTAGATGTTCTCGGCGATCGACAGGTCGGGGAAGAGCGTGGGCTCCTGGTAGATCACGGCGATTCCGGCGTCGCGGGCGTCGCCCGGGCCGTGGAAGACGACGGGCTCGCCGTCGAGCAGCACCCGGCCGGCGTCCGGCCGGTGCACTCCGGCGAGCGTCTTGATGAGTGTCGACTTTCCGGCGCCGTTCTCGCCGGCGAGGGCGTGCACCTCGCCGGGGAACAGTTCCAGGGAGACGTCCCGCAGCGCGCGGACCGCGCCGAAGGACTTGGAGATGTCCCTCAGTGCGAGAACCGGGGCCGGACCCGTGTCGGACGGGTGGGTCATGAGGGCTCCTCGACGACGTCGGCGGGACGACCCTGGCGACGCCGTGAAAGGTTTCAACTGGGTTGCCGGGACGTTAGGCGCGCTGCGCATGTCACGTCAATGGGTTCCGGTCGAAAAGATTTCGACAGCTTCAGGTCACACCCGGATCACGGATCACGGTCTTGGCCGCAGGGGTTGACACCCCTGCGGGAGCGCCATAACTTCCCGTCCTGAATCGTTTCACTCAGTGGTCGATACGACCCGATGTCACAGGAGCCCTGACGTGACCGAGCTCGCCGCGGCGAAGGCCGCTCTCAAGACACAGGCCGTCGAGACGCCGTCGTGGGCGTACGGCAACTCGGGGACCCGTTTCAAGGTGTTCGCGCAGCAGGGCGTGCCCCGCACCCCCCAGGAGAAGCTGGAGGACGCGGCCAAGGTGCACGAGTTCACGGGGGTCGCGCCCTTGGTGGCGCTGCACATCCCGTGGGACAAGGTCGACGACTACGCCGCGCTGGCCGAGCACGCCGAGGACCGCGGGGTGCGGCTCGGCACGATCAACTCCAACACCTTCCAGGACGACGACTACCGGCTGGGCAGCATCTGCCACCCGGACGCGGCGGTGCGAAGGAAGGCCGTGGACCATCTGCTGGAGTGCGTCGACATCATGGACGCGACCGGGTCGAAGGACCTGAAGCTGTGGTTCGCCGACGGTACGAACTACCCGGGCCAGGACGACATCCCGGCCCGGCAGGACCGGCTCGCCGAGGGGCTCGCGGAGGTCTACGAGCGGCTCGGCGAGGGCCAGCGGATGCTGCTGGAGTACAAGTTCTTCGAGCCGGCGTTCTACACCACGGACGTCCCGGACTGGGGCACCGCGTACGCGCACTGCCTGAAGCTCGGGCCGAAGGCACAGGTCGTGGTGGACACGGGGCACCACGCGCCCGGGACCAACATCGAGTTCATCGTCGCGACGCTGCTGCGGGAGCGGAAGCTCGGCGGGTTCGACTTCAACTCGCGGTTCTACGCCGACGACGACCTGATGGCGGGTGCGGCGGATCCGTTCCAGTTGTTCCGGATCATGTACGAGGTCGTCCGCGGGGGCGGGTTCACGCCCGAGACCGCGTTCATGCTCGACCAGTGCCACAACATCGAGGCGAAGATCCCGGCGATCATCCGTTCCGTGATGAACGTGCAGGAAGCCACGGCGAAGGCGCTGCTGGTGGACCGGGCGGCGCTGGCCGCGGCGCAGGCCTCGGGGGAGGTGCTGGAGGCCAACGCCGTGCTGATGGACGCGTACAACACGGACGTGCGGCCGCTGCTGCGTGAGGTGCGGGAGGAGATGGGGTTGGACCCCGACCCGATGAGTGCGTACCGCGCCTGCGGATGGGCGGAGGAGATCGTGGCCGATCGGGTCGGCGGGGAGCAAGCGGGGTGGGGGGCGTGAGCGTCTGCCCTGTGCTGTTCGTCGCGGACTGCAGGCCGTCTGTGGCTGGTCGCGCAGTTCCCCGCGCCCCTTTGGGGGCACTTCACTCCTCCACTCTCCACAAGGACTGATCGCTTATGGCAACCGACAACGAAGCCGCCGCCCTCCTCGCCCGTTCGCATCGGCTCGGCGCCGATCCGCGGAACACCAACTACGCCGGCGGGAACACCTCCGCCAAGGGCGTCGAGACCGATCCCGTCACCGGGGGTGATGTGGAGCTGATGTGGGTCAAGGGGTCCGGCGGGGATCTCGGGACGCTGACCGCACAGGGGCTGGCCGTGCTGCGGCTGGACCGGCTGCGGGCGCTCACCGACGTCTACCCCGGGGTCGAGCGCGAGGACGAGATGGTCGCCGCGTTCGACTACTGCCTGCACGGCAAGGGCGGTGCGGCTCCCTCCATCGACACCGCGATGCACGGACTCGTCGACGCCGCCCACGTGGACCACCTCCACCCCGACTCCGGGATCGCGCTCGCCTGCGCCGCCGACGGGGAGAAGCTGACCGCCGAGTGCTTCGGCGACACCGTCGTGTGGGTGCCGTGGCGGCGGCCCGGTTTCCAGCTCGGTCTGGACATCGCCGCCGTGAAGGAGGCCAACCCGCAGGCCGTCGGATGCGTGCTCGGCGGACACGGGATCACCGCGTGGGGCGACACCTCCGAGGAGTGCGAGCGCAACTCGCTGCACATCATCCGCACCGCCGAGAGGTTCCTCGCCGAGCGCGGCCGGCCGGAGCCGTTCGGGCCGGTGATCGAGGGGTACCAGGCCCTGCCCGAGGGTGAGCGGCGGGAGCGGGCCGCCGCACTGGCACCGTACGTGCGGGCCGTCGCCTCACAGGACCGGGCCCAGGTCGGGCACTTCGACGACTCCGAGGCCGTACTGGACTTCCTGGCCCGTGCCGAGCACCCGCGGCTGGCCGCGCTGGGTACCTCCTGCCCCGACCACTTCCTGCGTACCAAGGTCCGGCCGCTCGTCCTCGATCTGCCGCCGGCGGCCCCCCTGGACGAGGCCGTGGCCCGGCTGACGGAGCTGCACACCGCCTACCGCACGGAGTACGCCGCCTACTACGAGCGCCACGCCCTGCCCGACTCCCCCGCCATGCGCGGGGCCGACCCGGCGATCGTGCTGGTTCCCGGCGTTGGCATGTTCAGCTTCGGCAAGGACAAGCAGACCGCTCGCGTGGCCGGCGAGTTCTACGTCAACGCGATCAACGTGATGCGCGGCGCCGAGGCGGTCTCCACCTACGCGCCGATCGAGGAGTCGGAGAAGTTCCGGATCGAGTACTGGGCCCTGGAGGAGGCCAAGTTGCGGCGGATGCCGAAGCCGAAACCGCTCGCCACCCGGGTGGCGCTGGTGACCGGCGCCGGCAGCGGCATCGGGAAGGCGATCGCGCGGCGGCTGGCCGCCGAGGGCGCCTGTGTCGTCGTGGCGGACCTGAACGGGGACAACGCGGCCGCGGTGGCCGAGGAGCTGGGCGGATCCGACAAGGCCGTCGCCGTGACCGTCGACGTGACCGACGAGGAGCAGATCGCCGCCGCCTTCAGGGCCGCCGTCCTCGCCTTCGGCGGGGTCGACCTGGTGGTGAACAACGCCGGGATCTCGATCTCCAAGCCGCTGCTGGAGACGTCCGCGAAGGACTGGGACCTCCAGCACGACATCATGGCCCGCGGTTCCTTCCTCGTCTCCCGCGAGGCGGCCCGCGTGATGATCGCGCAGGGGCTGGGCGGGGACATCGTGTACATCGCGTCGAAGAACGCGGTGTTCGCCGGTCCCAACAACATCGCCTACTCCGCGACCAAGGCCGACCAGGCCCATCAGGTGCGGCTGCTGGCAGCCGAGTTGGGCGAGCACGGGATCCGGGTCAACGGTGTCAACCCGGACGGTGTGGTGCGCGGTTCCGGGATCTTCGCGGGCGGCTGGGGCGCCCGGCGCGCGGCCGTGTACGGGGTGCCGGAGGAGAAGCTGGGCGAGTTCTACGCACAGCGCACGCTGTTGAAGCGGGAGGTGCTGCCCGAGCACGTGGCGAACGCCGTGTTCGCGCTGACCGGCGGCGATCTGACCCACACCACCGGACTGCACGTCCCGGTCGACGCCGGCGTCGCCGCCGCGTTCCTTCGATGAGCGCCGCCGTGCGGCCGTACGCCGCGGTCGACCTCGGTGCGTCCAGCGGGCGTGTCATGGTCGGCCGGGTCGGCCCCGACAGCCTGGAGCTGACCGAGGTCCACCGCTTCCCCAACCGGCCCGTGCGCGTGCCCGAGGGGCTGCGCTGGGACGTCCTCGGGCTGTACGCCGGGGTGCTGGACGGGCTGCGGGCGGTGGGCGAGGAACCGGTGTCCGTCGGCATCGACAGCTGGGCCGTGGACTACGGCCTGCTCGACGCGGACGGGGCGCTGCTGGGCAACCCGGTGCACTACCGCGACCCCCGTACGGAGGGGGTCGCCGAGAAGGTGTGGGCGAGCGTGCCCGCCGAGGAGCTGTACGCGGCGACCGGTCTGCAGTACGCGCCGTTCAACACCCTGTACCAGCTGGCGGCGGCCCGCGGCACCGCCCAACTGGCACAGGCCCGAAGGCTGTTGCTGATCCCGGACCTGCTGACGTACTGGCTCACCGGTGAGCAGGGCACGGAGCTGACCAACGCCTCGACCACGCAGCTGATCGACCCGCGCACCCGCGACTGGTCCCGCCCGGTCGCGGAGCGGCTGGGCATCGATCTCTCCCTGTTCGCACCGCTGCGCCGACCCGGCGATCCGGCGGGAGAGTTGCGCCCCGAGGTACTGGAGGAGACCGGGCTGGCCGGGCCCGTCCCGGTGACGGCGGTCGGCTCGCACGACACCGCCTCCGCGGTGGCCGCCGTGCCCGCCGCCGGTGAACGGTTCGCCTACATCTGCACGGGCACCTGGTCGCTGGCCGGTCTCGAACTGGACGCCCCGGTCCTGACCGAGGAGAGCCGCGCCGCCAACTTCACCAACGAGCTGGGGCTGGACGGCACCGTCCGGTACCTGCGCAACATCATGGGTCTGTGGCTGCTCCAGGAGTGCGTACGGGCCTGGGGCGACCCGGATCTGGGGGCACTGCTCCTGGAGGCGGCGAAGGTGCCGGCGCTGCGGTCCGTGGTGGACGCCGGGGACGCGGCGTTCCTGGCGCCGGGGCGGATGCCGGAGCGGATCGCCGAGGCCTGCCGTGTCTCGGGGCAGCCGGTGCCCGGCTCCCCCGCCGAGGTCACCCGCTGCATCCTCGACTCGCTCGCCCTCGCGCACCGCGGCGCGGTCGAGGACGCCCAGCGGCTCGCGGGGCGGTCGGTCGACGTCGTGCACATCGTGGGCGGCGGCACCCGCAACGCCCTGCTGTGCCAGCTGACCGCCGACGCCTGCGGGCTGCCGGTGGTGGCCGGCCCGGCCGAGGCGGCCGCGCTGGGCAACGTCCTCGTCCAGGCCGGTGCGCGCGGGCGGGCCGGCGACCTGGCCGGGATGCGGCGCCTGCTCACCCGTACCCAGTCGCTGACGCGGTACGAACCGCGTGGCGGAACCCGGCGGTGGGAGGCCGCTCGGGCCCGGCTCGCCCGGGACTGACCGGAGGTCTCCCCCGCGCGGTGCCCGCGCACTACCCTGCACCCACCCGACGATCGATCCACAAGGAGCCGCGATGCGTGTCGCCCTGTTCCTGACCTGCGTCAACGACACGCTGTATCCGGACACCGGGCGCGCCGTCGTGAAGCTGCTGACCAGGCTGGGTGTCGAGGTCGACTTCCCGACGGCGCAGACCTGTTGCGGTCAGGCGCACTACAACACCGGGTACCGGCGCCAGGCGGAACCCCTCGCCGAGCACTTCGCCGACGTCTTCCGGGACCACGAGGCGATCGTGACGCCGTCCGGGTCGTGCGGGGCGATGGTGCGGGAGCTGTATCCGCGGATGGGCGAGCGGGCCCGTGCCCAGGGGCGCGGGGACGCCCTTGCGGCCACGCTGGCGCCCGTGGTGCCCAAGACGTACGAACTCACGGAGTTCCTGGTGGACGTGCTGGGGGTGACGGATGTCGGCGCGTACTACCCGCACACGGTGACCTACCACCCCACCTGCCACGGGCTGCGCTCCCTGGGGCTCGGCGAGCGGCCCCGGCGCCTCCTGGAGGCCGTGCGGGGGCTGGAGCTGGTCGAGCTGCCGGGAGCGGAGGAGTGCTGCGGCTTCGGCGGCACGTTCGCGCTGAAGAACCCCGACGTGTCCGCGGCGATGGGCGCCGACAAGGTGCGCAACGCCGAGTCGACTGGCGCCGAGGTGCTGTGCGCGGCGGACAACTCCTGTCTGATGCACATCGGGGGGACGATGACCAGGCTGCGCACCGGTGTGCGGCCGGTGCACCTCGCGGAGATCCTGGCGAGCACGGAGGAGGAACCGGCCGTATGAGTGGGACGTTCGTCGGGATGCCCGGCTTTCCCGCGTTTCCGAGCGCCGCCCGGGAGGCCGTGCGCGACACCACCCTGCGCGGCAATCTCCGGCACGCCACGCACACCATCCGCGCCAAGCGGGCCAAGGCCGTCGCGGAGGTGTCCGACTGGGCGGAGCTGCGGGAGGCCGGCAAGCAGATCAAGGACCACACCCTCCGGCACCTCGACCACTACCTGGTGCAGCTGGAGGAGTCGGTGACCGCCGCGGGCGGCACCGTCCACTGGGCCGCCGACGCGGACGAGGCCAACCGGATCGTGACCGGACTCGTCAAGGGGACGGGCGAGTCGGAGGTCGTCAAGGTCAAGTCGATGGCCACCCAGGAGATCGAGCTCAACGAGGCCCTCGAGGCAGCGGGCGTCCACGCCTACGAGACCGATCTGGCCGAGCTGATCGTGCAGTTGGGCAGGGACCGGCCCTCGCACATCCTCGTCCCGGCGATCCATCGCAACCGCGGTGAGATCCGGGACGTCTTCCGCTCCGAGATGGGTGCGTGGGGCCGTCCCGCGCCCGAGGGCCTGACGGACACGCCCGCCGAACTCGCGGAGGCCGCGCGGCTGCACCTGCGGGAGAAGTTCCTGCGCGCCAAGGTCGGCGTCTCCGGCGCCAACTTCATGGTCGCCGAGACCGGCACGCTGGTGGTGGTGGAGTCCGAGGGCAACGGGCGGATGTGCCTGACCCTGCCCGAGACGCTGATCTCGGTCGTCGGCATCGAGAAGATCGTGCCGACCTGGCGGGACCTGGAGGTGTTCCTGCAGACGCTGCCCCGCTCCTCCACCGCCGAGCGGATGAACCCGTACACGTCCACCTGGACCGGCACCACCGACGCGGACGGCCCGCGCGCCTTCCACCTCGTGCTGCTGGACAACGGCCGCACCGACACCCTCGCCGACGAGGTGGGCCGCCAGGCCCTGCGCTGCATCCGCTGCTCGGCCTGCCTCAACGTCTGCCCGGTCTACGAGCGGGCCGGCGGCCACGCCTACGGCTCCGTCTATCCGGGCCCGATCGGCGCCATCCTCAGCCCCCAGCTGCGGGGCACGGCGAGCGAGATCGACGCGTCCCTGCCGTACGCCTCGTCGCTGTGCGGGGCCTGCTACGAGGTGTGCCCGGTCGCCATCGACATCCCCGAGGTGCTGGTGCACCTGCGGGAACGGGTCGTGGAGGGCGGAGAGGTCGTCCGGGGCGGCAACAAGGTGGTGCTCAGGCCCGCGAAGGGGCACGCCGCCGAGCGTGCGGCGATGCGCGCGGCGCGCTGGGCGTTCACCTATCCGGGTGTGCTGCGCGCCGGTCAGCGCCTCGCCTCCCGCACCCGCCGTCTCCACCCGCGCACCCTGCCGGGCCCCGGCCGGGCGTGGAGCGGGACCCGGGACCTCCCACCGGTCCCCGCCGAGCCGTTCCGGGACTGGTGGCGGCGTACGCGGGGCGGGAACGACGTGAAGGGAGCGGCCGAATGAGCAGCAGGGAACGGATCCTGGGCCGGGTGCGACGCGCCCTCGCGGACGTGCCGAGGGACGACACCCCGTACGAGCGGGCGGTCGCCCGGCGGTATCTGCGCGAGCACGGGCGGCTGAGCGCCGCGGAGACGCTGGACCTCCTCGCCGAGAACCTGGCCGACTACCGGGCGCTCGTGCACCGCACCGACGCCGCCGGTCTGGCCGGGACCGTCGCCGGACTTCTGTCCGCGCGCGGCGCCTCCTCGGTGCTCGTCCCGCCGGGGCTGGACGAGGCCTGGCTCGCGCGGACCGGCGTGACGCGGGTCGCGGACCGGGCGGAGAGCACCCCGCACGAGCTGGACCGGGTCGACAGCGTGGTCACCGCCTGCGCGGTCGCCGTCGCCGAGACCGGCACGATCGTGCTGGACGGCTCGCCCGACCAGGGCCGCCGCCGCATCACCCTCGTCCCCGACCACCACATCTGCGTCGTCCGCGCCGCCCAGGTCGTCCCCTCCGTCCCGTACGCCCTCGAACGCCTCGACCCGGCCCGCCCGCTCACCTGGATCTCCGGCCCGTCGGCGACCAGCGACATCGAACTCGACCGGGTGGAGGGCGTCCACGGCCCCCGCACCCTGGAGGTCGTCCTGGTCGGCTGAGACCGGTGCGGCGCGTCGCGGGCGACGGGGGTCAGTCGTGGGGTCCGCAGAGCCGGGCGAAGCGCGCCGCGTCGACGTTGCCGCCGGAGAGGATCAGGCCGACCCGGTGCGGGAGGGGGCCCGTGCGGCCGGTGAGCAGTGCGGCCAGCGGGGTGGCGCCGCTCGGCTCGAGGACGATCTTCAGGCGCTCGAAGGCGAACCGCATGGCGTCCCTGATCTCGTCGTCGCCGACGAGGACGATCCCGTCGAGGAGCCGCCGGTTGACGGAGAACGTCAGTTCGCCCGGTGTGTGCAGTGCCTGTCCGTCGGCGATGGTGCGCGGGACCGGGATGCTCACGCGGTGCCCCGCCTCCAGGGACCGCTTGGTGTCGTCCCCCGCCTCCGGCTCCACGCCGATCACCCGCGTTCGGGGGTACAGGCCCTTGGCCGCGGTGGCGCTTCCGGCGATCAGCCCACCACCGCCGACCGGCGCGAGCAGTACGTCCAGCTCTCCTGCCTCTTCGAGGAGTTCGAGCGCGGCCGTGCCCTGTCCCGCGATGACGTGCGGGTGGTCGTAGGGCGGGACGAGCGCCAGGCCGTGCTCCGCGGCCAGGGCCTCGGCGACGGCGACCCGGTCGCCGGTGTACCGGTCGTACGTGACGATCCGGGCGCCGTACGCCTCGGTGGCCGCCCGCTTCGAGGGCGGGGCGTCCTCGGGCATGACGATGACGGCGGTGGTGCCGAGTTCCCGGGCCGCCAGGGCGACGGCCTGGGCGTGGTTGCCCGAGGAGTAGGCGGCGATGCCCCGGGACAGCTGCTCGGGGGTGAGGCGGGAGGCCGCGTGGTAGGCGCCGCGGAACTTGAAGGCGCCCACCCGCTGGAAGTTCTCGCACTTGAGGTGGACCTCGGCGCCGACGAGCGCGTCCAGGGTGCGGGAGCGCAGGACCGGCGTGCGGTGGGCGACGCCCTCCAGCTGTTCGGCGGCGGCACGGACGTCGTCGAGGGTGATCAGCGGGGTGGTGGTCGTCATGCGGTGACTGTATGTCCCGTCACCGTCGGCCGAAAGGGCGCGGCCAGGACACGGCGGACTCCGAACGGCCGGACGGTGACGACACGGCAGCGCGTGCGCTGTCCGTGCCTACCCGGTGCGTTCCCAGCCCCGGGGCGGGGTGCGGGTGCCGAGGGCGGTGTCGCGGCTGCGGTAGACGATGTAGGGGCGGGTCAGGTACCCGAGGGGGGCGGTGAGCATGTGGACGAGGCGGGTGAAGGGCCAGGCCGCGAAGAGCAGCAGGGCGCTGAGGGCGTGGAGCTGGAACAGCACCGGGGCGCCGGTCATCAGGGCCGGCTCGGGCTGGAGGTAGAAGAGGGAGCGGAACCAGGGGGAGATGGTCTCGCGGTAGTCGTAGCCGCCGCCGGCGATGTTCGCGGCCACGGTGGCGGCCAGGCCCAGCACGATGGTCGCCGTGAGGGAGAGGTACATCGCCTTGTCGTTGCGGGTGGTGGCGGAGAAGACCGGGCCGACGGTGCGCCGCCGGTAGATCAGGACGGCGATCCCGCCGAGGGTGGCGACGCCGGCGACGGTGCCGAGGACGACCGCGCCGACGTGGTACACGTCCTCGCTCACCCCGACGGCCTCGGTCCAGCTCTTGGGGACGATCAGGCCGACGATGTGGCCGATCAGCACGACGAGGATGCCGAAGTGGAACAGCGGGCTGCCGATGCGCAGCAGCCGCCGCTCGTACAGCTGGGAGGAGCGGGTGGTCCAGCCGAACTTGTCGTAGCGGTAGCGCCAGATGTGGCCGAGGACGAACACCGCGAGGCAGACGTAGGGCAGGGCGACCCAGAGCAGGACGCCGCCGGTGCCTGCCTCCGCCGCCAGGGTGGCGGGCTGCGCGGACGCGGTCATCGGGGACCTCCTACGACGGGGTCGGGCAGGAACACGGGGGACGCGTACGGATCGAGTCCGACCTGTTCCTCGGGCGGCCCCTGGGCGGCGAGCCGCAGGACGGCTTCGCGGTCGTCGCCGGCGAGGGCGGGCAGCGTGGCGGAGACGGAGTCCAGGACGTGCGCCCAGGGCGATTCGTCGTCGTTCAGGGCCAGCCGCAGCAGTTCGAGGCCGGCCCGGTGTTCGGTGAGCAGGCGTGCTCCCGCGGCGGGGTCGGCGGCGGCGAACTCGAGGACGACGGCGAGGTGGTCGGGCAGTTCGTCGTCGGCGAGCCGCCAGCCGGCCGCGGCGTAGGTCTGTTTCAGCCTCAGCAGGCCCATGCCGCGCTTGCGGGTGTCGCCGTGCGCGTAGTACGTCAGGTACGGGCAGCAGCGTTTGCGGTGGTCGAAGGTGGCGACGTAGGCGGCGGCCAGGTCGGCGGGGGCGGTCCGCTCCGCGTGTGCGGCGAAGCGGAGCAGGGGGCGGGCCACGGCCGGGTCGGGGAGGGCCTCGGCGACCCGGCGGGCCAGGGCCAGGTGGTCGCCGAACCCGTCGTCGGGGTAGGCGAGCAGCAGGGACTGGACCTGCCAGGCGGAGGGGTGCCAGGGCCGGGTGCGGGACGCCCGGGTGCTCTTCGGGAGCCCGGCGGGCTTCGGGGACTTCCGCTTCATGGTGTCGGCTCCGCCTTTCCGTCGCCGTTCGTGCCCGGGCCGTCTCCGCCCCCGTCGCCGTCGCCGTCGCCCCGGGACGGTGTGTCCGGGAACAGGCCGGGTGGGGAGCCCTTGCCGTCCCAGTTGAGGAGGTTCACCCGGGTGGCTTTTCCGGTGGGGGCGGCCGGGGTGTCGGAGGTCTGGCGGTGGCGCAGGGCCTGGAAGTTCTCCACGGCGATGGGGGCGGCGCCGCCGGAGGTCTCGCCGAAGGGACCGGAGCCTCCCATGCCGGGGCCGCCCTCGTAGTCGAGGCTGCACTCGGTGGCCAGTTCCTCGAGCCGGTGGGCCTGTTCGGCGTGGGCGGGCGGGATGACGTACCGCTCGTCGTACTTCGCCAGGGCCAGCAGCCGGTACATGTCGTAGACCTGCTCGCCGGTCATGCCGACCGCCTCGGGGATCGCGTCGTCCGGTTCGCGGCCCAGGTTGATGTCGCGCAGGTAGGCGCGCATGGCGGCCAGGCGGTGCAGGACCGCGTCGACGGGGGCCGGATCGCCCGCGGTGAACAGCTGGGCGAGGTAGTCGACGGGGATGCGCAGGGCGTCGACGGCGGCGAAGAGGTTCCGGTGGTCCTCGGCGTCGCGTCCGGTGTCCCGGACGGCGTCGACCACCGGGGACAGGGGCGGGATGTACCAGACCATGGGCATGGTCCGGTACTCCGGGTGCAGCGGCAGGGCCACCTTGTAGGTGTTGATCAGGGAGTGGATCGGGGAGCGCTGCGCGGCCTCGATCCAGTCCCGCGGGATGCCGGCCCGTTCGGCCGCGGCGACGACCCGGGGGTCGTCCGGGTCGAGGAAGACCTGCCGCTGCGCCTCGTACAGGCCGGTGTCGTCGGGGGTGGAGGCGGCTTCCAGGACCCGGTCGGCGTCGTAGAGGACGAGGCCGATGTAGCGCAGCCGGCCGACGCAGGTCTCGGAGCAGACGGTGGGCAGTCCGACCTCGATGCGCGGGAAGCAGAAGGTGCACTTCTCGGCCTTGCCGGTGCGGTGGTTGAAGTACACCTTCTTGTACGGGCATCCGGTGACGCACATCCGCCAGCCCCGGCACTTGTCCTGGTCGACCAGGACGATGCCGTCCTCCTCCCGCTTGTAGATCGCTCCGGAGGGGCAGGAGGCCGCACAGGACGGGTTGAGGCAGTGCTCGCAGATGCGCGGCAGGTAGAACATGAAGGTCTGCTCGAACTCGAACTTGATCTTCTCGGAGACCTGGTTCAGCAGGACGTCCTGGTCGCCGTGGTCGGGCGAGCCGCCGAGGTCGTCGTCCCAGTTCGCGGACCAGGCGATCTTCATGTCCTTGCCGGTGATCAGGGACTTGGGGCGGGCGACGGGGGTGTGTTCCTGGAGCGGGGCGTTGGTGAGCGTCTCGTAGTCGTACGTCCAGGGTTCGTAGTAGTCGTCCAGGGAGGGCAGTTTGGGGTTCGAGAAGATCTGGATCAGCTTCTTGAACCGGCCGCCCGCCTTCAGCCCCAGCCTGCCGCGCTTGTTGAGCTCCCAGCCGCCCTGCCAGGTGTCCTGGTCCTCGTAGCGGCGGGGGTAACCCTGGCCGGGACGGGTCTCGACGTTGTTGAACCAGACGTACTCGACGCCGGAGCGGTTGGTCCACGCCTGCTTGCAGGTGACCGAGCAGGTGTGGCAGCCGATGCACTTGTCGAGGTTCATCACCATCGCCATCTGCGCCATCACCCGCCCGATGGGGGCGGGCCCGGCGGATGCCTCGCCGACGGCCATCAGTACGTCACCTCCTGGTTCGAGCGACGGCGGACGACGGTGACCTCGTCGCGCTGGTTGCCGGTGGGGCCGAGGTAGTTGAAGGCGTACGACAGCTGGGCGTAGCCGCCGATGAGGTGGCTGGGCTTGATCAGCAGCCGGGTCAGGGAGTTGTGGATGCCGCCGCGCCGGCCGGTGGTCTCGGTGCGGGGCACGTCGATGAGCCGGTCCTGGGCGTGGTGCATGTAGACGGTGCCCTCCGGCATGCGGTGCGAGACGACCGCGCGGGCGGCGACCACACCGTTGCGGTTGACGGCCTCGACCCAGTCGTTGTCGTGCACGCCGATCTTCGCGGCGTCCTCCTTGCTCATCCAGATCGTCGGGCCGCCCCGGGAGAGGGAGAGCATGAACAGGTTGTCCTGGTACTCGGAGTGGATGGACCACTTGTTGTGCGGGGTCAGGTAGCGCACGGTCACGCCCAGTTCGCCGACGTCCCCGAGGGGCGGCTCGCCGAACAGGGCGTCCATGTTCAACGGCGGCCGGTAGACGGGGAGTTCCTCACCGAGTGCGGACATCCAGTCGTGGTCGAGGTAGAAGTGCTGCCGGCCGGTGAGGGTGTGCCAGGGCTTGAGGCGCTCGACGTTGACGGTGAACGGCGAGTAGCGGCGCCCGCCGGTCTCCGAACCGGACCACTCCGGCGAGGTGATGACCGGGACCGGCGCGGCCTGGGTGTCGGCGAAGGTGATCCGCTTGCCCTCGTGTTCGGCCGCCAGGTCCGCGAGCCGGGTGCCGGTGCGCGCCTCCAGACTGTGGAAGCCCTGGGTGGCGAGGTGGCCGTTGGTGGTGCCGGACAGGGCGAGGATCGCCTCGCAGGCGTGGGTGTCCCGCGCGAGCGACGGCCGGCCGTCGGCCGTGCCGCCGCGCACGGTGCCGTTCTTGTGCCGCAGGTACTCCAGTTCGCGGTCGACCTTGAAGGTGATGCCCTTGGTGGTGGCGCCGAGGGTGTCGAGCAGCGGTCCGAGCGCGGCCATCTTGTCGGCGACGGCCGCGTAGTCGCGTTCGACGGTGACGAGTTTCGGCATGGTCCGGCCCGGGACCGGTTCGCACTCCCCCGCCTTCCAGTCGCGGACCCGGCCGCGCGGGTTCGCCATCTCGTCCGGGGTGTCGTGCAGCAGCGGCGCCGCGACGACGTCGGTGCGCACGCCCAGGTGGCCGGCCGCCTGCCGGCTGAACTCCTTGGCGATGGTGTGGAAGGCGTCCCAGTCGCTGCGGGTCTGCCACGGCGGGGCGATGGCCGGGTTGAAGGCGTGCACGAAGGGGTGCATGTCCGTGCTGGACAGGTCGTACTTCTCGTACCAGGTGGCGGCCGGCAGGACGACGTCGGAGAAGACCGTGGTGCTGGTCATCCGGAAGTCCAGGGTCAGCAGCAGGTCGAGTTTCCCCTCCGGGGCCTCCTCCCGCCACACCACGTCCCGCGGGCGGGCCCCGGGCGGGGCTTCGGTGGCCCGCACGGAGGCGTCGGTTCCCAGCAGGTGCTTGAGGAAGTACTCGTTGCCCTTGGCGGAGGAGCCCAGCAGGTTCGCCCGCCAGACGGTCAGCACCCGCGGGAAGTTCTCCGGGGCGTCCGGGTCCTCGCCGGCGAACCTCAGCCGCCCCGCCTTGAGTTCGTCCACCACGTGGTCGGCGACCGGGCGGCCCGCGGCCGCGGCGTCGTCCGCCAGGTCGAGCGGGTTGCGGTCGAAGGTCGGATACGACGGCATCCAGCCCATCCGTGCCGACTGCGCGATGACGTCCGCCGTGGTCTTCCCGGCGAACGGACCGGCCCCGCCCGGACCGGCCGCCGCGAGGGTGTCCGCGGAGAACGGGTCGTAGCGGAACTGGTCGGCGTGCAGGTACCAGTAGGCGGTCTGGATCATCAGCCGGGCCGGCCGGTTCCAGTCGGCGGCGGTGGCGACCGCCGAGTAGCCGGTGATCGGGCGGACCTTCTCCTGGCCGACGTAGTGGGCCCAGCCGCCGCCGTTGACGCCCTGGCAGCCGGTCAGCGTGGTCAGGGTCAAAAAGGACCGGTAGATGGTGTCGGAGTGGAACCAGTGGTTGGTCCCCGCCCCCATGATGATCATCGAACGGCCGCGGGACTCCTCGGCGTTGGCGGCGAACTCCCGGGCGATGCGGGCCACCCGGCCCGCGTCCACCCCGGTGATCGCGGCCTGCCAGGCCGGTGTGTACGGCTCCTCCGCGTCCTCGTACGAGGTGGGCCACCTGCCGGGCAGTCCCTCCCGGGCCACTCCGTACTGGGCCAGCAGCAGGTCGTAGACCGTGGTCACCAGCCGGCCGGCGATCCGGCGCACCGGCACCCCGCGCCGCAGCCGGCCCGCCGAGCCGTCCGGGGCGTCGAAGCGTGGCAGCAGGACGGTGACCGGCGCCTCAAGGGTGCCGTCGGCGGACAGCGACGGGTCGGTGTCGCCCAGGTCGAGGTTCCATTTCCCGGCCCCGGACTCGCCGAAGCGGTCGCCGAGCGTGCCGTTCGGCACCACCGGCTCCCCGGTGGCCGCGTCCAGCAGCACGGTGCGGAACTCCGCGTGCTCGGCCTCGGCGGCCTCACCACCGAGGTCGGCGGCGGTCAGGAACTTGCCCGGGAGGTAGGCACCGGTCTCGGTGCCGGTTCCGGTTCCGGCCTCGTCGAGGGTGACCAGGAAGGGCAGGTCGGTGTACCGCTTGACGTACTGGGTGAAGTACTCCGTACTCCGGTCGACGAAGAACTCCTTGAGGATCACATGGCCCATGGCCATGGCCATGGCGCCGTCGGTGCCCGGCTGGGCCGGCAGCCACTCGTCGGCGAACTTCACGTTGTCGGCGTAGTCCGGGGAGACCGCGACCACCTTCTGGCCCCGGTAGCGGGCCTCGGCCATCCAGTGCGCGTCCGGGGTGCGGGTCACCGGCAGGTTGGAGCCCCACATGATCAGGTATCCGGCGTCCCACCAGTCCCCCGACTCCGGTACGTCGGTCTGGTCGCCGAAGACCTGCGGCGAGGCCACCGGCAGGTCCGCATACCAGTCGTAGAACGACAGCATCGCGCCGCCGAGCAGGGAGTAGAAGCGTGCGCCGGCCGCGTGCGAGACCATCGACATGGCCGGGATCGGCGAGAACCCGGCCAACCGGTCCGGTCCGTGCTCCTTGATGGTGTGCACGTGCGCGGCGGCCACCATCTCCGCCGCCTCCGCCCAGCCGGCCCGCACCAGGCCGCCCTTGCCGCGTGCCCGCTTGTAGCGGCGGGAGCGCTCGGGGTCGGAGACGATGTCGGCCCAGGCCGCCACCGGATCGCCGAGGCGGGCCTTGGCCTCCCGGTACATCTCCAGCAGCACGCCCCGCACGTACGGGTAGCGCACCCGGGTCGGCGAGTAGGTGTACCAGGAGAAGGCGGCTCCCCGGGGGCAGCCGCGCGGTTCGTACTCGGGGCGGTCGGGACCCACCGACGGATAGTCGGTCTGCTGGGCCTCCCAGGTGATGATGCCGTCCTTGACGTACACCTTCCACGAGCACGAGCCGGTGCAGTTCACCCCGTGGGTGGAGCGCACCACCTTGTCGTGCGACCAGCGGTCCCGGTAGAACTCGTCCGCCTGGCGTCCGCCGCTCCGGTGCAGGGTGCGCAGGTCTTCGGAGACCTCCGCCCGGGTGAAGAACCGGCGGCTGCGCACCAGGGCCTCCGCCAGATCACCGTCCATGCCCGCCCGTCCCGGGCTGATCTCCGTGCTCACCGTGCCACTCCGCTCCGGGCACAGGTGGCCCGTTCGAATCGTGATCGGTTTCGGCCGTTCTCGACTCTAGGGCCGCTTCCCACCCCAGGGTCAACACCACACCACAGATCCTGCTTTTTTATGAAGATCAACAAGGGTGGAGTGCGGCTGTCCGGGTGCGGGGAGCCCCGTTCTACGTCTCCGCGGCGGCAGCGGGGCGGGGCAGGGTGCCGCCCACCTCCTCACGCACCGCGTCGACCACGGCCCACTGTTCGGTGCTGAGCACCGCGAGCGCGGCCGGGAAGACGCCGTCCTGCTCCTTGAGGATGTGGTCGCGCAGCAGCTCCATCGCCGCCATCAGCCGGTCCGGCCAGGCCGGGTCGCCCGGGACGGCTCCGTCGGCGGCCTGTTCCAGCACCGCGTCGACCTGCCGGTGCTCCGCCTCCAGTGCGGCGATCTGGTCGGGGAAGTCCTCGGCCATGGCGGGGAACAGGCCGCCCTCCTCCACCCGGGTGTGCGGGCCGAGCACGGCCGCTATCTCCCGGGCCGCCTGTGCCATCCGGACCACGTCACCGGCCTCGTGGGCGGGGCGCAGGTGACTGATCAGGCGGACGACCTCGTCGTGTTCACGGGTCAGTTCGTCGATCGACGCCAGGGACTGGCAGCCGCAGTACTCGCACACCGGACCTTCTCCTTTCCTCTTCGCTTTCTCTTCGCTTCCTCTTCGTTCCTTCTTCTTACGCGGTGCTCCCGGCGGGGTGCCGG
This sequence comes from Streptomyces sp. NPDC004051, assembly GCF_053604275.1. Classification (NCBI taxonomy): domain Bacteria; kingdom Bacillati; phylum Actinomycetota; class Actinomycetes; order Kitasatosporales; family Streptomycetaceae; genus Streptomyces; species Streptomyces sp. NPDC004051. The sequence goes on along the minus strand of NZ_JBSGHG010000021.1, from coordinate 17,819 downwards.
TCCTCGGTGTCCCGCCCGGCCCTCTCGGCCGCGGCGCGGACACCGGTGAGGGTGTAGGCCAGCGCTGCGGCGGACACCATCGCGAGCAGCACCAGACCGAAGGCGTACGACCCGTACACCCCGTACAGCGTGCCCATCACCAGCGGCGGCAGGAACCCTCCCAGGCCGCCCGCGGCGCCGACCACACCGGTGACCGAGCCGACCTGGTCGGCCGGGGTCAGCCGCGCCACCAGCGCGAAGGTCGCCCCGCTGCCCGCGCCGAGCGCGGCCGCCATGGCGAGGAAAGCGATGGTCCCCACCGGCGCCAGCGCCGGGGTGAACGACTGCGCGAGCGCGCCGGCCACGACCACGGCCAGTGAGCCGGCCAGGACCCGGACCGGGTCCAGCCGGTCGGACAGCCAGCCGCCGACGGGACGCATCGCCACCGCGAGCAGCACGAATCCGGCCATGCGGTTGGCGGCGTCGGCCTGGGTGAGGTCGTAGCCGGTCCTGAGGTAGGTGGGCAGGTAGACGGAGAAGGCGACGTAGCCGCCGAAGGCGACGGCGTAGAGCGCGGACGCCTGCCAGGTGATGCCCAGCTTCATGGTGGCGGCCAGCCGCCGGCCCAGCGGCAGGCTCGGTACGGTGCGGCCCGGTGCGTCGCGCAGCACCAGCGCGGCGACCAGGGCGTACACGGCCAGCACCACGGCGGTGATCAGGAACGGGGTCTCCATGCCGTTCGCGTCGACCAGGGAGACCGTGGTCAGGGCGCTGATGGCGGTGCCGCCCATGCCGGCGCCGAAGACGCCGATGGCCAGTCCGCGCCGCTCGGGCGGGAACCAGGCGTTGACGAAGGGCACGCCGACGGCGAAGGCGGTGCCGCCGATGCCGAGGAAGAACCCGCCGACGAGCAGTGCGGTGAGGGAGGAGTGCCCGGCCAGGCCCAGGTAGAGGACCGGCACGATCGTGGCCGCCGACACGATCGGGAACATCAGGCGCCCGCCGAACCGGTCGGTCAGCGCACCGACCGGGATACGGCCCAGGGAGCCGACCACGACGGGGACCGCGACCAGCAGCGACTGTTCGAACGAGGTCAGGTCCAGGGTGTCGTGGAAGCGTGGACCGAGCGGGCTGAGCAGTGCCCACGCCCAGAAGTTCACGGCGAAGCCGATGGTGGCCAGAGCCAGCATCAGCCACGCCGGGCCGGGCACCCCGGCGCCCGACGGCGGGCTGCCGTTCTTGGACTTCGGCGACTGGACCATGCTGTGTCCGTCCCTTCCTCTTCCGTGGGTGCCGCGGCACCGGGACCGTGCGGAGACCGTGGGCCCCTTGCCCGCAGACCGAAGCCCCGTGACCACTGTCCGGTTCCGGGGTCTTCCCTCCGCAGGGGCCATGGGTCCCTGACACCGGGCGGACCGGTCCCCGGGGCGGGGTCCGGTCGTCCCACCGGCCGGCTTTGTTCCCCTCGGTTCCCGGAGGGCCGAATCGTGAAACAACGGCCCCGAGCGGTGGTGACGGCCTGTCCCCTCGTCCCGGACGGTGGGCCGAACGTCCCCGTCCGGTCCCGGTGCCGGTCCCGGCTCGGCGGAGCGGTCACCGGTCCGGCCCAGGTCATGGGCCGGGGAGGGGGTGGGCCGACGCACGGGGAGTACGTCCGCCGCCGGCGCCGTACCCGAAGCGGATCAGCAGCTGCGGGCAGCACCGCCGCCTCGGTCCTGCCATGGCCGCCCGCAGGTCCGGCCACTCCATCGCCTGGTGCAGCATTGAGGTGCGCACCCCGTGCCGGGTGGCCGTCAGCAGCACGCGCTCCAGGGCCTGCCCTGCCCTCAGCCAGTCCTCCGGCCGGTCGTAGGGGGTCCACAACAGGGCCACCTGCGCGTGGCGCTCGAACCGTACGGCCGGCAGCCGCGGCACGCGCAGCACGCCGTCGAAGTCCCGGACCGGCATCCGGCCGGCCGCGTCCCGCGGCCCCAGGGCGCTGAGGGGGATGCCGTAGGGGGCACTCTCCTCCCGAGGCGTGATCCAGGTGCGCATCTCGCCGGCGCTCGCCGGGTCGGCGGCGTTGCGGGACTCGGCGGCCGCCGTCAGGTGCAGCAGGCGCCGGGTGCCGATGATGTCGGGGACGTCCAGGTGGGCCTGCTCGACGCGGGCCGCGCTGATCATCTCGGTCGCGATCGGCTCCGGTACCGGGCGGCCGGTGAACGGCATCCTGCTGGTGTGCCGGCGTTCGACCGCCTCGTACAGTCCGGCCAGGGGCAGCTGCCCGGCCGTGGTGGTCCCGACCAGTTGCACCGTGGCCAGCAGGTCCGGATCGTCCGCGGCGGGGAGCAGCCGGACGACGGGAACCCAGCCCAGACGTTCCGCGGCCACCCGGAGGTTGAAGACGGCCGCGCCCACCGATATGTGCTGGGCGCGCAACTGGGGATCGGCGGCCGGCAGCTTCCGCCGGCGGTCGACCCTGACCTGGATCGTCCTGCTGTCCGGGTCCAGGCCGAACCGCCAGGGCTGGGTGTTGTGGATCGACGGGGCCGCGACCGCCGCGGCCAGCAGGTCATGAACGGCGGTGGCATCCAGTTCCCGGGTCTGCGTCACGGCACGGCTCCTTCGCAACGGCTCCTCGCGGAGTGTCCCCTCCGCTCCGTCAACTCTGCGCCGTGGTCCCGCTCCGGCAGGAGGGTTGACCGGCCCCACCCCGCGGGCCATGTGGCCCGGTTCTCGTGAGGGGTCGGGTGGCCGGCAGGGCGGTGGCGAGCAGGACGGCCCCCAGAGAGCCGACCAGGGCGACGACCGTCAGTCCGGGCCGCCTCCGTACGGCCCTTGGAATGGGCGATCCCATGGCCCGCCGCGGCGAGCAACACCACGGCGAACGGGGCGAGCTTGGCCACGAGGGTGCGACCGTTGCCGGGCCCGGCGAGGGATTCCCAGGTGACGCCCCGGTGCCGGGCCATGGCCCATCCGGTGGCCGGCTGCACGGGCAGGAAGACCGTGCCGGTGAGCATCCCGAAGCGGCGGACGGCCGCGGCGGTGAAACGGTCCTCGGCCTCCGGGGCGAGCAGCCGCCGGGCCGGCGGCAGGATCACCAGCGACAGGGCCGGCGGCCCGCCGACCCACAGGGCGGCGCCCGCCACATGCGCGAACCGCACCAGGAACCACCGGCCGACGGTGTCCACCACCCGATCACCTCCACGGTGCCGTGCGCGCCCGCTTCGGCGTGCCGCTGGGCAGGGGTGTCGGTGACCTCCAGCCGCAGTGCGGTGCCCGCGGCGGCGCTCACCGTGCGGCCCTCCCCGGAGTACCGGCGCGGTCTCGGGGACGGTCGATGCGGTCGGGCACGGGACACCTCCGGTTCGGTCGCCGTCAGCATCCACCCGGCGCCGTGGCCGGGGCAGCGGCCGATGGTCTTCTCCGGCAGGGCCGTTGGTCCCCGTCAGGGGTGGGCACGAAGGGTCGGAAGGTCTGCCGGTGGGGGCCGCCGGACCCAGGTGCGCGGAGATCATCGCCGCCTAGCGTTCCTGACCATGGAGAACGATCAGAACGCAGGACCGCGGGAGTCACGTACCGCCCGTGACTGGCCTCTTTCGGCCCGTCGGCTGCTGACGCGCCGTGAGGTGTCGGCCGACGGCCGTGCCGTGTTCGGCGGGGGCGATCCCCGGTGGGAGGGTTTCTACCGGGACCGCTGGTCGCACGACAAGGTGGTGCGCTCCACCCACGGGGTGAACTGCACCGGCTCGTGCTCGTGGATGGTGTACGTCAAGGACGGCATCATCACCTGGGAGCACCAGGCCACCGACTACCCGTCGATCGGCACGGACTGCCCCGAGTACGAGCCCCGCGGCTGCCCGCGCGGGGCGTCGTTCTCCTGGTACACCTACTCCCCCGGCCGGGTGCGCTACCCGTATGTGCGCGGCACGCTGCTGAAGATGTGGCGCGAGGCCCGGGGGCGGCTCGGTGACCCGGTGGCGGCGTGGGCGGAGATCACCGGCGATCCGGCGAAGGCGCGCGCCTACAAACGGGCGCGCGGCAAGGGCGGGCTGGTGCGGGCCGACTGGGATGAGGTGGCCGAACTGGTCGCCGCCGCCCATGTGCACACCGTCAAACAGCACGGTCCGGACCGGGTGGTCGGCTTCTCGCCGATCCCGGCGATGTCGATGGCCTCGTTCGCGGCCGGCTCCCGCTTCATGTCGCTGATCGGCGGCACCCTGCTGTCGTTCTACGACTGGTACGCGGACCTCCCGGTGGCGTCCCCTCAGGTCTTCGGCGACCAGACCGACGTGCCGGAGGCCGCGGACTGGTGGAACGCCGGCTATCTGATCATGTGGGGCTCCAACATCCCCGTCACCCGCACGCCCGACGCCCACTTCCTGACCGAGACCCGCTACAACGGCACCAAGGTCGTCGCCGTCAGCCCGGACTACGCCGACAACGTCAAGCACGCCGACGAGTGGGTGTCCCCGCACCCGGGCACCGACGGCGCGCTGGCCATGGCGATGGGGCACGTGATCCTGCGCGAGTTCCTCGTCGACCGTGAAGTGCCGTACTTCCAGGACTACTTACGCAAGTTCACCGACGCGCCTTTCCTGGTGACGCTGCGGGAGCGCGGCGCGGACCTGGTGCCCGACGGCTTCCTGACCGCCGCCGACCTGGGACGCGACGACGAGAACGCACACTCCAAGACGGTCCTGCTGGACTCCGCCACGGGCGAGCCCGTCGTCCCGAACGGCTCCCTGGGCTTCCGCTGGGCGAAGTCCGGCGCGGGCAGCTGGAACCTCGACCTCGGCGACGTCGTACCCGAACTGAGCCTGCTGGAGCGGGCCGGGGAGCGGGCCACGGTGGCGCTGCCCCGCTTCGACGAGGGTCCCACCGAAGGCGGTTCGAGCATGGTGCGCGGGGTGCCGGTCCACCGGATCGGCGGACGCCTGGTCACCACCGTCTTCGACCTGATGCTGGCCCAGTACGGTGTCGAGCGGCCGGGGCTGCCCGGCGACTGGCCGTCCTCGTACGACGACGCCTCGCAGCCCTGCACCCCCGCCTGGCAGGAGACGGTCACCTCGGTGCCCGCCGGGCAGGCGGCCCGGATCGCCCGGGAGTTCGCCCGCAATGCGGAGCGCACCAACGGCCGTTCCATGATCGCGTTGGGGGCCGGCACCAACCACTGGTTCCACTCCGACACCATCTACCGCGCGTTCCTGGCGCTGACCACGATGACCGGCTGCCAGGGCGTCAACGGCGGCGGCTGGGCGCACTACGTCGGCCAGGAGAAGGTCCGCCCCCTCACCGGCTTCCAGCACCTCGCCTTCGCCTTCGACTGGCAGCGGCCCACCCGGCACATGACGGGCACCTCGTACTGGTACCTCAACTCCGACCAGTGGCGCTACGAGGCCTTCGGGGCCGACGAGTTGACCTCCCCGCTGGGCAAGGGCAAGCTCCGGGGCAAGACGTTCGCCGACTGCCTGGCACAGGCCGTGCGGCTGGGCTGGACGCCCGGTCACCCCGGCTTCGACCGCAACCCCCTCGACCTGGCGGACGAGGCCGCGGCGCGGGGCCGCCCGGTCGCCGAGCACATCGTGGACGAACTCAAGTCGGGACGGCTGAGGTTCGCCGCCGAGGACCCGGACGCGCCCGAGAACTTCCCACGGGTGCTGACGGTGTGGCGGGCCAACCTGCTGGGCTCCTCCGGCAAGGGCAACGAGTACTTCCTGCGGCATCTACTGGGCGCGGAAGCGGCCGTCCGCTCCGAGGAGACCCCGCCCGAGGGACGCCCGCGGGAGGTGGTCTGGCACGACGAGGCGCCCGAGGGCAAACTCGACCTGCTGGTCACCATGGACTTCCGGATGACCTCCACCGGCCTGCTCTCCGACGTTGTCCTGCCGGCCGCGACCTGGTACGAGAAGGACGACCTGTCCAGCACGGACATGCACCCCTTCGTGCACGCCTTCACCCCGGCCATCGCCCCGCCCTGGCAGGCGCGCACCGACTACGACACCTTCCTCACCATCGCCGACCGGTTCAGCGAACTGGCCGCCGAGCACCTGGGCAGGCGGACCGACGTCCTCGCGGTGCCGCTGCTGCACGACACCCCCGACGAACTCGCCCAGCCCGGAGGGGTGGTGAAGGACTGGAAAACCGGCGAGTGCGAGCCGGTCCCGGGGCGCACCATGCCGAAACTGGTGGTCGTCGAGCGGGACTACGCGGCCACCGGGCAGAAGATGCGGGCCATCGGCCCGCTGCTCGACACCCTGGGCACCACCACCAAGGGCGTCACCGTCCACCCCGACCGGGAGATCGAGGACCTGCGCCACCGCTGCGGCACCGTCCGCGACGGAGTGGGCGCCGGCCGGCCCTCGCTGGCCACCGCCTCCGACATGTGCGAGGCGATCCTGGCCCTGTCCGGCACCACCAACGGTCGCCTGGCCACCGAGGGCTTCCGCGAACTCGAGCGGCAGACCGGCAGCGAGGGCCTGGTGGAGCTCGCCTCCGAACGCGAGGCCGAGCGGATCACCTTCGCCGACACCCGCAGCCGGCCGCGCTCGGTGATGACCTCCTACGAGTGGTCGGGCTCGGAGACCGGCGGGCGCCGCTACTCCCCGTTCGTCATCAACACCGAGCACAGGAAGCCGTGGCACACCCTCACCGGCCGCCAGCACTTCTTCGTCCAGCACGACTGGATGACCGAACTCGGTGAACAGCTCCCCGTCTACCGCCCGCCGCTGAACACCCCGCGGCACTACGGCGACGAGCAACTGCGCGAGGACGGCCGGGCGGAGGTCACGGTCCGCTATCTGACCCCGCACTCGAAGTGGTCCATCCACTCCAACTACCAGGACAACAAGTACATGCTCGACCTGTCCCGCGGCGGTCCGGTCATCTGGATGTCCCTGGAGGACGCCGAGAAGATCGGCGTCAGGGACAACGAGTGGATCGAGGCGTACAACCGCAACGGCGTGGTCGCCTGCCGGGCCGTGGTCACCCACCGGATGCCCGAGGGGACCGTGTACATGTACCACGCCCAGGACCGCAATGTGAACGTGCCGAGGACCGAGGTCAGCGGCAAGCGCGGCGGCATGCACAACTCGCTGACGAGGCTGCTGCTCAAGCCGACCCATCTGGCCGGCGGCTACGCCCAGTTCACCTACGCCTTCAACTACTACGGCCCGACCGGCAACCAACGGGACGAGGTCACCGTCATCCGCCGCCGCAGCCAGCAAGTGGAGTACTGACATGCCCCGTGGCGAAGCCACTGTCGGACGCGTGATGGCCCAGATCGCGATGGTGATGAACCTCGACAAGTGCATCGGCTGCCACACCTGCTCGGTCACCTGCAAGCAGACGTGGACCAACCGCACCGGTGTCGAGTACGCCTGGTTCAACAACGTCGAGACCAAGCCCGGTGTCGGCTACCCCCGCCGCTACGAGGACCAGGAGCAGTGGAAGGGCGGCTGGATGCTCGACAGGCGCGGCCGGCTGGTGCTGCGCTCCGGGGGCCGGGTCAAGCGGCTGCTGTCGCTGTTCTCCAACCCCGACCTGCCGTCCCTGGAGGACTACTACGAGCCGGTCACCTACGACTACGACAACCTCATCAGCGCCCCCGCCGGGCCCGACATGCCCGTGGCCCGGCCCCGCTCGGTGATCACCGGCAGGGCCACCGAGATCACCTGGGGCGCCAACTGGGAGGACGGCCTCGGCGGCGCCCCGGAGAACGCCGGCCGTGACCCCGACCTGTCGGGCGAGTGGGCCGAGAAGGTCAGGTTCGAGTTCGAGCAGACCTTCCTCTTCCACCTGCCCCGGCTGTGCGAGCACTGCCTCAACCCGGCCTGTGTGTCGGCCTGTCCGTCCGGCGCGATGTACAAGCGGGTCGAGGACGGCATCGTCCTGGTCGACCAGGACAAGTGCCGCGGCTGGCGGATGTGCGTGACGGCGTGCCCGTACAAGAAGGTGTACGTCAACCACGCCACCGGCAAGGCCGAGAAGTGCACCTTCTGCTTCCCCCGTGTCGAGGCCGGTCAGCCCACCGTCTGCTCCGAGACCTGCGTCGGCCGGCTGCGCTACCTCGGCCTGCTGCTGTACGACGCCGACCGGGTCGGTGAGGCGGCGGCCACGCCCGACGAGGAGGACCTGCTGGACGCCCAGCGGAACGTTTTCCTCGACCCCTCCGCCCCCGAGGTCGTCGCCGCGGCACGGGAGTCGGGCATCCCCGAGGACTGGCTGGAGGCGGCCCGCCGCTCCCCGGTGTACGCCCTGGTGTCGAAGTACAAGGTGGCGCTGCCGCTGCACCCGGAGTACCGCACGCTGCCGATGGTCTGGTACGTGCCGCCGCTCTCCCCGGTGCTCGACGCCGTCGACGCGGCCGGCGGCGACCAGGACGACCCGGACCACGTCTTCGCCGCCGTCACCCGGCTGCGCATCCCGCTGGAGTACCTGGCGGAGTTGTTCACCGCCGGGGACACCGACGTCGTCGGCGGGGTCCTGATGAAGCTCACCGCGCTCCGCTCGTACATGCGCGAGCGCACCCTGGGCGAGGAGGGCGACGAGGCCGTGGTCAAGGCCGTCGGCCTCACCGGGCAGGAGGCCGAGGACCTGCACCGGCTGCTCGCCGTCGCCAAGTACGAGGACCGCTACGTCGTCCCCGCCGCCCACAAGGAGGACGCCGCCGCGCTCACCGCCATGGAGAACCGCTGTCCCGTCGAGTCCTCCGGCGAGCCGGAGTCCTTCGACGGCCGGCGGGTGCTGCTCGGCATCCCCACCCTGCGCCGCAAGAACTCCGGAGACCTTTCGTGAACCCGCTGCCCGCCGGTGTCCCCGCCCAGGTCCGCGCCCGTGTCCGGGCCGCCGTGCGCCGCCCGGCCCGGACCTCCCCCGGCCGTCCGGTCCGGCTCACGCCCGAGGAGGCCGAGGCCCGCGCCCTGCTGCTGCGGCTGTGCTCACTGCTGCTGCAGTACCCGGACGCCGAACTCGCCGCCGCCCGGCCGGTCCTGACGTCCACCGTGGCCGCACTGCCGGCGTCGCCCGCCGCCGGGCACCTGGCCGACTTCACGGCCTGGCTCGCCGCCCGGGAACCGGAGGCCCTGGAGCGCCACTACGTCGAGATGTTCGACCTGCGCCGCAAGAGCAGTCTCCACCTCACCTACTACCTGCACGGCGACACCCGCCGCCGCGGAATGGCCCTGCTGACCCTGAACCAGCGCTACCAGGCGGCGGGGTGGGGTACCGACGGAGGTGAACTGCCCGACCACCTCCCGGTCGTGCTGGAGTTCGCCGCCCTTGTGGGCGCCGGCGCGGGCGAGGCGCCGCTGCGCCGGCACCGGCGCGGACTGGAGCTGATCCACCGGGCGTTGACCGATGCCGGCTCCCCGTACCGGCATGTGCTGGCGGCGCTGCTCACGCTGCTGCCGCCGCCCACCGAGGAGGACCGGGCAGCGGTGGCCCGACTGGCCGCCGAGGGCCCGCCGAACGAGGAGGTCGGGCTCACCCCCTACGGAATCCACGGGGAAGGGGAGTTCGCCCCTCCGGGCACCTTCGTGCCCCCGCCGCCCGCCGCACCGACCCGGGTTCCGCCCGGTGCCCCGCCGCTCACGCCGCCCGCCACCTTGCCGAGCCGTACGGAAGGCCGTCGATGAACGCCCTGTCCCTCACCGCCGCCGCTTCTTCCCCCGTGAGCGGCGCCGAGTTGCTGCTGTGGGTCGCCGTTCCGTACGTCTGCCTGGCCGTGTTCGTGGTCGGGCACGTGTGGCGTTACCGGCAGGACCAGTTCGGCTGGACCTCGCGCACCAGCCAGCTCCTGGAACACCGCTGGCTGCGTTGGGGCAGCCCGCTGTTCCACCTGGGCGCGTTCATGGTGATCGCCGGGCACGTGGTGGGGCTCGCCGTACCGGCCTCGTGGACCGAGGCCGTCGGCATCGACGAGCACACGTACCACGTCACGGCCGTCCGGGCGGGCTCGGTGGCCGGTGTCGCCATGGTCGCCGGGCTCGGCATGCTGTGCGCCCGGCGGCTGCTGAGCCGACGGGTCCGGCTCGGCACCGACCGCAGCGACAAGCTCCTCTTCCCGCTGCTGTCCGCCACGGTCCTGCTGGGCATCGCCGCCACCGCCGCACACAACGTCTTCGGCCCCGGTCACGACTACCGCTCCACCGTCTCCGTCTGGTTCCGGGGCCTGTTCACCCTCGCCCCGAAGCCCGAGGCGATCACCGGCGCCCCGCTGCTCTTCCGACTGCACGCCCTGACCGCCTGTCTGCTCTTCGCGGCCTGGCCGTTCACCCGCCTCGTCCATGTGTGGAGCGCGCCGGTCGGGTACCTCGTCCGGCCGTACCTGGTCTACCGGCGCAGGAACACGTCGACGGCGGCCGTGCGGAGCGCGTCCGACGGCGCCGGGCGGATTCGGCCGCACTCCGGCTCCCGGCCGGCCTCATGAGCACGAGCGCCCCCTCCCCCGCGGCGGATCCCGCCGCCGTCCGGCCCCCGCACACGGTGGGCGCCGACCGCCGGACGGGTCTGGTGCTGCTGGTCACCGGGCTCGTCGGCTGGCTCGCGTCCTTCCGGCTCACCGTGGACGCCTGGCGGTCGCTCAACGACCCGGCCCACCGGCCGGCGTGCGACATCAGCCCCGTGGTGAGCTGTGGCAGCGTCATGTCCAGCCCGCAGGGCAACCTGTTCGGCTTCCCCAACATGCTGCTCGGGCTGGGCGCGTTCGCCGCCGTCGCCGCGCTGGGCGTCGCCGCCCTCACCGGGGCCCGCCTCCACCGGGGGCTCTGGCTCGCGCTGGGCGCCGGGGCGCTGGCCGGGGTGGGCTTCGTCCACTGGCTGATCGTCCAGTCGCTGTACGAACTCGACAAGCTCTGCCCCTACTGCGTCGTGGTCTGGGCCGTCACCATCGCCCTCTTCTGGTACGTCACCGTGCACTGCCTGGACCGGGGGATCCTCCCTGCTCCCCGGTGGGTGCCGGCCGTGGTCCGGGACACCCACTGGCTGCTGCTCGGCGCCTGGTACGGCGTGATCGCCGTACTCGTCCTCACCCGTTTCCGGCCGTACTGGCGCACCCTGCTGTGAACCCCGCGGCCGGTCTGCCGGGTGCACGCTCCGTCGCCGGTCAGTACGGTGGCGTTCGGGTGTTCGACCTGGACGAGGTGACCCGGCCGTCAGCGGCACGGGTCACCGGGCGGTGGAGGCGGCATGGCCGACAAGAAGACGGTGAAGCTGTCCCGTGCGGTGTACGAGGGCGAGCTGCTGCGGCTGCAGACGGAACTGGTCAAGCTCCAGGAGTGGGTACGGGCGGAGAAAGCCCGGATGGTCGTCGTCTTCGAGGGGCGGGACGCGGCGGGCAAGGGCGGCACCATCAAACGGATATCGGAGCACCTCAACCCGCGCGTGGCGCGGATCGTGGCCCTGCCCAGACCGACCGAACGCCAGCGCGGCCAGTGGTACTTCCAGCGCTACGTCGAGCATCTGCCGGCCGCCGGCGAGATCGTTCTGTTCGACCGGTCCTGGTACAACCGTGCCGGCGTCGAACACGTCATGGGCTTCTGCACGGAGCAGGAGTACCGGCTCTTCCTCCGCCAGTGCCCGATCTTCGAGCGGATGCTGGTGGAGGACGGGATCCTGCTGCGCAAGTACTGGTTCTCGGTGAGCGACACCGAGCAGCAGGCCCGCTTCCGCAAGCGGCTGGAGGACCCGCTGCGACGCTGGAAGCTGTCTCCCATGGACCTGGAGTCGCTCACCCGCTGGGAGGCCTATTCCCAGGCCAAGGACACGATGCTGGTGCACACCGACATCGCCGAGGCGCCGTGGTACGTCGTGGAGAGCGACGACAAGCGCAGCGCGCGGCTGAACATGATCGCCCACCTGCTGGGCACCGTGCCCTACCAGGAGGTGGCGCCCCCGGTCATCGAGCTGCCGGAGCGCCCGCCCTCCACCGGGTACCAGCGCCCGCCACGCGACCTCCAGACCTACGTCCCCGACCACGCGGCGGGCCTTTGACCCGCCCCCGTCGACCGGGGACGGGTCTCCTTCGTGCATGATCGGTGCGGCCCCTCGACCTTCCGGGCGGGGAGGCGGCTCACCGATCGTGAAGGAGACGGCCTTGTCCATCTGGGAGGCACTGGCGGTCTTCGTCGCCGGGATCGGCGCCGGCACCATCAACACGATCGTCGGCTCGGGAACGTTGATCACCTTCCCGGTCCTGCTCGCCACCGGGCTGCCGCCGGTGACCGCCACCGTGTCCAACGCCCTCGGACTGATCCCCGGCTCCATCAGCGGCGCCATAGGTTACCGGAGGGAGCTCAGGGGCCAGCGCCGCCTCGTGCTGCGGCTGGGCGTCGCCGCGTCGGTCGGCGGGTTCACCGGAGCGGTGCTGCTGCTGTCCCTCCCCTCGACCGCCTTCGAGACGATCGTCCCCGTCCTCGTCGCGCTGGCGCTGGTCCTCGTGGTGCTGCAGCCCCGCATATCCGCCGTCGTGCAACGGCGCCGTGCGCGCACGGGCACCCTCACCAGGACCGACGGCGGTCCCGTCCTCTTCGGCGGGATCCTCCTCTCCAGTGTCTACGGCGGCTACTTCACGGCGGCCCAGGGGATCATCTACCTCTCCCTGATGGGCATGCTGCTCGATGACGCCCTGCAGCGTCTGAACGCCGTCAAGAACGTCCTCGCCGCCGTCGTCAACAGCATCGCGGCCCTGTTCTTCCTCTTCGTCGCCGAATACGACTGGACGGCCGTCCTCCTCATCGCCGTGGGCTCGGCCATCGGCGGGCAGATCGGTGCGAAGGTCGGGCGCCGACTGCCCGCACCCGCCCTGCGGGCCTTCATCGTCGTCGTCGGCGCCTTCGCCATCGTCCAGCTGCTCCTGCGCTGACCCCTTTGCCACCGGCGCCTTCGCCGGCCTCCCGCGCCCCTCCCGGGACCGCTGACCTCCTCAGTCGCATCCGTCGCACCCTCCGGGAGGGTGGGCGCCGGACGGGCGGCCTCGGCCTCGTTCGCCGGTGGGCGCACCGCGCTCCACCGCGGGCCGCGGGCGAAGCGGTGCCGTCCACGAGGTGTACGGCCCGGTGTCCGCCTTCCCGGGCAGCCCGGAGAAGGCGGCGGCGTCAGCCGGGGCAGCGCGGCCCGGCAGTCGCTCCGGCTCCGCGGCGACCGGGAGAGGCGATGGCTGAGCACCACCTGGACGGTGGCCGTGTCGGCGCCCTCCTCCAGGGTCCGACAGGCTTCCCGTACCGAGGGCTCACGGCGCTTCGCCCCCGCCGCGTCGTTCTGAGCGGCATCGAAGGGCACCGTGGTCCAAGGGGCCTGGGCGATCGAAAAGCGGTCCCGGGAATGACCCCTGCATGCTCTCTCCTCATGCGTCCCGGTTCCCGAACCGGGTGCCCGGAGGACGGCGGGAACGCGCGGCAGGCTCCGCCGGACCGCGCACAGCGGGTCCGAAGATTTAGGGTTCCCTTGGCCTGACCGGGCTGATTCCCGAACCTTTCCCTAGTGCACGACTCGCTAGCGTCCTGGTGCACACAGGGGAGACCGGCACCGCCGGGAACCGCGACGCAGTGCTGCGGTTCCTTGTGGCGGTCCGGGTCGCCCGGGTCTCGTTCCGAGGGAGGAACCGATGCGCAAGGCCAAGCTGATCGCCCTGGCCGGTGGCGGAGTGCTGCTGTCCGTGACCGTGGGGGCCGCCCTTGCTCCGGCGGGGCAGTCCGAGCAGGCGTCGAGCGGCGAGCAGGTGACCGTCCGTGCCGCGTCCGCCGGCTTCGAGATCGAGATCGACCCGGAGCTGGACGCGCGGTTCGGACCGCGGCCGGTCAACGCCGTCCAGGCCGCCGGGATCGTCACCGACAGCCGTCCCGGCGCCCGTGTGGTCAAGGTGGAGCTGGACGAGGAGGACGGCAGGGCCGTGTGGGAAGTGGAGGCCCGGGACCGTGGCGGGGAGATCGAGGCCCTCGTCGACGCCTTCACCGGCCGGATCGTCGGCCAGGACTCGGAGCCGTCGGAGGATCGGGCAGAGGACGACGAGAACGAGGACGAAAACGAGGACGACTGATTCGGTCACCCGCCCCGGCCTGACCCCGGCGCGACGCGTTCAGGCCGGGGCGGGCTCGTCGTCCGTGGCGGTGACGGCGGGAGGAGGGATTCCGCGACCGCCTGCACGGCGGGCGCCCGGCGGGGCAGGAGACCGGCCGGGACCGGGACGGCCGGGATCGGCGCGGGGCAGGCTGACCACGGCGTCCAGTCCTCCCTGGGATGCGGCACGCAGGGTGACGTGGCCGCCGCCGGCGTGGGCGAGGCGCTGGACCAGTGCCAGGCCGAGGCCCGTGCCGCCCTTGGGGGCGTCGGGAGCGCGCCAGAAACGGTCGAAGGCACGGAGGCGCTGCTCCTCCGTCAGGCCGGTTCCCTGGTCGATGACGTGCAGGTCCACGAACGATGTACGGCCGTCGGCAGCGGCGCGCCGGCGCTCGGACGCGCGGCGGCCGCGCAGGTGGATGGTCACGGTGCTGCCGGGCGGTGAGTGACGCAGCGCGTTGGAGAGCAGGTTGTCGAGGATCTGCTCGAGGGCGCCGGACAGGACGAGCACGGGCCCGGTGCGCTCGCCGGTGAGGGCCAGCAGCACATTCCGCTGTTCGAAGACCGGGGCCCACGTCTGGTGCCGTTCGGCGCAGACGCGTTGCGGATCGACCACGTCCCGGGTGGCGGACTTCTCCTCCAGGCCGGCCATCGTGAGCAGGCCCTCCACCAGACGCGCCAGGCGGTCGGTCTCGGTGAGCGCCGCGGTCAGGGACGCCCGGCCGGAGGGCGCGACGGCCGGCTCGAGGTTGTCCAGGCGCAGCCGCAGGGCGGCGAGCGGGGTCTTGAGCTGGTGAGAGGCTTCGCCGGCGAACGCACGCTGGGAGGCCATGAGGTGTTCCAGACGGGCGGCGGTCTGGTTGAAGGTGGCGGCCAGACTGCGTATCTCCGGTGGCCCGTCGGTCACGGCGACCGGCCCGGGCAGACTGCCGTCGGCGAGGCGGACGGTGGCCCGCTGCAGTTCGCGGATGGGGCGTGCGGCCCACCGGGCCACGGCGAACGCGAACCCGGCCACGACGGCCAGCACGGTGAGCCCGGCCAGGGCGAGCAGCAGCCACACCTGGTGGACGCGGCCGTGCACGGTGCCGGTGGGTACGGAGATGCGGACGGCGGCGTCGGGCGGGGTGGCATGACCGACGGGCGCGGCGACGGACAGGTACTGCACGCCGCCCATCCCGGAGGTGCGCACGTCGGCGGAACCGGTGCCGTTCAGGGCCGCGGCGACGTCCGGCCGCCCCAGCAGCTCACGCGCCTCCTGCTCGGACAGGGGGTGGGAGGCGGCGATGAGGCTGCCGGAGCGGCTGATCACGGCGATCCGGCCGCCGATGCGCTCGGCGCACTCCGTCACGCGTCGGGGCAGGTCCTGCTCCTCCCGACCGGAAGCCAGGGACAGTTCGGCGAAGGCCGACAACGAAGCCGCTTCCTCACGGGCAGCGTTGATCATGCGGTCCCGCTCGGCGCGGGAGTACACGAAACCCAGGGGGATTTCCAGGCAGAGCAGTACCAGGGCGGCGATGCTCAGGTAGGTGAGCAGCAGACGGCGGGTCACGGAGAGGCGCCCTCGAAGGCACCCGCGTGCCCCCGCGAGCGTCCGGTCGGCCCGGGGGGAGGCGCCTGCACCGCGAGCCGGAACCCCACACCGCGCAACGTCTGGATCCAGCCCGGGGGGCCCAGTTTCCGGCGCAGCGTGGCCACGTGGACGTCGAGTGTCTTGGTGGCGCCCTCGTAGTAGGGGTCCCAGACGTGTTCGAGGATCTGGCGGCGCGAGCAGACCGCCCCGGGGTCCTCACACAGCAGCGCCAGCAGCTCGAACTCCTTCGGGGTCAGCGCGACCTGCGACCGGTCCACCCACACCTGCCGCGTACGGCGGTCGACCACCAGCGTGCCGGGGACGTCCCCGGCTGCGGGAGGGGTTTCGGCCGCCGCTGTCGGGCCGGGGGGCCCTGAGACGGAGCAGCCGTGGGCCGGGGCGGCCCCGGCCGTGGTTCCCGGCGTGGTTCCGGTGCGGCGGGAGACGGCGCGGATGCGGGCGACCAGCTCCCGAAGGCTGAACGGTTTCGCCAGATAGTCGTCCGCGCCCAGCTCCAGACCGAGCACCTTGTCGCTCTCCGTGCCGCGTGCGGTGAGAATGATGACGGGAACGTCCGAGACCTGCCGGATCCCACGGCAGACGTCGATGCCGTCCATGTCCGGCAGCCCCAGGTCGAGCAGGACGACATCCCCGAAAGGGTCCGGATCCCCGAACGGCCCCGAGAGCCCCTCCGCGCCCGTGGCGACCCAGGTGACCGACAGTCCGTAGTTCCGCAGCCCCTCCATCAACGGCTCGGCGATCGTCTCGTCGTCTTCGATGAGCAGCGCCTGCATCCCCATGCGTCTTGTCCCTCTGTGCATCCCCACACGACCTTGCGGAGTCGCCCGGCACCGCGCCCCTTCGTCCGGGTGGCTGCTTTCCGTCGGCCACTCGCACGGCGGGCCCGGGCGTCGGGCGACGTTTCCACCGTCACGTACGCACCGCGGGGGCTCCGCGTTCAGGGGCCTCCGGTCGTCGATCGGGTGCCTCGCCCCCTGGCGGTGCGAGGCTGGGGTCGTTCGTCACCCACTTCGTCGAAGGGAAGTCTCCGTGAGCAGCAGGACGATGCCGGCCGCGTTCCTCGGACACGGCAACCCGATGAACGCGCTCGAGCGCAACCGCTACACCGAGGCGTGGCGGCTGTTCGGTGCGTCCGTACCGCGCCCACGGGCGATCCTGGTGATCTCCGCGCACTGGTACACCAACGCGACCGCGGTCACCGCGATGCCGCGGCCCCGCACGATCCACGACTTCTACGGGTTCCCGCAGGAGCTGTTCGACGTGCAGTACCCGGCGCCGGGCGCACCCGACGTCGCGGAGCTGGTGGCCGACGTGGTGAAGCCGACCTGGGTGGGACAGGACATCGACAGCTGGGGAATCGACCACGGCACGTGGTCGGTGCTGATGCACGCCTTCCCCGACGCGTCGATCCCGGTGGTCCAGTTGTCCCTGAACGCCTTCAAGGACTTCGACCACCACATGCGGCTGGGCCGCAGGCTCGCCCCGCTGCGGGAGGAGGGCGTGCTGATCATCGGGAGCGGGAACATCGTGCACAATCTCCGGGCGGTCGACTTCCGGCAACCGGACCGCGGGTACGACTGGGCACTCCGCTTCGACGACGTGGCGCGGGAGGCCCTCCAGACGGACCCGACCGGGGTGGCGGCGCTCGACGCCCACGCCGACTTCGGCCAGGCGGTGCCGACGCCGGACCACTACTTGCCGCTCCTGTACATCGCCGGCCTGGCCGACACCCAGCCGCTCGACCTGCTGGTCGACGGCCACGCCGCCGGCTCGATCTCCATGGCGGCGTACACCCTGGGGCTGGACCGCGACCTGTCGGGCACGCTGGGCGACGAGCCTGCCGCCGGCCTTCCGGACGGCTTCCCGGCGCTCGACTCCAACCTCTGAGCAGCCACGACACCGGGGCAGGTCACCATGACTGCTGCTCATGCTCATGATCAGCGGTCCCGACCGGCGACGACGGGCGTGCGCGCTGCGGACGCCCGGAACCGAGACGTTCTCCTCTTGACCTGCGTCAAGGGTCGACCACCCCGGCCGGCGTGGTTTCCCGTGTTGCCGGGGAGCCCCCCGGGGGTGACGGTGGAGAGGAGCCGGCGAAGGGGGGGCGAGGGAGGGAGCAGGCATGCGAGGGCTCGTCTACCACGGCCCGGCACAGACCTCCTGGGACACGGTGCCGGACCCCGTGATCGAGGCCGACACCGACGCGGTCGTCCGC
>NZ_JBSGHG010000020.1:93353-120881 GCF_053604275.1 Streptomyces sp. NPDC004051 | reverse complement strand
CACGGCCGGACACCCCGACGGTCCGGCTGGCCGGGCCAACCAGAGCCACTTCAGCCAGCCGGAAAAGAGCCTAAATCACCGGTATTGGCCCTAGGACCTGTCCGGGGCCGGTTCGGTCGCGAAGAACCGCGACACATCCGTCCGGTCCGGCGCGCCCGCCGCGCCGGCTGCGTCCGTCCGGCCCGTCCGGTCCGGCGTTCCCGTCCCGCCCGGCGCCTCGGTGCCGGGCGGGACGCCCAGCTCCCAGGCGAGCCGGTAGCGCTTGAACAGCTCCGCGCGCAGTGTCTCGAGGGGCATCGGCGCACCCGGCATCAGGGCCGAGAACACGGCGCCCATCAGCAGGGCGCGCAGCATCGGGTAGTCGCTGTCGACCTTGCTGGAGCCGTGCCGGGCGACGGTGTCCCTGAGCAGTTCGGCCAGGCGCTGCTGCTCGGGGCAGGGCAGGAAACCCTCGGCCTGCAGCAGTCCGGCCATGTGCTGGCGCATCAGCACGGGACGGTCGCGGGCCAGGCCCAGGATCGCGTCGATGGCCCGCGCCATCCGCTCCTGCCCGTCGTCGGTGCGCGGTTCGCGCTCCAGCGTTTCCTCCAGCGTCCGGTGCATCAGCCGGTGCACCGCGGACTGCACCAGATGGCGCTTCCCCGGGAAGTAGTACGAGACCAGACCCCGCGCGGACCCCGCGCGGTCGGCGATGTCGCCGAGCGTCGTCGCCTCGTATCCGCGCTCGCTCACCACCTCGAGGGCGGCTTGCAGAAGCCGCTCCTTCGAACGCCTCCGCAATTCTTCATTGACCGAGGGGCTGCGCGGGGACATGCTGGACTCCTGCATTGACTGGTCGGCAGCCAACTATACTCAACGCGTCCGGCCGGACCCCTGGTGGGTTCGCTCCGGGCTGCCGTTCTCCTCGGGCGACGCGGGGGATCGCCCGAGGGGGACGGCGCTGACGAGTCTCCGGGCCGGTACCGGGAAGTGGTCACGGGGGCCCGTGGGAGGGTCCGGAAGACGCGGATCGTGCGGTCTCACGGGTGGTGCCGCCGGTGGACGCGCACCGCCACGGCCACGACCAGAGCGCCGAAGAGCCATCCCCCGAGCACGTCCGTCGCCCAGTGGACGCCGAGCCAGACGCGGGTGAGGCCGACGCCGGCCACCGAGAGCGCCGCCACGGTCACGGCCCCCACCCACACGGCCCGGTTCACGCCGTGCCGGTGCAGGAGCCACAGCAGGAGACCGCAGACGATGGTGGCGGTCATGGCGTGGCCCGACGGGAAAGCCGCGTAGTGGGCCGAGTCGAGCGGGTGCTCCCACACCGGGCGGGCGCGGCCCACCGCCGCCTTCAGGACCTGCTGCAGCGCCGTCCCCACGGCGCAGGTCGCCACCAGCCACACCGCGGTCCAGCGGGCCGCGTACCGGAACACCAGCAGCAGTGCGACCGCCCCGGCCAGCAGGCGCATGGTCCACGGGTCCCAGACCCAGTCCGTCAGGACGCGGGCCGCCTGCGTCAGTCCCGGTTCGTCCACCGCCCAGCGGTGCGTGGTGCGGGCGACGTCCCCGTCCACACCGGTCAGCGGGCGCCACTCGGCGCCGACCAGGACCAGCAGCAGCACCGAGCACAGGGCCGGCACGGCGATGGACAGGGCGGCCGGGCGGCGCCGGTGCTCGGGGGGACGGGGCGGCGGTGCGAGGTCGGGGGGAGGTGTGTGGGGGGAGTGCATGAAGCGATCCTCGTCGACCGCCGGGGGCCGGGGCCAACACCGACGCCCTGAACCGCCCGCGAGCCCCGAAGCGAAGAGGGCCTCGGCGCACGCCTCCGGACGGTGCTACCCCAGCGCCCGCAGTCCGGGGACGAACGCCACCAGGACGGGGAGCACCGGGACCAGCGACGCCACGGCCGTCAGCCGCAGCCGGCGCCCCGCCGTGAGCCGGTCCGGGGGAGCCAGCAGCCGGTGCACCCGGGCCCGGACCTGGCCCTGGGAGGCCGGGCAGGGGCCGAAGACCCCGCGGTGCTCGTTGAGCTCGACCAGGGCGAGGGCGGTGGTCAGCCGGCCGAAGCGGCGGGAGGCCGTGTCGTCGGCGGCGAGCTCGACCAGCCGGTGCATCTCGCCGCGGAACGCGGCGAACACGGACACCCGGGGGAACCCGTCCGCCAGCGCGGCGGAGCAGTGCAGCAGCCAGTCGTGCCGGGCCCGCGCGTGCCCCCGCTCGTGCGCGAGGACGGCGTCCAGCCGACGGCCCCGCAGCCGACGCAACGCGGCCGTGGTGACGACCAGCCGGGACGGGGAGCCGGAAAGCCACCACACGTCGGGGCGCTCGCCCTCCAGGACCACCAGCCGCTGCGAGCCGGGATCCTCGCCGGGCAGCAGCGGCGCCCGCACCAGGAGTCCGTCCCGCCGGGCCCGCCGCCGGGCACGGGCCCGTACGACCTCGCGGACCAGCATCGCCGCGCTCCACAGCCCGCCGCACGCCAGCACGACCGCGGTGGTCGCGGCCGGCGGGCCGGACGTGCCGAGGGCGTACGCCTCCACGACCCCGCTCGGCGCCGTCGCGAACACCGGAGTGCCGACCACCCGCGAGGCGGCCGCCGCGCTGAACGTCATCGACAGCGCACAGCACAGCAGCACGGTCGCGATCACGCACTGCCACACCCACAGCGCCACCACCGGCTCACGGTCCGGCCAGGCGGCCCGCGCGAGCAGCCTGGGACCGACGACGGCGGTCAGGACGCCGAGCAGCAGCAGCGCCGCGGGGAGCATCATGCGGTCAGCCTATGAGTACGGATCACTCCCGGGTACGGCCCGTCGGGCAGAGTGACGCGGACAACGGTCCCGCTCGCCCACCCGGCCCGCGGCCGCCCGCCTCACATCGTCAGCAGCATCGCCACCATCGCGATCCCCATGGACAGCCGGCACGCCAGTGCCAGCTCGGGCCGGTCCCCCCAGCCCGAGGCTCCCGGGGACCCCGCCCCGGTGGCCGCCGAGCGTTCCGGCACGGCGGCCACCGGTACCAGCCGGACGCCCGTCACCAGCACGTACCCGGCGAAGTACAGCAGCAGGAGCCCGGTCAGCGCGGGTATGCCCACGCCGCCGTGTCCGTGCTCCCGGCCGGGGGAGGCGGCCATCGCCACCGCCATGTAGGCCATGGCTCCGGCGCCCACCGAATGGTGCAGATGGTGCGGGCTCCCGCGCCCTGCCCACAGGGCCTGCACCGCGGCCGCGCCGAACACCGCCGCCCAGGCGGGCCACGCCCACGGGGGCGGGGCGAACACCGCCGCCGGTACGGCCATCGCGGCCATGCCGAAACCCATCAGCGCCTCACCGCCCGCGGCGCGGCGCTGCTCCTCGACACTGCTGCGCATCCGCAGCAGACAGTAGGCGCCGGTCGCCGCGCAGAGCGCGACCAGCAGCCAGCCGGACGACGCCGGTCCGTGCACGCGTACCTCCCCCCGGACCCGCTCCACGATCGGTCAAGGCATGCCCCGCCCGGTGGTGTGCACGCGGGCGCACAGGCGTACACGGGGAGCATTCGGGGGAGCACCGCAGGTCACCGGGATGTTTTACGAGTAAAAGACCTGTTACCATGGGACGTCATGAGCAGTGCGACCCCCACGCCCACCCCCGACCCCAAGCCCCGGCGCTTCCCCGTGGCCGGTGTGCTGCGCCTCGGACGGCCCTCCCGCATCTGGTTCAAGCCCGCCCTCAGCGTGGTCGCCGCGGTCGCACCGCCCAGCCTGATCCTGGTCGCCCTCGGCCGGCTCGACCTGGCCGCCTACACCATGGCCGGCTCCCTGTGCGCCCTCTACGCGCACAACCGCCCCTACGCCGCCCGGGCCAAGGCCCTCACGGGAGTCGTGCTCGGCATGCTCGGCGGCCTCGCCGTGGCCCTGGTCTCGGCCTCGCTCACCTCGAACGCCGTCGTCCTGGTCACCGTCGGCGCCGCACTGGCCGCAGTGCAGAAGGTGCTGTGCGACGTCACCCGCATCGGCCCGCCCGGCAACGTGATCCTCACCTTCGTCAGCTCCGCCTCGCTGTTCGTCCCCCAGACCCTCGGGCAGGTCCCCGGCCACCTCGCACTGGCCGCGGTGGCCGGGGTGTGGGCCTGGCTGGTCGGCATGGCGCCCGTACTGGTCCGGCCGCACGGCCCCGAGCGCCGCGCCACCGCCGACGCGCTGTCCGCCACCGCCGCGTACGTCGAGACCGGCGGCACCGGCGACGGCCACACCCGGGCCCGAGCCGCCGCCTACGCCGCCGTACAGGCCGCCTGGCAGTGTCTGCTCCTCACCGGAACCCGCTCCGCCGCCACCCGCCGCGCCCTCGAACGGCTCGTGGTCCGCGCCGAGATCGCGCTCGCCGCGCCGGCCGACGCCGACCCCGCGCTGCTGCGCGCTTGGGCCGGAGCACTGCGCGGCACGGGCCGCATCCCGGGCGCCGACGCCTCCCCCACGGACGCCGAAGAACTCCTCGGAGCGGCAGCCGAGCGCGCCGTCCCCCCGCGCCCCCTGCGGCACCGCCTGGGACCGCTCGCCCCCATCGCCGTACGCACCGCCCTGGGCTGCGCCCTCGCCGGCTACGCCTCCCTCGCACTCGGGGTCGGACGGCCCTACTGGGCGCTCGTCACCGCCGCCTCGCTCTACCAGGCCAACCTCAGCCTCACCTGGAGCCGGACCGTGCAGCGGGTCGTCGGCAACCTCGTCGGCGTGCTGATCTTCGCGGCCGTCGCCCCGATCGCCCACCTGGGGCCGCTCGCCCTCGTCCTGTGCTGCCTCGTCTTCAACTTCGGCGCCGAGGCCCTGATCAGCCGCAACTACTGGCTCGGCAGCGTCTGCGTGACCCCGCTCGCCCTGCTCGTCACCGAGTTCCCCGGTTACCAGGACACCGGCTCCCTGGTCACCGACCGTGTGGTGGACACCCTGGTCGGTGCGCTGGTCGGCTTCGTCGCCGCCCTGGCCGTCACCAACCGGCGGGCGGGCGACCGGGTCGAGGGGGCGCTCGCCACCGTGGACCGCGGGCGCGAACACGCCACCCGGCTCCTGGCCGCCCCGCACCCCGACCCCGCCGCCCTGGAGGCCGCCCGCCGCGGCCTCGCTGCCGCGCTCGTCGACCTGCGGGCCACCGCCGACGCGGCCGCGGGCGAATGGTGGCTGAGCTCACTGCCGCAGGAACGGGTCGTGCTCGCCGAACAGTCGGGACACCGTACGCTCGCGGCAACGGTACGACGCCAGGGGCTGCTGACCGGCCCCGGCGCGGAGACGGAACCGGGCACGCACCCGGGCAGTGGGACGGACCCGGGCACGGACACGAAGGACGGACAGCCATGACGACGAGCGAGCGGCTCGCGGCCGACGGCGGACCCGGAGGACCCGCGGCCGAGGGCCGGCGCACCGCCGACGGGCCGCTCCCGGCCGACCCCGGGCTCCCCTCCGGCGCGGGACATCCGGCGGCCGGCGGCGACACCGTGGCCGCGGTGGTCCGGCAGTGGCGGTCCGTGTACCCCGGCCTCGACACCGGACCCATGGAGGTCATCGGGCGCATCAACCGCTGTGCCGCCCTCCTCCAGCAGGCCGAGGACGCCCCGCTGAGCCGGGCGGGACTGACCCGCCCCGAGTTCGACCTGCTCGGCGCGCTGCGTCGCACCGGGCGCGAACTGACCCCGGGCGAACTGGCACGCGAGACCTTCTCCTCGGGCGCCGCCGTCACCAAACGCCTCAAGCAGCTCACCGCGCGCGGCCTGGCGGAACGCCGCGGCGACCCGCGCGACCGCCGCATGGCCCGGGTCCGCCTCACCGACGCCGGACGGGATGTCGTCGACGGCGTCATGCCCGCGCAACTCGCCTACGAGAACGCCGTGCTCTCCGGTCTGGGCGGGCCGGACCTCGGCGAGCTGGCCGCACTGCTCGGCGGGCTGCTGGGACAGCTCGAGGGACGCCTGGGCGCCGTACGGGCGTGACGCGGCCCTCGTGCCCCTCCCCGGCGCCGGACCACCCGGACCGCCGGCCTCAGATTCCCGGCCGGTACCGCAGCGGATGGTCGGCCGGGGTCTCCACCAGGACGATGGGTGTGCCGTCGGGGTCGGCGGTCCACATCTCGACGAGGCCCCAGGGTTCCCGCACCGGGGGCCGGACGATCTCGATGCCCTTGTCCCGGAGCTCCTCGTGGGCCGCCGCCACGTCCGCGACCTGGAGCCACAGCCGCGCCGCCGTGGGCTCCGGTGCCCCCGCGGACGCCGGGGGGGCGGAGCGGCCGGACAGCTCCAGGAAGCCGCCGCCGAGGAAGTAGACGGTGCCGCGCTCCGGGCCGGTGCCGAACTCGCGGTACACGGCGAGGCCCAGCTGCTCGCCGTAGAAGACGCGGGAACGCTCGGGATCGGTGGGGCGCAGCAGGACGCGGCTGCCGAGTACATGCACCATGCGGCCGAGCGTAGCGGCCGGGTTAGTCTCTTCCGTGCCCTGGCCACGCCGGGAAGTGACCGAAGAGGCGAGCGAGAAACCGGAGAAGTGCCCCGTGGATACCGTCACCGAGAACGCGCTGACCTTCCGTGACGCCGCCGCAGCCGATGTGGACGCCCTCGTCGCGCTGATCGAGTCGGCGTACCGGGGGGACTCCAGCAGGGCCGGGTGGACCACCGAGGCGGACATCCTCGAGGGACAGCGGACCGACGCCGAGGAGGTGCGGCAGGTCGTCGAGTCACCGGACAGCCGGCTGCTGACGGTGGAGCGCGAGGGCCGGATCGTCGCCTGCTGCCAGCTCGAGCACCGCGGCGACCACGCCTACTTCGGCATGTTCGCGGTCAGTCCCGAGCTCCAGGGCGCGGGGCTCGGCAAGGTGATCATCGCGTACGCGGAGCGCCTGGTGCGCGAGACCTGGGGCGCGACCGAGATGCACATGACCGTGATCTCGGTGCGCGAGGACCTGATCGCCTGGTACGAGCGGCGCGGCTACCGCCGTACGGGAAGGACGACGCCCTTCCCGTACGGCGACGAGCGGTTCGGCATTCCGCAACGTGCGGACCTGCGGTTCGAGCTGCTGGTCAAGGAACTGGCCTGAGAGCCCTCACGCGGTGAAGCGGCCGGTGCGCTTGATCTCCGGGTAGTCGGTGGTCGCGCCGTCGAGTCCGAGGGCCCGGACCAGTCTGAGGTGGTCCTGCGTGTTCACCACCCAGCCGATGATCCTCAGGTCCGCCTTGCGGGCCCGTTCGACGGTCTCCAGGGTGAGGCGGCGGATGTTCAGACAGAGGGTCGCCGCGCCGACGCCGACCGCCCGGTCCACGACGTCCGTGCTGTAACGACTGGCGACGAGCGCGGTGCGCACCCCCGGCACCAGGCGCGCGATCTCGGCGATCGCGTCGTCGTGGAACGAGGACACCTCGATCCGGTCCGTCAGGCCCCGCCGGTTCATCACCTCGGCCAGCGCCCTGGCCGCCTGTACGTCCTTGATCTCGGCCTGCAACGGCGTGTGGACGGCCTCCAGCACCTCCTCGAAGACGGGGACGTGCTCGCCGCGTCCGGCGTCCAGGGCGCGCAGCTCGGCGACGGTCCGGTCGGCGATCGGGCCCGTGCCGTCCGTCGTGCGGTCCAGTTCCGCGTCGTGCATGACGACGAGCTCGCCGTCCTTGCTCAGATGCAGGTCGAGCTCGATGACGTCCAGGCCGGCCTCCTGGGCGGCGACGAAGGACCGAAGGGTGTTCTCGGGCTCGACACCCATGACTCCGCGGTGACCGATGGTGAGGAAGTTCAAGATCCGACTCGCTTCCGTCGACGGCGGCGCAGGGCCGCGTCCCTACGGCCCTCCTGGACCGTATCGCCTGTGCCCGTTCCGTCCAGACGCTGAACATCATTTTTGAGGAGTGTCGCCCACTCGCGTGATGGGCAGGAAAAAATGCGGTGACGACCGGGGTGGCGCAGGATGATTTGCGGAGGCTCCCCTTGCTGTGGCAAACCCCGTACGTATACGGTCGGCGCACAGAGCTTCTCCGGTGGAGGATGGGACATGGCGGAAATTCTTGTGCAGGTGGGTACGGAGGGAAACGTTTCTCCGGCGGTGAGGGTGGTCGAGCACCCGGCATGGCCCGTGCTCAAGGATGCCGTGCAGCGGATCCGGCCCTGGCAGGCGAAGGACGGCTCGATCGACTTCGACGCCGAGGGCGCCCCGGCCCGCGCCGAGGCCGAGGCCGAGGTGTGCCGGGTGACCGAGGCGCTCGACGAGCTGTCCCCGCTGCTCCCGCACGACCGCGCCTACCACGAGGCCCTGGTGAAGGATCTGCGCCGCTGGGCCGAGGGCGGCTTCGAGGTGCCCGACTTCCTCGACTCGCTGCTGGCCTTCCAGCCCGCCGCGCACCGCGAGGACGGCCTCCAGCACCTGGTCGTCTTCCCGATGTACACGCAGAACGGCAACCCGGACCGCAATCTCGAGGCGGTCGTGCTGCGCATGGTCTGGCCCGACTGGCTGGCCGAGCTGGAGCGCACCCGCTACGACAACCCGCTGTTCTGCGGCATCACCTTCGAGGACTTCACCGCGGGCTACGACACCAACTCCGCGGTGCTCTTCCCCGAGACCATCGCCGTGCGCGAGGCACCCGAGCGCTTCACCTGGGGCGGCATCTTCTGCGACCGCGAGGCCGCCCGCTTCCGCCGCGTCACCGAGGCCGCCGTCGACATCCTGGGCCTGGAGCTGCCCGAGGACGTCGCCGCCATGGTGCACGACCAGAAGCGCTGCGAAGAGGCGTTCGTGCTCTGGGACATGGTCCACGACCGCACCCACAGCCACGGCGACCTGCCCTTCGACCCGTTCATGATCAAGCAGCGCCAGCCGTTCTGGATGTACGGCCTGGAGGAGCTGCGCTGCGACCTCACCGCCTTCAAGGAGGCCGTCGAGCTGGCCGGCGAGGGCGTCCCGCAGGCACGTGACGTGCAGGTCGCGGTGCTGTTCGACCGCATGTTCCGCTTCCCGGTCACCGGTGAGCGGGTCCGCAACTACGACGGCCTCGGCGGTCAACTGCTCTTCGCCTACCTGCACAAGCACGATGTCGTCCGCTGGACCGACAACAAGCTCAGCATCGACTGGGACCGCGCCCCGAAGGTCACCAACCAGCTGTGCGCCGAGATCGAGACGCTGTACCGCGACGGCATCGACCGCCCGAAGCTCGTCCACTGGTTCGCCGGCTACGAGCTGGTCTCCGCCTACCTCTCCCCGCACCCCGGATCCAAGTGGGCCAAGGGCCCCGAGGCGCTGGACCTGACGCTGCCGCCGCGGAAACTCGTCGATGACGTGCTTCCGGACGAGTTTCCGCTGAGCATGTTCTATGAGGCACTGTCCAAGAAGCTGAAGAACGTGATCGCGTCGACCCGGGGCATCACGGCGGACGGCGCCGAGCGGGTCGCCGCGTGAGCGATCTCGTTCACAACACTGCTCAGGAGGCGAGGACCATGGGGAACGGGGCGCTCGAGGGTGCGGTGATCGCGGTGGCCGGCGCGGGGGGACCCGCGGGACGGGCGGCACTGCTCAGGCTGGCCGAGGCGGGGGCGACGGTGGTCGGCTCCGACAACGACCCGGAGCGGCTGGCGGCGGCCGTGGACGCGGCGCGCTACGCGCACGGCGGGGCCACCGTCACGGGTGACACGGTCGACCTGCTCGACCTGGACTCCACCCGCGAGTGGGCCGCCCGCACCGAGAAGGAGTTCGGCCGGGTCGACGGCCTGGTCCATCTGGTCGGCGGCTGGCGCGGCAGCGAGACCTTCACCAAGACCAGCCTGGACGACTGGGACTTCCTGGAACTGCTGCTGGTACGCACCGTGCTGCACACCTCCCTCGCCTTCCACGAGGCGCTCCAGCGCAGCGACCGCGGCCGGTACGTCCTGATCAGCGCGGCCGGCGCCAGCAAGCCCACCGCGGGCAACGCGGCCTACGCGGCCGCCAAGGCCGCCGCCGAGACGTGGACGCTGGCCATGGCCGACTACTTCCGCAAGGCCGGGGGCGAGGAGGGGGCCACCTCGGCGGCTGCGATCCTGGTGGTGAAGGCGTTGGTGCACGACGCGATGCGTGCCGACCGCCCCAACGCGAAGTTCGCGGGCTTCACGGACGTCAAGGACCTCGCCGAGGCCGTCGTCGGCGTCTGGGACAAGCCCGCCGCGGAAGTGAACGGAACCCGTCTGTGGCTCACCGAGAAGCCGTGAACCCACCCAGGACCGACGCACGTCGTCATCACGACCCGGCCGTCCGTGGTTTCGCCAGCGACAACTACGCCGGGGCCCATCCGGAGGTGCTCGCCGCCCTGGCCCTGGCCAACGGCGGACACCAGGTGGCGTACGGAGAGGACGCGTACACGGAGAACCTCCAGCAGGTGATCCGCAGCCACTTCGGCCCTACCGCCGAGGCCTTCCCGGTCTTCAACGGCACCGGCGCCAACGTCGTCGCGCTCCAAGCGGTCACCGACCGCTGGGGCGCGGTGATCTGCGCCGAGAGCGCCCACATCAACGTGGACGAGGGCGGGGCGCCGGAGCGGGTCGGCGGGATCAAGCTGCTCACCGTGCCCACCCCGGACGGCAAGCTCACCCCCGAGCTGATCGACCGGCAGGCCTACGGCTGGGAGGACGAGCACCGTGCCATGCCACAGGTGGTGTCCATAGCCCAGGCCACCGAGCTGGGCACGGTGTACACGCCGGACGAGATCCGCGCCCTCTGCGAGCACGCGCACGCCCGGGGCATGAAGGTGCACGTCGACGGCTCCCGGCTGGCCAACGCCGCCGCCGCCCTGGACGTGCCGATGCGCACCTTCACCAACGCGGCCGGCGTCGACCTGCTCTCCCTGGGCGGCACCAAGAACGGCGCCCTGTTCGGCGAGGCCGTCGTCGTACTGAACCCGGACGGCATCCGGCACATGAAGCACCTGCGCAAGCTGTCCATGCAGCTCGCGTCCAAGATGCGCTTCGTGTCGGTGCAGCTGGAGGCCCTGCTGGCCCGGGACCTGTGGCTGCGCAACGCCCGGCACGCCAACGAGATGGCCCAGCGCCTCGCCGAGGGCGTACGCGCCGTGCACGGCGTGGAGATCCTCCACCCGGTACAGGCCAACGCGGTCTTCGCCCGCCTGCCGCACGAGGTGAGCGAGCGGCTGCAGAAGCGCTTCCGCTTCTACTTCTGGGACGAGGCCGCCGGCGACGTCCGCTGGATGTGCGCCTTCGACACCACCGAGGACGACGTGGACACGTTCGTGGCGGCGCTCAAGGAGGAGATGGCGCGCACATAGGACACAGGGACCGCGCGGGGGTGCGGCCGGTCGGGAACACGTCGACTCCCGACCGGCCGTGCTCCTGCGGGTGGGCCCCTCCGTTCTCGCCGTTCCCGGAGGGGTCCGTCCGGACTCAGCGTGCCTCGGCCTCGCGGACCTGCTCCGGGGTCGGGGCCGTCCCGCCGAGGTGCGCAGGCATCCACCAGGTGTCGTCCTGGCCCTTGGGGCGCACGGGGTAGGCGCGCTGCGCGGCCTCCAGCAGCTCCTGGACGCGCTCCCGCAGCTGCCGGGTGATCGCGCCCGCGTACTTGTCCCTGGACGCCTCCAGCGCCTCACCGACGCGGATGGTGATCGGGGTGTGGCTGCGCTTGAAGTTGCGGGGGTGGCCCTTGGTCCACAGCCGCTGGGTGCCCCACACCGCCATCGGGATCAGCGGCACGCCGGCCTCCTGCGCCAGGCGCGCGGCACCCGACTTGAAGCTCTTCAGCGTGAACGACTGCGAGATGGTCGCCTCCGGGAAGACCCCCACGATCTCGCCGGACCGCAGCGAGTCGAGCGCGTGCGCGTACGCCGCCTCGCCCTGCTTGCGGTCCACCGGGATGTGCTTCATCCCGCGCATCAGCGGACCGGAGACCCGGTGCCGGAACACGGAATCCTTCGCCATGAAGCGCACGAGACGCTTCTGCGGAAGGGCGGCGAGACCGTTGAAGACGAAGTCCAGGTAGCTGATGTGGTTGCTCACCAGCACGGCGCCGCCCGATCGCGGGATGTTCTCCGAACCCTGGCAGTCGATCTTGAGGTCCCACACCTTGAACAGAGTCTGGGCGAAACCGATCACGGGGCGGTAGACGAGTTCTGCCATGGGCGGGGTGGAACCCTTCCTGCTCTGTCTGGGAAGGGGACTCCCAGCCGAAGTTACGCAGCCGTAGGTTTACGGCTTGTCGCTGATGGTGCCCCAAGAACGATCGGCGGACCAGCCCTGAGGGCCGCCTGCGGCGAGATTCTCGTCACGTCCACCCCCTTGATCCACCTCGGGCTTTCGCGGCGCCGTCACCCCGTGCGCCCCGCCGCCCCCGCGGGAGCGGGTGCATCTCACGGCCCTCCCGCGTCGATGTCCATGGAACAAGTGTCCCGTACGGGAACCCGCACCAGGGCGCCGGGGAATCTTTGCGCTCCCGTGAACGCTACGAGGAGTCGGTGACCGGACTGACGGTGTGTGCCGGTGCTCGCGGTGGCGAGTGCCCACGGAGTGCCGCCGCGGCGGCGGAGCAGGGGAGTGCGGGTGCGCGGGCGGGACGACGGAGAGCGGCTCCGAGTGCCGGAACTCGGCGCGGAACTGGGTGAGCGGGCCACACTGGTGCAGTTCTCCAGTGCCTTCTGCGCGCCCTGCCGGGCGACCCGGCGGGTGCTCGGCGAGGTGGCCGGTCTGGTCCCGGGCGTGGCCCATGTGGAGGTCGACGCCGAGGCCCACCTGGACCTCGTGCGCCGCCTCGAGATCCTCAGGACGCCGACGGTGCTGGTCCTCGACGCCGACGGCCGTGTCGTGCGGCGGGCCACCGGGCAGCCGCGCAAGGCCGATGTGATCGCCGCTCTGGGGGAGGCGATGTGACGGAGGGACGCCCCACCGTGAGTCATCTCCCACATCCGGGGCCGACTTGACGGTACGTGGCCCCTCTCGTCAGCCTGACACCATGTGCTCGGCGTTCTCGGAGTTCTCGGAGGTCTCGGCGTACTCGAAGTGCTCGGAACTCCCTCACCCCCGGTGGGTGTCCGCCTCGCCGGAGCTGCTGCGTTCCGTCTTCAGGCAGCACGCGGCGGGTGTGGCGGTGATCACCGCGCGCGGGGAGTCGGGCCCGGTCGGCTTCAC
Organism: Streptomyces sp. NPDC004051; assembly: GCF_053604275.1. NCBI lineage: Bacteria > Bacillati > Actinomycetota > Actinomycetes > Kitasatosporales > Streptomycetaceae > Streptomyces > Streptomyces sp. NPDC004051. Next base: position 107,800 of record NZ_JBSGHG010000020.1, on the reverse strand, counting down.
CGCCACCTCCCTCGCCTCGGTCTCGGCCGATCCCCCCATGCTCTCCTTCGGTGTCGGCACCGGGGGCGCCAGTTGGCCCGCCATCGCCGCGAGCGACCACGTCGGGGTCCATGTGCTGGGCGAGCACCAGCGGGAGCTGGCGGCCACCTTCGCCCGCCCCGGCGCCGACCGCTTCGGCGCGGCCACCGCCTGGCGCGAGGGCCCCGAGGGCGTCCCGGTGCTGGACGGCGTCCTCGCCAGGACGGTGTGCGCGGTGGTGGCCCGGGTGCCCGCCGGTGACCACCGGATCGTGCTGGCCGAGGTCCTGCTCGGCGACCACACCGGCCCCGGCAGGCCCCTCGTCCACCATCAGGGCCGTTTCCGCGCACTGCGTGACTGACCGGGCCGGGGCCCCTGCTGCGGGCCCGTCGGGTTCCGGTTACGCTGCGTTGCGAAGGTCACAGTTCAAAGCGCTTGCTCAGCGGGAAAGAACTGGGTGTACTGGCGAGTAATATTTCGTTGGGAAGAGTGCTTCGCCCCGATCGGGAACGGCCGTTTGAGGCGCTTATGCTGCCTGAAGGCAGGCAGCCAGAAATGACGATGCAGTAGGAGAGCCGGCGTGAGCTTGAGGATCGTTGTCACCGTGAAGTATGTGCCCGACGCCACGGGCGACCGGCACTTCGCCGATGACCTGACCGTCGACCGCGACGACGTGGACGGTCTGCTCTCCGAGCTGGACGAGTACGCGGTCGAGCAGGCGCTGCAGATCTCGGAGAACTCCGACGACGACGTGGAGATCACCGTGCTGACGGTGGGCCCGGAGGACGCCAAGGACGCGCTGCGCAAGGCGCTGTCGATGGGCGCCGACAAGGCGATCCACGTCGAGGACGACGATCTGCACGGCACCGACGCCATCGGCACCTCGCTGGTGCTGGCCAAGGCGATCGAGAAGGCCGGCTACGACCTGGTGATCTCCGGCATGGCCTCCACCGACGGCGTCATGGGTGTCGTCCCGGCGCTGCTCGCGGAGCGCCTGGGCGTGCCGCAGGTGACGCTGCTGTCGGAGGTGGCCCTCGAGGACGGCACCGTCAAGGGCCGCCGGGACGGCGACGCCGCCACCGAGCAGCTCGAGGCGTCCCTGCCGGCCGTCGTGTCGGTCACCGACCAGTCGGGCGAGGCGCGCTACCCGTCCTTCAAGGGCATCATGGCGGCGAAGAAGAAGCCGGTGACCTCCTGGGACCTGTCCGACCTCGACCTCGAGGCCGACGAGGTCGGCCTGGAGGGCGCCTACACCACGGTCGAGTCGGCGACCGAGCGCCCGGCCCGCAGCGCGGGCACGATCGTCAAGGACGAGGGCGAGGGCGGCAAGCAGCTCGCCGAGTTCCTCGCGAGCCAGAAGTTCGTCTGAGCCACGAGGCTCGAGCTCGCTTCCCGCCCCTCATACTTCGCAAGCAGGAGAGAAGAAGTCCCATGGCTGAAGTTCTCGTCTACGTCGACCACGCGGACGGCGCGGTCCGCAAGCCGACCCTGGAGCTGCTGACGCTGGCCCGCCGCATCGGCGAGCCGGTCGCCGTCGCACTGGGCGACGGCGCCGCCGACACCGCCGCCACGCTGGCCGAGCACGGCGCGGTGAAGGTCCTCACCCACGAGGCTGCCGAGTACGCCGACTACCTGGTCGTACCGAAGGTGGACGCCCTGCAGGCCGCGGTCGCGGCCGTCTCCCCGGCCGCCGTGCTGGTCTCCTCGTCCGCCGAGGGCAAGGAGATCGCGGCCCGCCTCGCGCTGCGCCTGGGCTCGGGCGTCATCACCGACGCCGTCGACCTGGAGGCCGGCGACGAGGGCCCGGTCGCCGTCCAGTCGGTGTTCGCCGCCGCGTTCACCACCCGCTCCCGTGTCTCGAGGGGCACCCCGGTCATCACGGTCAAGCCCAACAGCGCGGCCGTGGAGGCCGCCCCGGCCGCCGGTGCGGTGGAGGCGCTGTCGGTGACCTTCTCCGAGCAGGCGAAGGGCACCAAGGTCGTGGCGCGTACGCCGCGTGAGTCGACGGGCCGTCCGGAGCTGACCGAGGCCGCGATCGTGGTCTCCGGTGGCCGCGGTGTCAACGGTGCGGAGAACTTCGCGGTCATCGAGGCGCTCGCCGACTCCCTCGGCGCGGCCGTGGGCGCCTCGCGTGCCGCGGTGGACGCGGGCTGGTACCCGCACACCAGCCAGGTCGGCCAGACCGGCAAGTCCGTCTCGCCGCAGCTGTACGTCGCCGCCGGTATCTCCGGTGCGATCCAGCACCGGGCGGGCATGCAGACCTCGAAGACGATCGTGGCGGTCAACAAGGACGCCGAGGCCCCGATCTTCGACCTGGTCGACTACGGCGTCGTCGGCGACCTGTTCGACGTCGTCCCGCAGCTCACCGAGGAGATCAAGGCCCGCAAGGGCTGACCGTCCCCGCCGTACGAGGCCCCCACGACCGCACCTCGAGTTCCCGCGGTCGTGGGGGCCTCGGCCTGTCCCGGCGCCTCCTGTTCCGGTGCGGCGCCGGTCATCCCGGGGTCAGTGACGCCTGCACCGGCAGATGGTCGCTCGGGAATCGGCCGTCCAGGGAGAAGGTGTTGATCGAGGCGCGGTGCACCGTGGCGCCGGGCGTGGTCAGGACCCAGTCGATGCGGGCACCGCCCGGCACGAGCGGCCCGTACCCGTGGAACGTGCCGTAGGGCTCGCCCCGGTCGGCCGCCGCGTCCCAGGTGTCGACGAGACCGGCGCCCAGCAGCGTGCCGTACACCGGGTTCCCGTGGGCGGCGACGTTGAAGTCCCCCGTCACGATCACCGGCAGGGAGCGCGCGAGGCCGGCGACGCGCTCGGCGATCAGGGCGGCGGCCCGCTCGCGTGCGTACTGGCTGGCGTTGTCCAGATGGGTGTTGAGGACGTAGAACTCCCGGCCGTCGGCGCGCAGATCGCGGAAGCGGACCCAGGTGACCATGCGGAGGTGGGCGCTGCCCCAGGTGTTCGAGGCGATCGTGTACGGCGTGTCGGACAGCCAGAAGTGGTCGTACTCCAGCGGGGCGAGCCGGCGGGCGTCGTAGAGGACCGCCATGAACTCGTCGCGGCTGCCGCCCGCCCGGCCGGTGCCGATCCAGTCGTAGGACGGCCCCAGATCGGCCTCGATGTCGCGCAGTTGCTGGTGGAGGCCCTCCTGGGTGCCGATGACGTGCGGCCGCTCGCGGCGCAGCAGCCGGCGCGTCACGGGTCTGCGGGAGGCCCAGCTGTGGGGTTCCGCCGTACTCGCGAAGCGCAGGTTGAACGACATGACCTCCAGCGGCCGGTCCGGACGTTCCCGGGCCGAGGCGGGCTCGGGGGACAGTGCTGTGCTGGAGAGCGGAAGTGCGACGGAGGCGGCGAGCGCGGTTTTCAGTCCCAGGCGGCGCGTGACTCGGCTGTGGTTCGGCACAGAAGCTCCTTCGCTGGTGCTGTGCGGCGGTTTCCGGGCGAGTCGGGCGGAGGCGGCGGGTCGGGCGGAGACGGCGAGTACAAACAGTGCCAGAGGGACGTGAACATGCCGAGAAGGTGGAGTGGATCGGGGTGTGAGCGAGGCGTAAGACGGTGTTGACCGGCGCGGAGACCACCCGATAGCTTCGTTGGCCTCGTTCGACGGATTATTGATTCCGTACCGCGGAAGATGGGCGGGTGTGGGATGAGACAGGGCCGGCGGGAGCAGATCGCGACGAGCCTCACCGACGCCGTCGGCGCGGAGATCGGCGCCTTCCTGGCACCCGTCGACGCCGAACTGGCGCGGTGCTACCCCGGAGACCCCGGCACCCGTCAGCCCGTCCACACCGTCTACGTCCCCGGCGACGCCTTCACCGCAGGGACCCTCCGCTCCTGGGGCGACCAGGCCCTGGCCGCGCTCGACGAACACGCCCCGGACGCCGCCTCGTTCGCCGACGCCATCGGGCTGGACCCCGCACTCGCCGAGGACGTGTACGGCCGCGTCCGCGCGAAGCTGGAGCGCGAGCCCGTCGAGGATCTGCGCGTCGACTTCGAGGACGGCTACGGCAACCGCCCCGACGCCGAGGAGGACGAGACCGCCGCCCGCGCGGCCCGGCTGATCGCCGAGGCGTACCGGGACGGCACGGCCGCCCCCTGCATGGGCATCCGGATGAAGTGCCTCGAGGCCGCCGTGCGCGACCGGGGCATCCGTACCCTCGACATCTTCCTCACCGGCCTGGCCGAGGCCGGCCCACTGCCCGCGGGACTGGTGCTGACACTGCCCAAGGTCACCTGCCCCGAACAGGTCACCGCCATGGTGCGGCTCCTCGAGGCGTTCGAGAAGGCGCGCGGCCTCGAGCCCGGCCGGCTCGGCTTCGAGATCCAGATCGAGACCAGCCAGGCCGTCCTCGCCGCCGACGGCACCGCCACCGTCGCCCGGATGATCCAGGCCGCCGAAGGCCGCGCCACCGCACTGCACTACGGCACCTTCGACTACAGCGCCTGCCTCGGTGTCTCCGCGGCCCACCAGGCCAGTGACCATCCGGCCGCCGACCATGCCAAGGCCGTCATGCAGGTCGCCGCCGCGGGCACCGGCGTACGCCTCTCGGACGGCTCCACCAACGTCCTGCCCGTCGGTCCGACCGCACAGGTCCACGCGGCCTGGCGGCTGCACCACCGCCTCACCCGCCGCGCCCTCGTCCGTGCCTACCACCAGGGCTGGGACATGCACCCCGGGCACCTCCCCACCCGTTACGCGGCCGTCTTCTCCTTCTACCGCGAGGGCTTCGAGCAGGCCGCCGCCCGGCTCGCCCGGTACGTCGCCCGGACCGCCGGGGACGTCATGGACGAGCCCGCCACCGCGAAGGCCCTCGCCGGCCACCTGCTGCGCGGACTGGACTGCGGCGCCCTGGACCTCGCCGAGGTGGTGCGGGCGACCGGCCTCACCCGCGCCGGCCTGCAGGGCTTCGCGTCCCCGTCCTCCGGGACCCCACGTACCGCTCCAGACCCGACGCCGTCACCAGGTGCTCCTCGGTGAACACCCGCGTGCCCCGCGCGCACAGCAGCCGGTCGGCACGGGCCCGCGCGCTGAACTGTTCGGCGGAGACGCCGAACAGTTCCCGCAACCTCCTCGATCCCATGAGGAGTCCGGTGAGCAGGGGGCGCTGCCCGCAGTGGGTGCGCGGGGCCCCGGTGCCGTCGTGGAGGACGCCGTGCCGGTTGACGTAGGCGTGGGCTCCGGGGAGCGGGGTGCCGTCGGGCAGTTCCACGCGGACGTCGGGTGCGGGCAGCCAGGCGCGGTCGTAGTTGCCGTCCGGCAGCGGCACGCCCTCGCTCGCGTCGATCGCCGAGAGCTGCTCGGCGTCGAGCCAGATCACGAACAACTCCCGTTCGACACCAGGGGCCTTGACCGGGGAAGCCGACACATAGCCCATCCGGCTCACATGCGCCGAGACGCCCACGTCGACACCGGTCGTCCGGGCCCGCACCATGGGGACGGGCGAGGAGATCCCGGACCGGGCCACCTTGTGGCGCAACTGGCCGGGGCTGGCGTTGGAGCCGAAGGCGAGGACGGGCGCCCGGTCCTCGTGGACCAGGCGGTCCAGCGGCAGCAGCCGGTCCCCGTCGAGCAACACCGACTCCCGTGGCCACGGCCCCGGATACAGCAACGGATGCTCGCGCGGCGCCTCGGCCAGGCCCAGGGCCCGCAGGGTGCTTCCTGCGGGGCCCGGGTCGCCGGTGCGCTCCTCGGTGGACACCGCGGGCTCACTCCCTCGGGGGCAGCTCGCCGGAGCCGCGTGTGATCAGCCTGGTCGGCAGCTCGATGCGCTCGGGGGCGCGCAGAGTGCCGTCCAGTTGGCGGAAGAGGCGCTCGGCCGCGGTCCGGCCGAGGGCCGCCGCGTCCTGGGCGACGACCGTGACACCCGGCTGGAGCAGATCGGCGAGTTCGATGTCGTCGAAGCCGACGAGCGCGACCTGACGGGACTGCTCGGCCAGGACCCGGATCACGGTGACGGTCACCCGGTTGTTGCCCGCGAAGACCGCGGTGACCGGGGCCGGGCGGGAGAGCATCTCCTCGGTGGCCCGGCGCACCCGCTCGGGGTCGGTGACGCCGAGGGAGATCCAGGAGTCCTCCACCTGTATGCCCGCGTCCTCCATGGCGGCGCGGTAGCCGCGCAGCCGCTCGGAGGCGGTGTGGATGCCGGGCATGTCACCGATGAAACCGATTCTCCGGTGCCCGTGGGCGATCAGATGCGCCACGCCGTCACGGGCGCCGCCGAAGTTGTCCGAGAGGACGACGTCGGCGTCGATGCGGCCGGCCGGCCGGTCCACGAAGACCGTGGCGACGCCCGCCTTGAGTTCCGGTTCCAGATACCGGTGGTCGTCACCGGCCGGAATCACCACCAGCCCGTCCACCCGGCGGGCGCACAGCGCCAGCACCAGCTCCTGCTCGCGGTCGGCGTCCTCCGCGCTGGAACCGTTGATCAGCAGCGCGCCGTGCGCGCGGGCCACCTCCTCGACCGCCCGGCTCAGCGGACCGTAGAACGGGTCCGCGAGATCCTCCAGGACCAGGCCGACACTGGCGGTGCTGCCCTTGCGGAGCACCCGGGCGCTGTCGTTGCGGCGGAAACCGAGGGCGTCGATGGACTCCTGCACCCGGCGCTCCGTCTCCGGCGTGACCCCGGGTTCGCCGTTGACCACCCGGGAGACCGTCTTCAGGCCGACCCCGGCGCGGGCCGCCACGTCCTTCATGGTCGGACGGTTGCCGTAACGGGATCCTGCGAGGCGGTGGGTGCGGCGGGGCGTCTCCGGCACGGTGCGGTGTCCTGTCCTGTCGGCCACGGGATGTGTGGATCCATGGGCTTGTATGAGGATGTGGCGTCGAGCATAGAGCCTGGACAACGTTGTCAAGCTCGGGGAAACTGTCCACCGCGCACTCCGGCCCGCAGACCACCGCGAGATCGAGGTGTGGCTCACCCTGTGCGACGGTTCCTGGCCGGGCACGGGTCGTTCCGGCGCGTTTTCCATGGTTGACGGGGAGATCCGACACTGATGCACACCGACCTCGTGGCGGCGCTCGACATCGGCGGCACCAAGATCGCCGGCGCACTGGTGGACGGCCACGGCCGGATCCTGGTCCGTGCCCAGCGGCCGACACCCGCCGGTGAGGACGGCGACACCGTGATGCGGGAGGTCGGGGCGGTGCTGGCGGAGCTCGGCGCGTCCCCGCTGTGGGGGAGGGCGGGCGCGGTCGGCATCGGAAGCGCGGGCCCCGTGGACGCCTCGGCGGGCACCGTGAGCCCGGTGAACGTGCCCGGCTGGCGCGACTACCCGCTGGTCGCCGGGGTCCGGGCGGCGACCGGCGGGCTGCCCGTGGAACTGATCGGCGACGGTGTGGCGATCACCGCGGCCGAACACTGGCAGGGCGCCGCCCGCGGCCATGACAACGCGCTGTGCATGGTCGTCTCGACCGGGGTCGGCGGCGGACTGGTGCTGGGCGGGCGGTTGCACCCCGGGCCGACCGGCAACGCGGGCCACATCGGCCACATCAGTGTGGATCTCGACGGTGACCCGTGTCCGTGCGGCTCGCGCGGTTGCGTGGAACGCATCGCGAGCGGCCCCAACATCGCCCGCCGGGCCCTGGAGAACGGCTGGCGCCCCGGGCCGGACGGCGACACCTCCGCCGCCGCGGTGGCCGCCGCCGCCCGGGCCGGGGACCCGGTGGCCGTGGCGTCGTTCGCCCGGGCCGCGCGGGCACTGGCCGCCGGTATCGCGGCCACCGCGACCCTCGTGGAGATCGACATCGCCGTGGTCGGCGGGGGAGTGGGCAAGGCGGGCGAGGTCCTCCTCGCGCCTCTGCGGCAAGCCCTGACCGAGTACGCGACCCTTTCCTTCGTCCAGCGGCTCGTGGTGACACCGGCGCAGATGGGCACCGACGCCGGCCTGGTGGGCGCGGCGGCCGCGGCGCTGGCGAAGCTGAAGGACCCGGCCGCCGCGGGCGTCTGAGGGCGGCCGGCCGTGCGTCTCACGCCGTATTCGCCGTGCCGCGTGACCCCGAGGGGGTTTCGGCCGTTGAGCCCGGCATGAAGAAGCGCAGCATGCTCGCCATCGCCTCCCTCGCCACCGGCTTCGTCGTCGCGGCGGTCACCCCCTCGCACGCGCTCGCCGAGAGCCTCGACGGCCTCCCCGCCGGCGACGCCCTCAGCGCCCTCGACCGGACCGTCGCCGACGAGAGTCAGGTCCTCGGTGCCGTCGACGACGACCGGGAGGCCAGGGGCTGACGGGCCCCACCGCGAAATCCACGGCGCCGACGCCCCCTTCCGGGGCGTCGGCGCCGTCGGTGTGCGTTCTCAACTGGGGCTGGTTTCCGTGGCAGGGTGGAGCGGGCAAGCCACAGGGGGCCAACAGAAGAGGGGGAACCGTGATCGTCTGGATCAACGGTGCGTTCGGTGCGGGGAAGACGACGACCGCACGGGAACTGATCGAACTGATCCCGAACAGCGCGCTCTTCGACCCCGAGGTGGTCGGCGGGGCGCTGGGCCATCTGCTTCCGCCCAAACACCTCGCCGAGGTCGGCGACTACCAGGACCTTCCCATCTGGCGCCGCCTGGTGATAGACACGGCGGCGGCGATGCTCGCCGAACTCGGCGGGACCCTCGTCGTTCCGATGACCCTGCTGAGACAGGAGTACCGGGACGAGATCTTCGGCGGCCTCGCGGCCCGCCGCATTCCGGTCCGGCATGTTCTCCTCGCTCCGGCGGAAACGATCCTGCGCGAGCGGATAGCAGGCCGGGAGGTCCCACCGGACCTCCCGGACGGCGAGATGCGGGTACGGCAGTGGTCCTACGACCACATCGAGCCGTACCGGGCGGCCCTGGCCTCCTGGCTCACCGCCGACGCCTACCCGGTCGACACCGGCCCGCTGACTCCGTACGCCACCGCCGTCCGCATCGCCGAGGCGGTCGGCAACGGAGAGGTGCCCGCCTGCGACATCGTGCAGACGCCCGAGCCGACCGCCGAGACCGTGGCCGCCGGTGTCCTCCTCTTCGACGAGCGGGACAGGGTGCTTCTCGTCGACCCGACCTACAAGCCGGGCTGGGAGTTCCCGGGCGGGGTCGTCGAGCCCGGGGAGGCACCCGCGCGGGCGGGCATGCGCGAGGTCGCCGAGGAGACCGGGATCCGCCTCGACGACGTGCCGGCACTGCTCGTCGTCGACTGGGAACCACCCGCGCCGCCCGCCTACGGCGGTCTGCGTCTGCTCTTCGACGGCGGTCGTCTGGATGCCGCCGACGCCACGCGGCTGCTGCTGCCCGGCCCCGAACTGCGCGACTGGCGCTTCGTCTCCGAGACGGAGGCCGCCGACATGCTGCCCCCGGTGCGCTACGAGCGCCTCTGCCGCGCCCTGCGGGCACGGGAACGCGGGAAGGCCATGTACCTGGAGGCGGGGATACCGGTCGGCTGAGGAGCCCAGGAGCCCAGGAGCCCAGGAGCGGCGCGGCCGCCGTGCGTGTGTCCGGATCCGTGCACGGCGGCCGCGCGGCAGAAGGGCGGACGGGCCCGGCGGGATCAGCTCACGGCGGCCGCGTAGTTGCGCAGGAACAGCGCCTCCGTGACCGACAGCCGCTCCAGTTCGTCGGGGGAGACGCTCTCGTTGACCGCGTGGATCTGGGCCTCCGGCTCGCTCAGCCCGATGAGGAGGATCTCCGCCTGCGGGTAGAGCGCCCCGAGGGTGCTGCACAGCGGGATCGAGCCGCCCTGACCGGCGTAACTCATCTCCTGGCCCGGGTACGCGACCGCCATCGCGTCGGCCATGGCCCGGTAGGCCGGGCTGGTGGTGTCGGCGCGGAACGCCTGGCCCTGCCCGACCTGCTCGGTGCTCACCCGCGCACCCCACGGCGTGTGCGCCTCCAGGTGCGCCCGGAGCAGCTTGGTCGCCTCTGCCGCGTCCACACCCGGCGGCACGCGCAGGCTGATCAGCGCGCGGGCGCTCGCCTGCACGGACGGGGTGGCGCCGACGACCGGCGGGCAGTCGATGCCGAGGACGGTGACGGCCGGGCGGGCCCAGATACGGTCGGCGACCGTGCCGGAGCCGATCAGGTCCACGCCGTCGAGCACCTTGGCGTCCCTGCGGAACTGCTCGTCGTCGTACTGCAGTCCGTCCCACGTGCCGTCACCGGTCAGCCCGTCGACGGTGGTGCCGCCGTCCTCGGCGCGCAACGAGTCCAGGACGCGGACCAGGGCGGCCAGGGCGTCGGGGGCGGCACCGCCGAACTGCCCCGAGTGCAGGTTGCCCTCGAGGGTGTCGATCCGCAGCCGCACGAGCGTCATGCCGCGCAGGGTGGCGGTCACCGTCGGCAGACCGGCACGGAAGTTGCCGCTGTCACCGATGACGACGGCGTCGGCCGCCAGGAGCTCGGGGTGCTGCTCGGCGTACCGCTCCAGGCCGCCGGTGCCCTGCTCCTCCGACCCCTCGGCGATCACCTTGACGTTGACGGGCACACCGCCGTCGGCCTTGAGCGCGCGCAGGGCCAGCAGATGCATGAGCACGCCGCCCTTGCAGTCGGCGGCCCCGCGCCCGTACCAGCGGCCGTCCCGCTCGGTCAGCTCGAACGGCGGGCTGTCCCAGCCCGCCTCGTCCAGGGGCGGCTGCACGTCGTAGTGGGCGTACAGGAGCACCGTCTTCGCGCCCTCGGGGCCGGGGAGGTAGCCGTACACCGACTGGGTCCCGTCCGGGGTGTCGAGGAGGGCCACGTCCTGGAACCCCTCGGCGGTGAGCGCGTCCGCGACCCAGCGCGCGGCGCCCTCGCTCTCACTGCGCGGGAACTGGTCGAAGTCCGCCACCGACCTGAAGGCCACCAGTTCGGCGAGTTCCTCCTTCGCCCGGGGCATCAGCGAGGCGACGGTCACGGCGACCGGATTCGACGACATGGGCACGCTCCTTGTGGGTGCGACGTTGTACGGATGCGTACTTTCGTGTGCGGGAGGGTCATTCGGCACGGACGGGACCCTTGTACGGGGCATCCATGCCGTCCGATCCTCCCACAGCGGCCTCGAGTGATCGTCGCCGTAGTATGCGGGAGACAGACGGGGTGCCCCCTGCTCGAGCGGAGCCGAGAGCCTGGGGGAGGCAGGCGGCTGGATCGGGAGCAGCAGACCATCGTGAGCAGCGAGAACTCTTCGGCGGACGACGCGCGGCAGGTATGGGACGTCGTCGTGGTGGGCGCGGGACCCGCGGGGGCCTCGGCCGCCTACGCGGCGGCGGTCGCGGGGCGGCGCGTGCTGCTGCTGGAGAAAGCGGACCTGCCGCGCTACAAGACCTGCGGCGGCGGCATCATCGGCCCCTCGCGCGACTCGCTGCCCCCCGGCTTCGAACTTCCGCTGAAGGACCGCGTGCACGCGGTGACGTTCTCCCACAACGGCCGCTTCACCCGTACCCGCCGGTCGCGGCAGATGCTGTTCGGGCTGATCAACCGGCCTGAGTTCGACCAGCAGCTGGTGGAGCACGCGCAGAAGGCGGGCGCCGAGGTGCGGACCGGCGTCGCCGTGCAGCGGGTCGAACAGCATGGCTCGGCCGTGCCGGACCGCCGCACGGTCGCCCTCGTCCTGCAGGGCGGTGAGACCGTGCTCGCGCGGGCCGTGGTCGGCGCGGACGGCAGCGCCGGCCGGATAGGAGCTCACGTCGGGGTCAAGGTCGACCAGGTCGACCTGGGGCTGGAGGCGGAGATCCCGGTTCCGGAGACCGTCGCCGAGGACTGGAAGGGGCGGGTGCTCATCGACTGGGGCCCGATGCCCGGCAGTTACGGATGGGTCTTCCCCAAGGGGGACACGCTGACCGTCGGTGTGATCTCGCGGCGGGGCGAAGGCGCGGCGACCAAGCGGTACTTGGAGGACTTCATCGGACGGCTCGGCCTCGCCGGCTTCGAACCGAGCATCTCCTCCGGCCACTTGACCCGCTGCCGCGCTGACGACTCGCCGCTCTCACGCGGCCGGGTGCTCGTCTGCGGGGACGCCGCCGGACTGCTGGAACCCTGGACCCGTGAGGGCATCTCCTTCGCGCTGCGCTCGGGCCGGCTGGCGGGGGAGTGGGCGGTGCGTATCGCCGAGGCGCACGACGCCGTGGACACGCGCCGGCAGGCGCTGAACTACGCTTTCGCGGTCAAGGCGGGACTCGGGGTCGAGATGAGCGTCGGCAAGCGGATGCTGGCCGCGTTCGAACGGCGTCCCGGGGTGTTCCACGCCGTCCTCACCGGCTTCCGCCCCGCCTGGAAGGCGTTCCGGGACATCACGCGCGGGGCGACGACACTGGGCGAACTGGTCCGCACCCATCCGCTGGCCCACCGCGCCATGACCGCGCTGGACCGGCGTCCCACGGGCGGCGGGTCCGACTCCGGGGGCGCGTCCGTCAGTTCGTGACCGTGATCCGGAAGACCGGGTGGTCGGGGGCGGACGCGACGATCTCCTCGTCGGAGGACTCGGCGGTGACCCCCTGGAAGTACTGGTTCACCTCCCAGCCCCACTTCTTCAGGTAGGTCCGCAGGATCGGGAGCTTCTCCTCGTCGGGAAGCTCCACCGCGGTGAAGGAGCGGACCTTGCGTCCGACGCGCAGTTCCCCGCCCCCGGCAGCGCGCATGTTGCGCACCCACTGGGAGTGGCCGCGCGCCGAGACCAGGTACTGCGTGCCCTCCCAGAGGTGCGGGTTGACCGGGATGCGCTGCATCCGTCCGCTCTTGCGGCCGCGGACGGACATCTCGGCGGCGCCGGCGAGGCTGATCCCGTGCCGGGCCAGCCGGCCGATGACGCTGTTGAACCGGACGGTCAGGGGACCGCTCTTGCGGTAGTAGGGCGTTGACGACGACATCGGTGACCTCCGGTCGGAATGGCGTGGAGAGCGACGCTCTCTTTTGTGAGCACTGCTCTCATCGTGTCCTCAGTCTGCATGGCTTCGGCACGAGAAATCAAGAGCACTGCTCTCTTTTGTGTGCACTGCTCTGGGCTCGTGGGACACTGATGCGCATGAGCAGCACTGCACACGGGGCCCGTGCCCGAGCCAGGCTCGAAGTCACCGAGGCCATCAAGGAGGCCGCCCGCGGACAGCTCGCGGCGGAAGGCGCCGCCAAGCTCTCGCTGCGGGCCGTGGCCCGCGAACTCGGTATGGCCTCCTCCGCGATGTACCGGTACTTCCCGAGCCGCGACGACCTGCTGACCGCGCTCATCATCGACGCCTACGACTCCCTCGGCGACGCCGTGGACGCGGCCCATGAGGCGGTCGCCGGCACCGCACCGACCCGGCGCTGGATCGCGGTCTGCGAGGGCGCGCGTGACTGGGCGCTCGGGCACCCGCACGAGTACGCGCTGATCTACGGGTCGCCGGTGCCCGGATACAGCGCGCCGAAGACCACCGTCCCGGCCGCCGCTCGTGTGGCCTTCCTGCTCAGGGGCGTCCTGCGGGACGCGGAGCGCGACTCCGCACTGGCGAAACCCCCGCTTCCGGGCGGGCTGCGGCCGGAGGCCGAGCGGATGGCCGCCGACTTCGCGCCGGACCTCCCTCCGGAGGTGGTGGTGGCCATGGTGGCGGCCTGGGCCGAGCTGTACGGACTGATCGGGTTCGAGCTGTTCGGGCAGTTCCACCTGGTCGTGGAGGACCGCGAGACGTTCTTCCGGCACGCGGTGGGCCGGCTGGCCCACTCCGTGGGTCTGCCGACAGAGACGTAGCGGCCCGGCCCGGAGGAACTCCTGGGCGTGGCGCGGTCCGTGGCCGCGGGGGACGTGCTGCTCTGTCCGGGGTGACCCGGTGTCTGATCGACGGGTTCGAGGCCCGCTCCGAGAAACCGGCCGCGACCGGGCACAACTGGCCTTCCTGGAATGCGAGTCGGGCCTGAGGCGGCCGGGCCGGCACGGAGCCGTCGCCGCTCCGTCAACACTCCCCGGTACGCCGTCGGGGTGAAGCCGTAACCCGTGTGAACGCCTCGAATGGTGAGAGCGGCTCTTATGACTGACGGTTAATCACGTCGGGGCCCGGTCAATCGTGCTGGCTAGGTGTCAGCAGCCGGGCGGACCGACGGAAGGACAGTCAGATGCGCTCTGCCCGCACGCTGCTCGCCACCGCGACGGCCACCGCGGCCCTCGTGGTCGGGGCGCCCGCAGCTTTTGCCGCCCACATGGGCGACTGGGACCACGACAAGCCTTCCTACAGCAAGGAGCACGAGGAGGACGGCAGCCACGACGAGGACGACTACGAGAAGAAGCCGTACGGCGGAGTGCACACCGGTGGCGGCGCTCTCACCGCTGTGGGCGAGGACGACGGCGGCTACAAGGACGAGAAGGACGACGGCGAGTACAAGGGCGAGGAGGACGAGGGCGACTACAAGAAGGGCGACAAGGGCGACGAGTACAAGAACGACAAGGGCGACGAGTACAAGAACGACAAGGGCGACGAGTACAAGAACGACAAGGACGACGAGTACAAGAACGACAAGGACGACGAGTACAAG
>NZ_JBSGHG010000020.1:0-93256 GCF_053604275.1 Streptomyces sp. NPDC004051 | reverse complement strand
AAGAAGAAGCCGCACGGCGGAGTGCACACCGGTGGTGGGGCTCTCGCGGCCGTGAACGGGGACGACTGGAGCGGCAAGCACGACGAGGGCGGCTACGAGGACAAGGAGGACGAGGGGGACTACGAGGACGAGGGCGACTGCAAGGACGAGAAGAGCGACGAGTACAAGGACGAGAAGGGCGACTGCAGGGGCGACAAGGGCGACGAGTACAAGAACGACAAGGACGACGAGTACAAGAAGAAGCCGCACGGCGGAGTGCACACCGGTGGTGGGGCTCTCGCGGCCGTGAACGGGGACGACTGGAGCGGCAAGCACGACGAGGGCGGCTACAAGGACGAGGGCGGCTACAAGAAGGACGAGGGCGGCTACAAGGACGAGGGCGGCTACAAGGAGGACGAGGGCGGCTACAAGGAGAAGCCGCACGGCGGGGTGCACGCCGGCGGTGGCGGCCTCGCGGACCCGGGTGTCTCGGGCAGCGGCCTGGCCGCCCTGGCGGCTCTCGGTGCCGGTGCCTACGCGCTGAAGCGCAAGAAGGCCTCCGGAAGCGTGGCCTGAGCCATGCCTGACGTCATAGAAGTCGGGACCGCCGTACGCGCGTCGCGTGTACGGCGGTCCCGGCTCGCCCTTGCGTATGCCGTGTTCGCTGCCGTGTCCGAATGAGGTGGTACCCCGATGGCAGCCCGCCCCCTTTTCCCCGACCCCACCGATCCGACTCCGGCGAGGCGGAGACTGCGCGCCCTCATGACGGCGGTCTTCTGGGGTGCGGCGGCCCTGGTGCTTGCGGTGAGCCTGATCGGTGGCGGGAAGGAGCCCCCCGCCGACGCCCGCGGCCCGCACTCTCCTCCCGCGGCCTCCGCCGTGACATTCCCCTCGGCGTCCCCTTCTGCGTCGCCTTCGGCCTCCGGTTCCGCCACGACCGCGCCGCCGACCAAGGAGCTGCCACGGTCGGCCCCGACCCGGATCCGCATTCCCGACATCGACGTCGACGCGCCCTTCACCGATCTCGCCCTCGGAGCCTCGGGCCAGCTCGACGCACCGCCGGCGGACGACACCAACCTGGTCGGCTGGTTCGCCGACGGCGTGTCGCCGGGGGAGCGCGGGACGGCGATCATCGCCGGGCACGTGGACACGAAGACCTCGCCGGCCGTGTTCGCCCGGCTCTCCGAACTCGAGAAGGGCGACCGGTTCAAGGTGGAGCGGGCCGACGGGCGGGACGCGACGTTCGTGATCGACCACGCGGAGTCGTTCGCCAAGAAGAACTTCCCCGACGATCGGGTCTACGCCGATGCGGACGACGCCCAGGTCCGGCTCATCACCTGCTCCGGAGCCTACGACCGGGTGGCCAAGGACTACACCGAGAATCTGGTGGTCTTCGCCCATCTGGTCTGACCCGGACGGACCGCCCGCCACGGACGGCCGCCGACGTGGATCCGCTGCCCGGAAGGGGGAGAGAAGGCACCCTTCCGGGCAGCGCGTCCGTCAGGCCACGGAGCAGGCGGACCCGTTGAGGGTGAATGCCGAGGGACTCGGATCACGGTCCGTCGTGGTGGCCGTGAAGCCGAGGGTGACGGAGCCGGCCGCGGGGATCGCCGCTGTGTAGGGGGCCGAGGCGACACTGACCTCGGAACCGGTCTGGGCCGGGGTGCCGCCCCACATGTTGGTGATGCGCTGGGCGCCGGAGAAGGCCCAGTTCAGCATCCAGCCGTTGATAGCAGAGCTGCCGGTGTTGCGGACCGTGACCTCGCCCTGGAAGCCGCCGGGCCATTCGTTCGTCACCCGATACCGGATCTCGCAGGCGCCCTGGCTCCCGCCGGAGGGCGTGGTGACCGTCACCGGGGCGGACCGCTGTGAGCGGTTGCCGGCCGCGTCGCGGGCGTACACGGCGAAGGCGTAGGAGGTGGCGGGGGAGAGACCGGTGAGAGTCGCGGAGGTGCCGGCGGTGGTGGTGACCACCGTCTCGCCGCCGCCGTCGATCCGGACGACGTCGTAGCCCGTCACTCCGTTCGCGTCGGTGGACGCAGTCCAGGAGAGCGTGGCGGACGACGAGGTGACCGAGGAGACGGCCGGGGTGCCGGGGGTGGTCGGGGCCGTGGTGTCACCGCCCGGGCCGGAGGAGTAGATCGCGGCCTCCTCGGAGGTGGCCGCGATTCCGTCGGCGCCGTCGAAGAGACGCTCACCCCAGCCGGTCAGCCGGTCCGGGTCGAAGTTCGCGACCATGTCCAGGTACTCGACCCCGCCGCCGTTGCCGCTCCAGGACCAGCCGAGGTAGCCGATCCCGAGCTGCCGGGTGGCGGCCAGGATGGTGTCCTCGTCGGGGTCGCCGTCGGAGTGGTCGTGCCCGAACTCGCCCACGACGAGAGGCAGCCGGGCGGCGACGAAACGGCCCAGGTAGTCGCTGATCTCGGCCGCGGTGTCGAAGACGCCGTACATGTGGATGGAGAACACTGTGTTGGCGTCCGGGTCGGCGGCGAACACCGAGGCGGCGTTGTCACGCATGGTGAACGCCCAGTCCTGGCCCCAGTTGGGGGCGTCGACCATCAGCGTGTGGTCGAACCCGGCGTCGCGCAGCTTCCGGATCGCGGCCTTGGTGTCGGCCGTCCAGTTCGCGTAGCCGGTGTTGCCGTGGGGTTCGTTGCCGATGTTGACGATGACGTGGTCCTCCTGGCCCGTCAGCGCGCTCCGCACACCGATCCAGTAGTCGGCGGCGCGGGAGAGCGTCACCGCTCCGCTCTGCTCGCCGTAACCCGTGGTGTCGTGCACCTCGAGGACGCAGATCAGCCGGTTCCGCTTGCACTGCGCGACGACGTCGGCCACGTCGGCGGTGTCGTTGGCGGTCCAGCGGTCGCCGCTGGAGAGAACCACGCGCACGGTGTTGGCGCCCCTGGCCTTGATGTGCGCGAGAGAGCTGATCCGATCCGTGTACCAGGTGTGGGCGTGGTTGACGCCGCGCATCACGAAGTCGTTCCCGGAGGCCTCCAGCAGCCGGCCGTTCTCGACGCGGAAGCCGGTGGGGGCCGCGTGGGCCGGGGTGCCGAAGGCGAGCAGGAGGAGCAGGGCGGTCAGTACGAGCAGGGCCCGTAGCGGTAAGCGGTCGGTGACGCGCATGGTGTTCCCTTCCCTGGAGGAGGTGGGAGCGCTCCCATGAGGACATCAAGCCACTCTTGTCAGTGGCGCGTCAAGGGAGGGCGGTGGAGGGAAGTGCGCGCGGCGGTGTCGCGATGTCAAGGCGCTCCATGGGTGTGACGCACCTTGTGCGTCACACCCATGGGGCGGAGAACACCACGAGCGGATCAGGACTCGACGCGCCTGCGGAGCACCGTCCTCCTCAGCAGCGGCCAGGCCAGCAGCAGCACGGTGACCGCGTACACGGTCACCGAGAAGGGCGTGTTGACCAGGCCCCGGACGCTGCCGTCGCTGATCTGCAGCGCGCGGCGGAGCTGCTGCTCGGCGGCCGGGCCGAGGATGACGGCGATGATGGCGGGCAGCACCGGCAGGCCGTACCGCCGCATCCCGAAGCCGATCAGACCGATGATCAGCAGAATCACCAGGTCGATCACCTCGCCACCGACCGCGTACGCGCCGATCGCGGCGAAGAACAGGATCCCGGCGTACAGGTACGGTCGCGGGATGCGCAGCAGCCTCGCCCACACCGGTGCCAGTGGGAGGTTGAGGGCGAGCAGCAGCACCATGCCGACGAACAGGGAGGCGATCAAGCCCCACACCAGCTCGGGCTCGCGTTCGAAGAGCAGGGGGCCCGGCTGGATGCCGTACTGCTGGAAGGCGGCCAGCATCACCGCCGCGACGGCCGTGGTCGGCAGGCCGAGCGTCAGCATGGACACCAGCGTGCCCGCCGCCGAGGCCGACGCCGCAGACTCCGGTCCCGCCACGCCCTCGATGGCACCCTTGCCCCACTCGTCCTGGTGCTTGGACAGCCGCTTCTCCGTGACGTACGACAGGAACGTCGGGATCTCCGCGCCGCCCGCCGGAATCGCCCCGAAGGGGAAGCCGATGAACGGGCCGCGCATCCAGGACTTCCACGTGCGCCGCACGTCACCGCGGCCCAGCCACGGCCGGCCCACCGGAATCGGCTCGGGCGGCCTGCGCCGCAGATGCGCGGCGACCCACAGCGCCTCGCCGATGGCGAACAGGCCCACCGCGACGATCACCACATCGACGCCGTCGGCCAGTTGGAGGGAACCGAAGGTCAGCCGCTGCTGGCCGGTCATCTGGTCCAGCCCCACCAGACCGATCGTCAGGCCGATCAGCAGCGAGGCCAGGCCCCGGATCCGCGACGAACCCAGCACCGACGTCACGGCGATGAACGCCAGCACCATGATGGCGAAGTAGTCCGGCGCGCCGATGTCCACGGCGAGTTCGGCGACCGCCGGCGCCAGCGCGACCAGCAGGACCGTACCGACCATGCCACCCGTGAAGTGACCGATCGCAGCGGCGGCCAGCGCCTGCGCGCCACGACCGGACTTGGCCATGGGGTTGCCCTCCATGGCCGCGACCACGGCAGCGCTCTCCCCCGGTGTGTTCAGCAGGATCGAGGTCGTCGAACCGCCGAACATCGCGCCGTAGTAGATCCCCGCGAACATGATGAACGCCGCGATCGGGTCGAGTCCGTACGTCACCGGCAGCAGCAGCGCCACCGCCATCGCCGGGCCGATACCGGGCAGTACGCCGATCGCGGTGCCCAGCAGCACACCGATCGCGGCCCACAGCAGGTTGATCGGGGTCAGGGCCGTACCGAAGCCGTCCAGAAGGGAGTTGAGGGCGTTCACGTCACAGCACTCCCATCAGCGGACCACCGGGCAGCGGTACTCCGAGCAGGTTGTTGAACACGGTGTAGGCGACGAGGGAGACGACCGCCGCGATCAGCGGATCGCGGTCGAATCTGCGGCTGCCGAGGGCGAAGGCCGCGCCCCAGAAGAGCAGTGCGCCCGCGACCGGGAAGCCGAGCGGTTCGATGAGGACGGCCGAGCCGAGGAACACCCCGGCGAGCAGCAGCACCGTGCGCCAGTCGGCGGGTTCGGACAGGTCGACGTCCTCACCGGCCTCGGCCTGACCCCGGCCGCCGCGCAGCACGTCGACCGCGAGCAGGCCGGCGATGAGCAGCAGGCCGACGCCGACCACGACCGGTACCGTCCTCGGTCCGACGGGGCCGCGCTGGGTGATGTCGACGTCCATGGTGAGGGTATCGGCGAGGACGAGGAGGCCGAGCGCCAACAGCAGGGCACAGACGCCGAGTTCCGAGTGGTCGCGCAGCCAGGAACGCCGTTCGGTGGCGGGCTCGGGGGGCAGGTCGGTGGTCGGTGTGGTCACAGTCCGAGCTCCTTCAGGACGGACACCACGCGCTTGTCCTCGGCCTCCAGGAAGTCACCGAACTCCTCGCCCGTCAGGAAGGCGTCGTCCCAGCCGTTCTGCTTCATGGATGTGCGCCATTCGTCCGAATCGTGCAACTCCTCGGCCAGTGCCACGAGTTTGTCGCGCTCGGCGTCGGTCAGTCCGGGCGGGGCGACGAGGCCGCGCCAGTTGGTGAAGCTCACGTCGTAGCCCGCCTCCCGCAGTGTGGGCGCGTCGAGTCCGGTGACCCGCTCCGGTCCGGTGACCGCGAGCAGACGCAGCTCACCCGCCTTGATCTGGTCGAGATACTCACCGACGCCGGACACGCCGAACCCGACCTTGTTGCCGAGGATCGAGGCGAGCAGCTCGCCGCCACCGTCGAAGGGGATGTAGTTGACCTGCTTCGGGGCGATCCCGGCGGCCCGCGCCATCAGCATCGGCGCGAGATGGTCGGGTCCGCCGGGGGAGGAACCGCCGCCCACCGGGAGCTTGCCGGGGTTGTCCCTCCAGGCGCCGATCAGGTCGTCGATCGTCTTGTACGGGGAGTCCTTGGCGACCACGACGACGTCCTGCTCCTCGGTGAGCCGGGCGATCGGGGTGGTGTCGCCGAGGGTCTTCGGCGCGTCGTTGGACCGGACGGCGCCTACGACACCGAGGCCCATCGACATGGCGAGCTTGCCGTTGCCGTGTTCGCTCACCAGCCTGCTGAGGCCGACGGTGCCGCCGGCGCCGGGCAGGTTGAACACCTCGATGTTGTGGGTGAGCCCGGCGTCCTCGGCGTTCTTCGCGGCCGTACGGGCCGTGATGTCGTAGCCGCCGCCGGGCGTGTTGGGAACCATGAAGCGCAGGCCCGGGATCTGTGTGCCGGTCTCGGTGCCGCTGCCGGTCGTGAGCAGCGGCGGACCCACGAGTACCAGCACGGCGGCCCCGAGCAGGGCGAGGGGGGTGCGCAGGCGCACGAATGCCACCACCTGTCGGTCGGTCGTCCGGAGGTCACGCGACGCCCTGTGGGGGAGGGCGGCGTGCGCCACATGGTGCACGTGTGCCGACGGGCTGTCCCGCTTGCGGAACCAACGGAGGTTCTGGTCATTGCGTCAGCGGCCCGCCGCACGTCCGGGGCGGGCCCCGGGCGACCGGGTCGCGGCATTCTCGGGGCACCGCGGACAAGTTCGGATGGGCACGTGTCTTTCGCCCGGCGCAGGTGGACGCCATGATGGGGCAGCCCGTCACCCGCGTCGCACCGCGTCGTGCCCGCCGGAGGGCATCGCCGGCCGGAGAGCCCGTCGGCAGGAGAGATTGAGTACGTCGTGGCCGTCACCTTCCGCCGTCAGACCCTCGCGGGCGAGATGCTGGTGCTCCAGCTCGCCATCGTCGTGATGGTCCTGCTGGCGGTCGCCGCGGTCTCCCTGGCGCAGTCGGAGGCGACGTTCAACCGGGTCGAGGGTCGCCGGGTCGGCGCTCTCGCCGAACAGCTGGCCGCCAACCCGCTGGTGCGCAGCCGGCTGACGCGGCCGGTGCCCGGCGAGGCTCTCGCCGCGCTGGTGAACTCCACCCAGACGCAGTCCGGGGTCACTTCGGTGACCGTGGCCGGCCCGGACGGCCGGATCGTCGCCTCCACGAACCCCACGGTGATCGGTGAGCGGCTGCCACCGGGCGACGGCGCGGTACGCGGGCGCGGCTGGTCGGGACCCATGACGTTCGACGGCAGCCGTGAACGGGTCGCGCAGGTGCCGGTCCTCGGGGCGGACCGGCACAACCTCGGGCGCCACCTCGGCACGGTGATGATCGGCGTGGCCGACCCGACGGTGTGGCAGCGGCTCAGCGGCGCCTCCTCCTATCTGCTCGCCTATCTGGGCACCGCCAGCGGGCTGGGAGTGGCCGGCTCCTGGCTGCTCGCACGGCGGGTGAAGCGGCAGAGCCTCGGCCTCGAGCCGCGCGAGATCGCGGGGCTCGCCGAACACCGCGAGGCCATGCTGTACGGCATCGCCGAGGGCGTGGTCGCACTGGATCCACAGCACCGGCTCACCCTCGTCAACGAGGTGGGGCGCCGTCTGCTCGCCCTGCCCGAGGACTGCGTCGGCCAGAGCCTGGACTCCCTCGGCATCGGCGGACGGCTGCGGGACGTCCTCGCCGGAACGCAGGACCGGGCCGGGGACCCGTCGCGGCACGAGCCCGGTCGCCGGCGTGACGAGGTCGTCGTGCGGCACGGCCGGGTGCTGGTGATGAACCGGATGACCGTCACCAAGGAGGGGCGTCTCCTCGGTTCGGTCACCACCCTGCGCGACCGCACCGAACTCGCCCGTCTGGAAAGGGAGATCGGGTCCTTTCGCAGCTCCTCCGAGTTGCTGCGCGCCCAGGCGCACGAGTTCGCCAACCAATTGCACACGATCTCCGGACTCATCCAGATCGGCGAGCAGGACGAAGTCGTGCGTTACATCCGTGCCCTGAGCCGGCGCCGCCAGTCCCTCGACGTCACGCTCAGCCGGCGGGTGCGGGACACCGCCGTCGCCGCCCTGCTGACGGCGAAGGCCTCCCTCGCCGCGGAACGCAGGGTGACCCTGCGCATCTCCGACAACAGCGCCCTCGACCGGCTGGCCCCCGAGGATGCCGCCGACGTGGCGACGGTCGTGGGCAACCTCGTGGACAACGCCGTGGACGCGGCGGCCACCGTGGGAGATCCCGGTGCCGAGCCGGGGGCCGGGGGCCCTGACGGCGAGGGCGGGCACGCCGCCTGGGTCGAGGTCGAACTGCGCCAGGACGCCAACAGTGTGGAGATCGTCGTCCGTGACTCCGGCCCCGGAGTCGCCCCCGAACTGGCCCGCGAGGTCTTCTCGCACGGCTTCACCACCAAGGCCGCTCAGGAGGGCGAGCGCGGTATCGGCCTGGCGCTCACCCGTCTCGTCTGCGAACGTCACGGCGGTGAGATCTCGATGACCAACACCCCGGACGGAGCGATGTTCACCGCCCGCATGACCGTGAGCCACCTCGCCGACGCGGTGGCGGAAGGAGCCGGCCGATGACCAGTACGCACGAGGAGCACGCCGGGCCCGCACGCGCCGACGCGATCGACGTGCTCGTGGTCGACGACGACTTCATGGTGGCCCGTGTGCACCGTGCCTTCGTCGACCGCATCGAGGCGTTCCGGGTGGTCGGCGTCGCCAGCACCGGTGAGCAGGCCGTGGCCGCGGTGGACGAACTCCGGCCCGACCTGGTGCTGCTCGACCTGTATCTGCCGGACCTGTTCGGCCTCGAGGTGATTCCCCGGCTGCGCAGCGCGGGACACGACTGCGACGTGATGGTCATCAGCGCCGCACGGGAGGCGGAGACGGTGCGCGGGGCGGTCCGGCACGGGGTCGTCGACTATCTGCTCAAGCCGTTCGAGTTCGATGACCTGCGGGCCAGGCTGGAGCGGTACGCCGTCCAGCGCGGTCGGCTGCTGGACACGGTCGTACGCGGCCAGGCCGACGTGGACCGGGTGCTGGCCGGAGCGGCGGCGCCGGTCGTGACGTACGCGGCTCCGGTGCTGCCCAAGGGCATGAGTGTGGAGACCGCCGAACTGGTCGAGCGCACCCTGCGGGAGGCCGACGGCACGCTGTCGGCCACCGAGTGCGCCGCCCTCACCGGCGTCTCCAGGGTCAGCGCCCGCCGCTACCTGGAGCACTTCCACACCGTCGGCGCGGCTGAGGTCTCGCTGCGGTACGGGGTCGCGGGACGGCCGGAACGCCGCTACCGGTTCGTCGGACGGCCTCTGCGGCAGGCCCTCGGGCGGGCCGGGGAGGTCCGCCCGAAGGGCGGGACGCGGCTCTAGGCATGCTGTCCCGGGAGCGGCGGAAGACGGTGTTCATCTTCCCCGGTCAGCGGTCAGCGGTCAGCGGTCAGCGGGCCCGGGGCGGGCGCGGCCTTCTGTTCCCGTACGAGGCGGGGAGGCGGGCTGACGCCAGGGCGAGGGCGGTGGCCGCGCTCACGATGCCGAGTACCGCGCCGGCGACGACGTCTCCCGGATAGTGCACGCCCGTGTGGACGCGTGAGTAGCCCACCGCGCCGGCCAGCGCGCCGAGCGGGGCGGAGGCCGCGGGCAGGACCGTACCGACGGCGGTGGCGAAGGCGACCGCCGACGCGGTGTGCCCGGAGGGGAAGGAGGCCGAGGTGGGCATCGGGACGTGCCGGTCCACGGTCACCCGGGCCGCCTCCCGGTCCGGCCGGTCCCTGCGCACCAGACGCTTGCCGAGCAGATTGGCCGACGCCGACGCCACGGCTATGGCCCCCACGCCGACGAGCGCGGCCCGGCGCTGCTGCGACCCGCCCAGGGCGAGGGCGCCGGCGATGGCGAACGAGATCTTCGAATGGTCGGCCGCGTGCGAGAGGTGGCGCAGGGCCCGGTCGAGGGTGGGGGTGGGAGTGGCCGCCACCGCCGCGTACAGGGCGCCGTCCACGGCCCTGAGATCGCCGAGGACGGCGGACGCCACCCGGCGGATTCCGTCGGCGGGCCGGGCGGGCGCGGTGAGCGGACGGGCACCGCCCTGGTCGGTGGTGGTCGGCTCGCTCATTCGTCTCTCCCGCGGTGGCGTTGTGTGGGGGGTCCGCGTGTCCGGGGCCCGCTGGGCGCACCCGCACCGTGGACCGGGAATCACCAGGTGTCCACGGTACGCGTGGTCCACCCGGTGCGTCCCCGCGCCCCCGCCGCAGTCCGGCGGTCACCCCCGTCCGGGTGACCGCCGCCGGTCAGGCCGCCCGGAAGGTGCGCAGGCGGAGGGAGTTGCCGACGACGAAGACCGAGGAGAAGGCCATCGCCGCCCCCGCGATCATCGGGTTGAGCAGGCCGGCCGCGGCGAGCGGCAGCGCGGCGACGTTGTAGGCGAAGGCCCAGAACAGGTTGGACCGGATCGTGCCGAGAGTACGGCGGGCCAGCCGGATCGCGTCCGCCGCCGCCCGCAGGTCGCCCCGGACGAGGGTCAGGTCGCCGGCCTCGATGGCCGCGTCCGTGCCGGTGCCCATGGCCAGTCCGAGGTCGGCCTGGGCCAGTGCGGCCGCGTCGTTGACCCCGTCGCCGACCATCGCGACCGAGCGGCCTTCCGCCTGGAGGCGCTTGACGACGTCCACCTTGTCCTGCGGCAGCACCTCGGCGATCACGTCCTCCGGCGCGATCCCGACCTCGCGGGCGACGGTCCGTGCCACCGCCTCGTTGTCACCGGTCAGCAGGACGGGCCTGAGGCCGAGCGCACGCAGCCGGCGCACCGCCTCGGGGCTGGTCTCCTTCACCGCGTCGGCGATCTCCAGCACCGCGCGCGCCTCGCCGTCCCAGGCCACCGTGACGGCGGTGCGCCCGGCCGCCTGGGCCTTCTCCAGGGCCCGCGACAGCTCGGCCGGCAGCTTCAGTTCCCACTGCGCCAGCAGCTGCTCCCGGCCGACGAGCACCGCACGGCCCTCCACGACACCCTGGACGCCGAGTCCGGGCACGTTGCCGAAGTCCTCGGGGGAGGGCAGCGTGCCCAGCTTCTCCAGGGCGCCGTCGGCGACGGCACGGGCGATCGGGTGCTCGGAGGAGTGCTCCAGGGCGCCTGCCAGCCTCAGCACGTCGGCCTCGTCGGTGCCCTCGGCCGGGTGCACGGCGAGCAGGGTCATCCGGCCGGTGGTGACCGTGCCGGTCTTGTCGAGCACCACGGTGTCGACGCGGCGGGTGGTCTCCAGGACCTCCGGGCCCTTGATGAGGATGCCGAGCTGCGCGCCGCGCCCGGTGCCGACCATCAGCGCGGTCGGCGTGGCGAGGCCGAGGGCGCACGGGCAGGCGATGATCAGTACGGCCACGGCGGCGGTGAACGCGGCGGTCAGCCCGGCGCCGTTGCCCAGCCAGAAGCCCAGCGTGCCCAGGGCCAGCGCGATCACGACCGGTACGAAGACCGCGGAGATCCGGTCCGCGAGCCGCTGCGCGGCGGCCTTCCCGTTCTGCGCGTCCTCCACCATCTTCGCCATCCGGGCGAGCTGGGTGTCGGAGCCGATGCGGGTGGCCTCCACGACCAGGCGCCCGCCCGCGTTGAGCGTGGCCCCGGTGACCGCGTCCCCGGAGGCCACCTCCACCGGCACGGACTCCCCGGTGAGCATGGAGACGTCCAGTGCCGAAGTCCCCTCGACGACTGTCCCGTCGGTCGCGATCTTCTCGCCGGGGCGTACCAGGAAACGGTCGCCGACCGCCAACTCCTCGACAGGCACCGTCTCCTCGCGCCCGTCGGGCCGGAGCACGGTGACGTCCTTCGCGCCCAGTTCCATCAGCGCCCGCAGCGCCGCGCCCGCCTTCCGCTTGGCACGCGCCTCGAAGTACCGCCCGGCCAGGATGAACGCGGTGACACCCGCGGCGGCCTCCAGATAGATGTTCCCGGCGCCGTCCGAACGGGCGATGGTCAGTTCGAAGGGATGGGTCATGCCCGGGATGCCGGCGGTGCCGAAGAAGAGCGCCCACACCGA
Source organism: Streptomyces sp. NPDC004051 (assembly GCF_053604275.1). Taxonomy (NCBI): domain Bacteria; kingdom Bacillati; phylum Actinomycetota; class Actinomycetes; order Kitasatosporales; family Streptomycetaceae; genus Streptomyces; species Streptomyces sp. NPDC004051. The sequence continues at coordinate 81,451 of NZ_JBSGHG010000020.1, read as the reverse complement.
CCACAGGAACGCCGCCGAGGTGCCGACCGAGACCAACGTGTCCATGGTGGCCGCACCGTGCCGCGCGTTGGTGAACGCCGCCCGGTGGAAGGGCCACGCCGCGTACGTCACGACCGGCGCCGCCAGCGTCAGGGACAGCCACTGCCAGTACTCGAACTGCAGGGCAGGGATCATCGCCATCGCGATGACGGGCACCGACAGCACCACGGCCGTGACCAACCGCTCCCGCAGCGACCGGAGCTCGTCGGGGGAGTCGGTGGAATCGGCGGAGCCGGAGGCGGCGGGGCCGTTCCCGCGCGCGGGCGGCGCGGGCTCCCGCGCCGTGTACCCGGTGGCCTCGACGGTGGCGATCAGGTCCTGGACGGTGACCGCGCCGTCGTGCGACACCCGGGCCTTCTCGGTGGCGTAGTTGACCGTGGCGGTGACCCCGTCCATCCGGTTGAGTTTCTTCTCGACCCGCGCGGCGCAGGAGGCGCAGGTCATCCCGCCGATGACCAGCTCCACCTCTTCCTGGGCCCCGGCCTCGCTCTCGGTGCCGGCTGTACGGACGGTCATGGGCGCTCCTGGTGACGAGGGCCGGCCTGGACGTGCCCGGCCGCCGGTTGCAGTATACGGGCCGGGGGTATCCCTCCCGATTCCAGGTATACCCCCGGGAGGTATGCGGATTCAAGGGTCCCCCGGATGTGAGCACGTACCCCCCAGGGGTATGGTGAGGTGTGTGGACACCGCCCCGCGCCCGGGTCGGCGTCCGGTTCCGAGAGGAATCCGAGCGGATTCCGAGGAGGGGTGACCATGCGTACCGGAGTGAAGATCACCGCGTTCGCCGTAGCCCTGGCCGCGACCTTCGGCACGGCCTACGGCGTCGGCCGGGTGCTGGACCCGGTCGTCGCGGACAGCGCACCCGCACCGGCGCACGACGGGAAAAACGCGCCCGCGTCGCCCGCGCCCGGTGAGGGCGCGGGCCACGGGCGCTGAGGCTCAGCCCAGGGCGCGGTCCAGGTTGAACGCGGCACTGATCAGCGAGAGGTGCGTGAACGCCTGCGGGAAGTTGCCCTGCTGCGCCCCGGTGTGGCTGATCTCCTCGGCGTACAGGCCCAGGTGGTTGGCGTACGTCAGCATCTTCTCGAAGGCGAGGGAGGCCTCGTCGAGCCGCCCGGCCCGGGTCAGCGCCTCGACGTACCAGAACGAGCAGATGGAGAACGTGCCCTCGTCGCCGCGCAGGCCGTCCGGGCTCGCTTCCGGGTCGTACCGGTAGACCAGCGAGTCCGACACCAGGTCCTCGGTGAGGGAGTCGAGCGTGGACAGCCACTTGGGGTCGGTCGGCGCGATGAACTTCGTCAGCGGCATCATCAGCACCGCCGCGTCGAGCACGTCCCCGTCCTCGTGCTGCACGAAGGCCCGGCGCGCCTCGGACCAGCCGTGGCTCATGATCCGCCGGTAGATGGTGTCGCGGCTCGTCTGCCAGCGGGGGAGATCGGCGGGCAGACCGCGCCGGTTGGCCATGCGGACGGCCCGCTCGATCGCCACCCAGCACATCAGCCGTGAGTACAGGAAGTTCCTGCGCCCGCCGCGCGTCTCCCAGATGCCCTCGTCGGGCTGGTCCCAGTGCGCGCACACCCAGTCCACCAGCGCGCACACATGCTCCCACTGCTCGCTGGAGATCGGCTCGGCCCACTTGTCGTACAGGTAGAAGGAGTCGACCAGCGCCCCGTAGATGTCGAGCTGCAACTGCTCGGCCGCCGCGTTGCCGACCCGCACCGGCGCCGAACCCCGGTACCCCTCCAGATGGCCGAGTTCGCGCTCGGCCAGGTCGGTGCGGCCGTCGATGCCGTACATGATCTGCAACGGGCCGGAGGGGCGCCCGGCGCCGGGGCTGACGTGCCGGGACACGAACCCCATGAACGCCCTGGCCTCCTCGGAGAAGCCCAGCCGCAGCAGCGCGTACACGCAGAAGGCAGCGTCCCGCATCCACACGTACCGGTAGTCCCAGTTGCGCTCCCCGCCGAGCTCCTCCGGCAGGCTCGTCGTGGGCGCCGCCACGATCGCCCCGGTCGGCGCGTAGGTGAGCAGCTTCAGGGTGAGGGCGGAGCGGTGCACCATCTCCCGCCACCGGCCGCGGTAGCGGGAGGAGGACAGCCAGTGCCGCCAGTACCGCACCGTCGTGCCGAACTGCTCCTCCGCGTCCCGGTGCGCGCAGTGGCGGGGAGCCACCTCGCCGCCGACCCGGTCCAGGGCGAACACCGCGGTCTCGCCCTCCGCCAGTTTGAAGTCGGCCCGCGCGTCCGGGCCGTCGGCCTCCAGCGGGACGGTCGAGGTGAGGGCGAGGGACAGCGCCTCGGACTCGAACACCGCAAGGTCGCCGACCAGCCGCAGGGTGTGCGGCCGGGCGCCGTACTCGAACCGCGGCGCCGCCCGCATCCGGAACGGGAGGGACCCGCGCACGCACAGCACCCGCCGGATCAGCCGGTGCCGGTTCTCCTCGGTCGGCTCCGGCTTCCCGGTGACCGGCATGAAGTCCTGCACCTCACCCACGCCGTCCTCGGTGAAGAACCTGGTGATCAGGACATTGGTGTCGGGGAAGTAGAACTGCTTGGCGTGCGCCGGCACGGCCGCCGCCAGCTCGAAACAGCCCCCGCGCTCGGCGTCCAGGATCGCGGCGAAGACACTGGGCGCGTCGAAGTCCGGGCAGCAGTACCAGTCGATGGTGCCGTTGGTCGTCACCAGCGCCACGCTGCGCAGATCTCCGATCAGGCCGTGATCGGAGATCGGTGCGTACCGCTGTCCGCCGGATGTTCCCCACTCCCTCGCCGCCCCGTCCATCGCAGCCTCCCTGACCTGCCGGTACGTGCCGCCCCGACTGCCAGCTTAGGCAGGCCCGGCCGGACGGGCTCGCGGTGGGCGGTTCACGCCACGAGGACGCGCAGCCCGCCTCCTCGAACCGGCGCACCGCCTCCGGGGAGGCCGCCGCGTCCGTGACCGGGGCGTCCACCGACTCGGCCGGACAGATCCGGGCGAACGCCCGCCGGCCCGGTTTGCTGGAATCGGCCGCCACGATCACCCGCTCGGCCCGCTCGCACAGCAGCCGGTCGACCGCAGCCTCCGCCTCGTCGTGCGCCGCCGGACCGTGTACGACGTCGAAGGCGACGACGCCGGGCACCGCCACGTCGAGCGTGACCTGCCCCAGCACCCCGTCCGCGAGCGGCCCGACCGGCTCGTACGACTGGGCCCGCGCCACACCGCCGGTCACCACGATCTCGAACTGCGGGCGCACGGCGAGCTCGTCGGCGATGTCGAGCGCGTCGGTCACCACCGTCGGCGCGGGCGACCCGGACGCGAGATCACCGCGTACCGCCGGCGCGCGCCACCTCCGTGGTGGTGGGGCCGCCGGTCGGCCCGGCCGCCTCGTCCGGCGCGAGGAGTCCCGCCACCGCCCCGGCGATCCGCTGCTTCCCGGAGGCGCGGCGAGCGGTCCTGCATCGCAGCGGCAACTCGTACGACACCCCGTGCGCCACCGCCCCGCCCGGGTACGCACCAACATCTGCTGCCCGGCGAGGCCGTCGAAGTCCCGGCGGATCGTCGCGGCCGACACCTCCGGCTCGGCGGCGGCCTCGTCCACGTCCAGCCGGCCCCGCTCGACGAGCAGTTCGAGCAGCGCCTGCCGGCGGGCGTCCCGCGACGTCCGCCCTCCCGTCCTGCCGCCACCTGCCGTCTCGCGGCCTCCGGCTGCCCTGGCGCCTGCCCGGCGGACGGGCGCCGCCGCACCCGCCGATCTCCGTCCGCATGCTTGATGGTGCTTGAAACCCCGCTCTGTGGTGCAGCGACCATCACCGGCACGGGTGGGGCGGACATGACGCATGCCGAGGACGAACTGACGAGTCAGCCCGAGTGCTGGACCCGGGCCGCGACGCAGGCGGCCGAGCACGCCCGGGCCCTCCCGGCGCCGGGGGAGCGGGTCGCGGTCGTCGGCTGCGGCACCTCGTACTTCATGGCGCAGGCGGTGGCGGCCCTGCGCGAGGGAGCGGGTCAGGGCGAGACGGACGCCTTCGCCGCCTCGGAGTTCCCGCACGGACGCGCCTACGACCACGTCGTCGCCCTCACCCGCTCCGGCACCACCACCGAAGTCCTGGACCTGCTCGACCGGTTGAGGGGCGGCACCCGCACCACCGCGCTCACCGCCGACCCGGACACCGCCGTGACGGCGTCGGCGGACGAGACCGTCGTACTCGACTACGCGGACGAACGCTCCGTCGTGCAGACGCGGTTCGCGACCACGGCCCTCACCCTGCTCCGCGCCCACCCCGCAGCGGTCGACACCCGCGGCTATCTGACCGTGGGCCGGGAGGCGATGACCCGCGCGGTGGCGGACCTCATCACGGCGCTCGCCCCCCACTGAGGCGGACCGCCAAGGGCGTCGCGGTGCCGCGCCGCTACCGCTTCACGGACTTCAGGACGACGAACTTCGGGTCGCTCGCCACCACTTCGCTGTTCCCGAAGAGCCGTCGCAGCTTCACGTGGTAACCCAGATGGCGGTTGCCGACCACCCACAGCTCACCACCGGGGCGCAGGGTGCGCCTCGCGCCGGTGAACATGCGCCAGGCCGTCGCCTCGCTGGTCGCCTGGTGGGAGTGGAACGGCGGGTTGTTGAGCACCAGGTCGACGCTGTCGTCCGGCACCCCCGCCAGACCGTCGCCGACCCGGAACTCGGCACGCCCCGGTACGCCGTTGGCCCGGTACGTGGCCTCCGCGGACGCCACCGCCTGGAACGACTCGTCGACGAAGAGCACCTCGGCCCGCGGGTCGGCCAGCGCCACCGCCGTACCGACGACACCGTTGCCGCACCCGAGGTCCACCACCCGCAGTCCCGTCCGCCCGGTCGGCAGGTGCCTCAGGAGGAACCGGGTGCCGATGTCGAGCCGGTCGGCGCAGAAGACCCCCGCGTGGTTGACGACGGTCCGGCCCGAGACCGCGCCGACGCCCTCGGGCAGCGCGTAGCTGTACGGCCAGGGGCTGGGGGGCCGGACCAGAGTCGGGTCCGGGGTGCAGAAGACGAGCCGCGCCTTCTTCTCGGCGAGGGAGGTCCGGGTGGGGCCGATGATCCGCTCGAAGAGGTTCAGCGTCGAGGTGTGGATCTCCCTCACCATGCCGGTTCCGACGACGACCGTGTCCTCGTGCACCGCGGGAGCCAGCCGCAGCAACTGGTCCTCCAGCAGCGCCAGACTCTTCGGCACCCGCACCAGCAGCACGTCGATCCGGGCCGGCGGCGGGTCCTGCGTGGTGAGCAGCCGGACGGCGCCCGGCTCGACACCGGCACGTGCCAGGTTCGCGCGGGTCGCCTGCTGCCCCAGCCAGGAGTCGGTGATCTGCGTCGGCCGGTGCGCGGCGAGCGCCGTGACCAGCGCCCCCCAGCGGTCCCCGACGACCACGACCGTGCCGTCCAGCGGGATCGGCTCCCGGTCCAGATGTCCGAGGAGGTACTCGTCGGAGGCGTCCCAGGCGCGCAGCCTGTCGCGGGGGTCCTCGGGGAAGCGGGTCAGCACCGGCGCGCCCCACGCAGTCGTCATACGGTCGTTCATCGTGCGACCAGGCTAGCGGAGCCCGGAGTCCCGGCTCGGGCCGTGCCGGGCGGCCGGGCCTCCCGCTCCGGTGCGGCGGCCGGTGGCCCGCCGCCGTTTCGGATCATGGGAGACTCGCCCTCATGAGCGGGAAGGCGGACCCCCGGCCGGCGGGGGAAGGAACCACCTCGAGGACGCGGCTGGACCGGGGACGCGGAGCGCTCGGGCCCGCGTTGGAGCTCGTGCACACCGGACGTGCCCCGACCCGCGCGGTGCTCACCACGGAACTGGGTGTGACGCGGGCGACCGCCGGCGCCGTCGCCGCCGAACTGGAGGCACTCGGCCTGATCCGGGTGGACGCCCGGCCCGGGGCGGCCGCCGGTTCGCAGGGCCGGCCCTCGCACCGGCTCTCGATCGCCGAGGACGGACCGGTGGCACTGGCCGCGCAGGTGCACGCCGACGGGTTCCGGGCCGCCCTCGTCGGCCTCGGCGGCCGGATCGTCGCCACCGCGCCCGGCAGCGAGGTCATCGACGCCGACCCGGCGAAGGTGCTCGGCTCCGTCGTTGCGGCCGGCGCCGAACTGCTCCGCGAGACAGGACGCCGGTGTGTCGGAGCGGGACTCTCCGTGCCGTCCGCGGTGGCCGAACCCGAGGGGCTGGCGTTCGGCCCGCTGCGCCTGGCCTGGCCCACGGGGGCCCCGGTGCGGGAGATCTTCGCCGAGCAGGTGCGCGCCGCCGGCGTCGACGGGCCCGCCTTCGCGGCGAACGACGTCAACCTCGTCGCCCTCGCCGAGCACCGGCACGGTGCCGGGCGCGGCTCGCGCGACCTGCTGTGCGTGGCCACCGGCCACCGGGGCGTCGGCGGCGCGCTGGTGCTCGACGGCCGTCTGCACACCGGCAGTTCCGGTCTCGCCCTGGAGGTCGGCCACCTCGCCGTCAACCCCGGTGGCCGCCCCTGCTACTGCGGCAGCCGGGGCTGCCTGGACGCGGAGGCCGACCCGCTTGCCTTCCTCACCGCGGCCGGACGCGAACCCGGTCCCGAGGTGTCCCTCCTCAAACAGGCCGACACGCTGATCCGCGAGCACTTTGACGACCTGGCCGTCCGCGCCGCCGTCGCCACCCTCGTCGACCGTCTGGGGCTGGGCCTCGCCGGCCTGGTGAACATCCTCAACCCGGACCGGATCATCCTCGGCGGCCTGCACGGCACCCTCCTGGACGCAGCCCCGGACCGGCTGCGCGCCGTCGTCGCCGACCGCAGCCTGTGGGGCCGCAGCGGCGGCGTCCCGATCCTGGCCTGCGCCCTGGACCACAACAGCCTGGTCGGCGCCGCCGAACTGGCCTGGCAGCCGGTCCTCGACGATCCGCTGGGGGCCCTGGCGTAGCTCGCACCCCGGCATGACGGTCCGGCCTGCGGGCAGGCGGATGCCCGGGCCGACAGGCGGAACCACCACCGGACACCGCACAATGATCCACGAAACGTGATCGGCGCAGCACTGCCCACCGCACCCGGGGCGACCGCCCCGACCCGCAGAAAGCCGAAGTCATGACCGACCAGCTCACCGTGACCGTCCTGGGCACCGGCATCATGGGTGCCGCGATGGCCCGCAACCTCGCCCGGGCCGGTCACGCCGTCCGCGTCTGGAACCGCACCCGCGCCAAGGCCGAGCCGCTCGCCGCCGACGGCGCGCACGTGGCCGGCACCCCCGCCGAGGCGGTCGAGTCCGCCGATGTCGTCCTGACCATGCTGTACGACGGTCCCGCCACGCTGGAGACGATGCGGCTGGCCGTCCCCGCCCTGCGGCGCGGCACCGTCTGGGCGCAGTCCACCACCGCCGGTCTCGAGGGCGTCGCCGAGCTGGCCGGCTTCGCGCGCGAGCACGGGCTGCTCTTCTACGACGCCCCCGTGCTGGGCACCCGGCAGCCCGCCGAGGCCGGACAGCTGACCGTGATCGCCGCCGGACCGGCAGAGGGCAGGAGCACGGTGGCCCCGGTCTTCGACGCCGTCGGCGCCCGCACCGTGTGGACCGGCGAGGACGGGGCGGCCGGCAGCGCGACCCGGCTCAAACTCGTGGCCAACAGCTGGGTCCTCGCGGTCACCTCCGCCGTGGGGGAGACCCTCGCCCTGGCCGAGGCGCTGGACGTCGACCCCGGAGGCTTCTTCGACCTCATCGCGGGCGGCCCGCTCGACATGGGTTATCTGCGGGCCAAGGCGGGGCTGATCCTGGACGGGCCGCTGACCCCGGCCCAGTTCGCCGTGACCACCGCGGCCAAGGACGCCCGTCTGATCGTCCGGGCCGGCGAACAGCACGGTGTACGCCTGGACGTGGCCGCGGCCGGCGCCGAGCGCCTGGAACGCGCCGCGGCCCAGGGCCACGGCGACCAGGACATGGCCGCCGCCTACTACGCCAGTTTCGCCGGTCACGACGAGCCCACCACCTGAGCACCCGGTACGAAGCGTCCCGGGGAACCGTTCGACGATCCACCGAGGAGTCCGTAGTGTCCAAGCCCCCGCTGCCTTCCGAGGCCGACGACCTGCTGCGCCGCCCCAACCCCTGCGTCATGGCCACCCTCCGCTCCGACGGCACACCCGTCTCCACGCCCACCTGGTACGTGTGGGAGGACGGCCGCGCGCTGATCAGCCTGGACGAGGGCAGGGTGCGCCTGAAGCACCTGCGCCGCGATCCGCGCGTCACCCTCACCGTGCTGGACGAGGAGAACTGGTACACCCATGTCACCCTCATCGGCCGCGTCGTCGAGCTGAAGGACGACGAGGGCCTGGCCGACATCGACCGGCTCTCCCGGCACTACACCGGCAACCCGTACCCGGACCGGGTCCGGTCCCGGGTCAGCGCCTGGATCGAGGTCGACCGCTGGCACGGCTGGGGCGCGCTGAAGGACAGCGACCAGCCCTCCACCTGAACCCGGCGGGCCCGGCGGGGGGAGGGGGACGGGCGCCGCCGTCCTCCCTCGGAGCCACCGCCCGGTCAGCCGGGAACGGCGGACCGGGCGGGTTCCGGTTCGGCCCGGGGGCCCTCGACGGCGTGCTCGACGAGCGCGACCTCCGCGAACCGGTGCACGGCGGGCTCGACGGCCTCGATCCTCGGACACCGGTCCCAGTCCGCGACGGGAGTCGCGGACGGCGTCGGCAGCGTGAACCACACGACCTTGCCCGAGTCGCCGTCCGGCACCGCACCCCAGCTCTCGCTCATCGCGGCCACCATGGCCAGCCCCCGCCCGCAGGTGGCGAGCGGGCCGGCGTTCGTCACGGCCGGCAACCGCGGGTCGTGGTCGCGCACCGAGACCTTGAGCCGGTCGAGCAGCACCTCCAGCTCGACCGTGCAGGTCTTGTCGGGCTGGGCGTGCCGGTGGACGTTGGACAACAACTCCGTCACACCGAGCGAGGCCCGGTCTATCAACATGTCCATATGCCAGTAGCGCAATTGCGCAGATACGATTCTGCGGACCTGGCCGATCCGCGCGGGCAGAGCCTGGAGCTCCACCGTGCAGTGTCTGCTTGGGTGAGTGATCACAGCTGCGACTCCCCGGTGTCAGGTCCGGACGGACGTCCGGAAGAACACGGAGTACGGATCCAGCAGGGTGCCCGCCTGGCATGGCCGCCTGCTGTCGTGGCCGGCGGGCTGGTTCGCAGCGTTATCGCCGGTAAACCCAGAGTGACGTGACAACAGCGTGACGCAGGGCCGGAAGTGACGCAACTCACGGGCATCTCAGGCGCCGTGGCCCGACGCCCGGCGCACGGCTTCGATGAAGCGGCGGGCCGCGGGCGGTCCCGGCTCGCCCGGCGCCGGGTCGTGCTCACCCAGCGTCAGCAGGTACCGATGGCCGTTGAGATCGGCCAGGGCCCGGTCCTCGGGCGCGAACCAGGGACGGGAGGCGCGTACGGCCTGCACCGGCGCGCTGTCGATCTCGGTTCCGTGGCTGGTGAGCAACTCGAGCCTGCCGTCGCTGATCCGGACCTGCCCGGCCCGGGTGAGCGACCGCAGCCGCCTGCCGATCCGCACGCCCCTGGCCGTGAACTCCGGCTCGGCCATGCCACCTGCCCCCTTGTGCGCGTCGGTGTGCCGGACCGTGTTCCGCGGGCCGGCTCATGTCCAGATCCAGTGTGCCCCCGTCCGGGACCCTGCTCCGCCGGTGCAGTCTGCCCGCCCCCGCCGCCGAGCACCAGTGCACGTGCCCCCGTTCCCCGCGGCGCTCGAAGCACTCGTGCGAATGCGCCCCCACCGCCGCGCCCCGGGCGCCCCCGGGCGGAGGGCCGGGGCCCGTGGTCCCAGGGTTTCCTTTGGGCCGCTCAAAGAGGTGTTTATGCAGGTGAGGGGCGGTTCCGAGGTGCATATGATCGGTGCGTCGGCCGCGTGGGACGCCGCCGGCGCTCAGCGTAAGGAGCCCTGCCGTGAGTACCCTCCAACAGCCCCCGAGCGGTGTCACCCTCGATGCGGACCACAGTGACCCCGGCTACCGCGACTGGCTGAAAGAGGCCGTGCGCAGGGTGCAGGCCGACGCCAACCGGTCGGCCGACACCCATCTGCTGCGCTTTCCGCTGCCCGAGCGGTGGAACGTCCACCTTTACCTCAAGGACGAGTCGACGCACCCGACCGGCAGTCTGAAGCACCGGCTGGCCCGCTCCCTCTTCCTCTACGGGCTGTGCAACGGCTGGATCCGTCCGGGCCGCCCGGTGATCGAGGCGTCCAGCGGTTCGACCGCCGTGTCGGAGGCCTACTTCGCGAAGCTGATCGGCGTGCCCTTCATCGCCGTCATGCCGCGCACGACGAGCGCCGAGAAGTGCCGCCTCATCGAGTTCCACGGCGGCCGGTGCCACTTCGTGGACGACCCCCGCACGATGTACGAGGCGTCGTCCGCCCTCGCGGCGGAGACCGGCGGCCACTACATGGACCAGTTCACCTACGCCGAACGGGCCACGGACTGGCGGGGGAACAACAACATCGCCGAATCCATCTTCCGCCAGCTGGAGTCGGAGCCGTTCCCGGTGCCCGAGTGGATCGTCGCCACGGCCGGCACCGGCGGCACCTCGGCGACCCTCGCGCGCTATGTCCACTACCTGCAGTACGACACCCGCGTCTGTGTCGCCGACCCGGAGAACTCCTGCTTCTTCGAGGGCTGGACCACCGGCGATCCGGACGTCACCTGCGACAGCGGTTCCCGTATCGAGGGCATCGGCCGGCCCCGGATGGAACCGAGCTTCCTGCCGGGCGCCATCGACCGGATGATGAAGGTGCCCGACGCGGCCGCCGTCGCCGCCGTACGGGCCCTGGAGCGGGTCCTCGGCCGCAAGGCGGGCGGCTCCACCGGCACCGGGCTGTGGAGCGCGCTGAAGATCGTCGCGGAGATGGTGGCCGAAGGGCGGCAGGGGAGCGTGGTGACGCTGCTCTGCGACCCGGGAGACCGCTACCTCGACAAGTACTACTCGGACGCGTGGTTGGCCGGCCAGGGCCTGGAGATCGCCCCGTACACGGCGACGATCGAGACGCTGCTGCGCACCGGGACCTGGCCGGACTGACGGCTTCCGGGCGGCCCGACCGCGGGGGTCGACCGTCCGCGGTCGGCCGACCGCGAGGTCAGCCGTCCGCGGGATCCGCAGGGCTGCCGGGTTCCCCCGCCACGACCAGGTGCCGCAGATGCTCGGAGACCTCGAGGCGGACCTCGGCCGGCAGCCCGGAGTCCGTCACCAGCGTGTCCACCTGGTCCAGGGAGGCGAACGAACTCAGGCCCACCGTGCCCCACTTGGTGTGGTCGGCGACCACGACCACCTGCCGCGCCGACTGCACCAGACGCCGGTTGGTCTCGGCCTCCGCGAGGTTCGGCGTCGACAGTCCGGCCTCGACCGATATCCCGTGCACCCCCAGGAACAGCAGATCGAAGTGGAGCATCGCGATCGCCTGGTCGGCCACCGGTCCCACCAGCGAGTCCGACGGCGTGCGCACACCGCCGGTCAGCACGACGGTGGCCGCGCCCTGCCGGGGGCCCGAGGTGCGCTGCGCCGCGTGGAAGACGTCCGCCACCCGCACCGAGTTGGTCACCACCGTGAGGTCGGGCACCTCGAGCAGCCGGCCGGCCAGCGCGTACGTCGTCGTGCCGCCGGAGAGGGCGATCGCCGAGCCCGGGGCGACCAGTTCGGCCGCCGCCCGCGCGATGTCGTCCTTCGCGCTCAGCTCCAGACCCGACTTGGCCTCGAAACCGGGTTCGTGCGTGCTGGCCTCGACCAGCGGGACCGCGCCGCCGTGCACCTTCTCCAGGACGCCCTGCCGGGCCAGCGCGTCGAGATCGCGACGGACCGTCATGTCCGACACGCCGAGCTTGCGGGTCAGCTCGTTGACCCGGACCCCGCCGCGGCGCCGGACCTCGTCGAGGATCAGGGTGCGCCGCTGCTCCGCGAGGAGGTTCTGATTCTCGCTCACGTACGCTCCGGTCCTTTCGCCGCCAAGCCGTCCGACACGCCGCACACGACCGGTCCGACCGGCAGGTCCCCTCCGCCACCGGTGCGTCGGCGTCCCATCCTCGCATGCCGGGGCGAGGGGGACGCACCCGGCTGTCGGCCGTGTACATGCCGTCACTGTCCCGAGAGTCCGTCCCACGGGGTCGTCCCGCGGGCGGGTCCTGCGGCGCCCGGACCTCACCCGGATCGGGGAGATTCCGTGAGAACAGGTGTGAACCGCTCGAGCAGGGGAGATCCTGCCCGCACGGACGGAACCGACGGAGTGCCACGGGGGAAGTGCGAAGCGGTGGAGCGTGCGCGGGACCACAGACCGACCGAGGGCGCGGGCGAGCCGGCCGAGCGCCCCGGGGAAGCCGGCCCCGCCCTGGAACTCCTGGTCCACGGGGTGGGCGGCACCACCCCGCAGGAGATGCTGAACGATCCGCGCACGGTGCGGATCACGGGTGACGACGTCGCCGCGGTGTTCCGGCGCGCCGACGACGCCGACGCGGAGGGCCGGCCCGCCGACCGCCGGGACGGCCCGGTCCCCGAGGCGTACGTCTGGTGCAACCTCACCTCCGGAAACGGCGCCCGCGCCCTGTGGCTGTTGCTGCTCCCCTTCATGGTGGTCAACCTCGCCCACTGGATGCGCCCGACGGCCCGGGGCCGCGGACGCCTCGTGCGGCTGTACGGACTGCTGGTGCGACTGGCCGGACTGAGCCTGACGGTGCTGTTCGTCGCGGCCGCCTGCGAGGTCGCGCTGGACCTCGCGGCCTGGCAGTGCGCGGGCACGCACGTGTGCGCCGCACGGCACTCCTGGCTCGGCTTCCTGTCGCCCGAGGCCTCGGACGGCGGCTGGTGGAGCCTGCCGGGCCGCCGGCTCGCCCTCGCCGCCCTGGTGCCCACAGCCCTGACCGGGCTGCTGTGGTACCTGTCCCTGCGCACCTGGAGCGCGTACGAGTCCCAGCAGCCGATCGCCCACGGGACCGGACCCGAGGAGACCGAAGAGGCAGGCCCCACCGCCCTGGGCCGGCCCGGCTTCTGGTACGGCCGCCGCCTGGTCGCCCGGCTGCGCGCCGCGCACACCGCCGCCGGCCTGCTCACCGTCGCCGCCGCGGTCGGCAGCGCGGCCGCCCGCCACGACCGTGCTCCCGGCGGCCCCGCGGCGCTGGGTCTCCTCGGCCCGCTCCTCGAAGCGGCGCTCTTCGCCGGCGCGGCCGTCGTGGTGTGGGTGGTCTGCCGCCGCGGCCGCACCGACCGCCGACTGGACGGCGAACTCGACACCCGCGTGGTGCGCCTGCTGCCCCTGGCGGCGCTCGCCCTGCTCGTCCTGACCCTGGTGTACGCCGGATGGCAGCGCCCCGGCTGGCAGTCGGCGGGCCGGCTGTCCGGCGACGCGACCTTCGGCGCCATCACCCTCGCCCAGGGCCTCCTCGTGATCGTGCTCGCCGGGGTCTCCCACGCCCTGTACCGGAGCGCCCCCGACCGGCGTGCCGCCATGCGGGGGCTGGCCGGACCCGCGGTCGCGATGCTGGCCTGCGCACTGGGCGGCGTGATGTCCGGCGGCGTGGCCCAGCGGGTCTCCGACTGGCTGGACGGCACCGGGGCGTCGATCCCCGGGCCGCCGGTGGTGCTCACCTGGCAGGCGTCCGTGATCCCGCCCCTGCTCGTCCTGCTGCTGGGGCTCTGCGGCTGGCTGGCCCGGCGGGCCTGGCGCATCGCCCGCGACGAGCACGCCGCCGTGGCGCGGGAGTTCCCGGGGGAGACCGGCGACCCCGCCCGTACCCGGCGGATCGCCTACGCCCGCGCCATGGCCACCCTCACCGACCGGGCACCCCGCATCGTCGCCGTCACCTCCGCCGCGACCCTGCTGCTGGGCGCGGGCGCCCTCGTCGGCGCCCTGACCACCGACCGGACGCCCGGCCGGGCCGCACAGGGCAGCTACCCCGTGGTGCACGGCGCCGCCGAGACGGCGCAGGCACTGGGCTCCTGGCTGATCGGGCTCGGCTTCATCCTGTTCGTCACCTGGGGCCGGCGCGCCTACAAGGACGCCTCCGCGCGGCGCACGATCGGCATCCTGTGGGACGTCGGCACCTTCTGGCCACGTGCCGCCCACCCCTTCGCCCCACCCTGCTACGCCGAACGGGCGGTGCCGGACCTGACCTGGCGGATCGAGACCTGGACGCGGTCCACCGGCGGACGGCTGGTGCTCTCCGGACACTCCCAGGGAAGCGTCCTCGCCGCCGCCGCGGCCTGGCAGCTCACCCCCGCCACCCGCAACCGCGTCGCACTGCTCACCTACGGCTCCCCGCTGGAACGGCTCTACGGCCGCTGGTTCCCGGCCCACTTCGGGCCCGCCGCGCTCGGCGCCCTGCACCAGGAGGTCGACTGCTGGCGCAACCTCCACCGGCTCACCGACCCCATCGGCGGCCCGGTGCGGCTGCCCGGCGACCGCGGTCCCGGGGTGGACCGCCCTCCCCTGGGGGACCCCCTGGCGTACGGCCGCACCGAGGCCCACCCGCTGCCCGCGCCGATCCTCGGCCACTCCGACTACCAGGCGGACCCTGCCTTCGCCGAGGAACGCCGACGGCTGCTGGCCCGGCTGCGGCCGGAGGTCCCGGCACCGCGGCACACGGAAGAACCCGACGGCGGCGTCCGCAGCGGCTCCGGCGCACCCCCCGGATGAGGTCCGTGCCGCACGGCACGCGGTGCGGCGGGATCAGGGCAGCTCGGGCAGGTCGTCGGCGTAGAGCAGGGTCAGGTCGTCCGTACTCGGCTCCGGCAACTGGGCGACCCGGCTCGCGTGCCGCTCCACCATCGCCTCGAAGGTCTGTCGCGCAGTGCGGCCGTTGCCGAACGCGGGCCCCTTGGGGATCTCCGTGAAGTACGTCAGCAACCCCTCCGAGGCACCCGCCGCCAGCCGGTACTCGTGCTCCTCGGCCTGCTGCTCCACGATGCGCAGCAGCTCCTCGGACCCGTAGTCACCGAAGGTGATGGTCCGGGAGAAACGGGACGCCACCCCCGGGTTGACGGACAGGAACCGCTCCATCTCCGCCGTGTACCCCGCGACGATCACCACGACCGCGTCCCGGTGGTCCTCCATCAGCTTCACCAGCGTGTCGATGGCCTCCTTGCCGAAGTCCCGCCCGGAGTCCTCGGGGGAGAGCGCGTACGCCTCGTCGATGAACAGCACACCGCCGCGCGCCCTCTCGAACGCCTCCTGGGTGCGGATCGCCGTGGACCCGATGTGCTCGCCGACCAGGTCGACCCGGGAGACCTCGACCAGGTGCCCCTTCTCCAGCACCCCGAGGGAGGCGAGGATCTCGCCGTACAGGCGGGCGACCGTGGTCTTGCCGGTGCCGGGGGAGCCCGTGAACACCAGATGGCGCTTGACGGAGGCCGCCTTCAGCCCGGCCTGCTGCCGGCGCCGGCCCACCTCGATCATGTCGGTGAGGGCCCGCACCTCCCGTTTGACGCTCTCCAGGCCCACCAGCGCGTCGAGTTCACCGAGCACGGTCCTCGACGGGCGCAGCTCCTTCTCCGGTTCGACGGCGGGGGCGGACGGCGCCTGCCCGGCACGGGGCCCGGGAACGGCGCCCAGCAGACCGGGGGAGCGGGTCACGGTCTGCACGGCCGGCTCCGGAGCCGCCGGCGACGCGAGATGGCCGCTCTCGTCACTGGTGCAGTCCTCCACCGAAGGGCCGCCCGCGCCGGCCGCTCCGCCGCTCTCGGCGAACTCGTAACCACCCCGCGCGCAGCGCTCCGTGCGGCACTTCCGCAGCGTCGTCCGGCTGCCGTCTATCACGTGGAAGCCGTACCCGCCGCTGCCCGTGACCCGGCAGTCCAGGAAGCTGCCGCGGCCACCGGCCGAGACGTAGACACCGGCCTCGGCCGGGGAATCGACGGTGCAGCGCTCGACGGTCGGATCGGCGCCCTTGGTGACGATCACACCGGTCTGCACACCGTCCAGGGTGCAGTTGCTGAGGGTGCCGCCACTGCCGTGGTCCCGGAACCAGGCCCCCGTGGCCGCCTCCCGGATCCGGCAGTCGTCGAGCTGCGCGGTGGCGCCGTCGCTGACCGACACCGCGGTGTTGCGCACCTGTGACAGGTCGCTGTCGACCACGTCCGCGCGTGAACCGCGGTCGAGGACGAACAGGGCGTCCGGCACGTCGTGCACCCGGCAGGAGTCCAGTACGACGGTCGCGCCGTCACTCACCCACACCGCCGGATAGTCGCCGGTGCTGTCGGAGATCTCGCACTGGTTGGCGTCCGCGCGGGTGCCCGGATCCCATACCGACAGTCCGTTGCGGCCGAACTGCCGCACGGTGGTACGGGTCATGGTGAGGACGGAGCGGGAACGCAGGTCGACCGCGTTCTCCGGGATGTCGTGGATGCGGCAGTCGGCCAGGGTCAGTACCGCGTCGGTGTCGAGGGTGACACCGTCGCCGGTGGTGCGGTGCACCTCGCAGTCGGTGAGGTGCGCGGTCGCCCGGCCGGTCACCTGGACACCGCTGCCCCGCACCTCGTAGACCTCGCAGCCCACCGCCTCCAGCGCCGAGTTCTCCCCGGTGGCGGTGAGTCCCGAGCCGGCCGTGTGGTGCACGCGGCAGCGCTCGAGCCGGGGGTGCGCGCCCCCGCGCACCGCGACGCCGGCCTGACCGGCGGCGACGACCTCGCACTCCTCGAACACCCCGCCCCCGCCGTCGAGCACGGCGATGCCGACCCCCGCCGGGTTGTCGACCGTGCAGTGACGGACCGTCGGCCGGGCACCGCCGCGCACCTCTATGCCGACGGCCGACCGGGTGACCACCCGTACGTCCCGCAGTTCCGGGGAGCCCTCCTCTATCAGCAGGGCCGGGGCCGCGGAGTCCTGCCCCTCCACATGCAGGTCCTGGACCATCGCGGACGCGCGTACGGTCAGTGGGACCCCGTCCACGGGGGCGATGCGCACCGAGCCGGGCGAGCCCTCGGGCCCGCGCAGGGTCACCGACCGCTCCACGACGAGGTTCTCCCGGTAGGTCCCGGGAGCGACGGTGAGGATGTCGCCCTCGGCCGCGGCCTCCAGGGCGGCGGCGAGCGACGCGTATTCACCTGTGCGGCGCCGCCATCGCGATGTGCCGGTGTGCGTCACCTGGACCGTGCCCTGTGCCATGGCGTAGCTGTGCCCCCACCTTGTCGTACGCGGGTCTGCCGTCGAATGCTCCGGCCGGACCACCGTAGCGTGCGCACGGCTGTCGCATTGACCAGAGGCGCCGGCCCGTCAGCTTCCGGTGCCGGTCCTGCCCCAGTCGGGGCCCACCCTCTCCCAGGCCCGGTCCAGGCGGACGTACCGGTGGTGGACCATGCGCCGGACGACCAGCCGTCTGACGCACTCGATCGCGGCAGCCGTCAGCAGGGTCACGCCGAAGCCGGCGAGCACGGCGTGCGTCGTCGCCGTCACCGTGTCCATCGGCCGTGCTGTGGGGCGGCCCTCGGCGTCGGTCCACAGGGGAAAGCGGTCGCCCGGCCGCGGGTCCTTCAAACGCGTCGACACCGGGCCGCTGTGCTCGGTGCCGTCGGAGGCGGTCCACCGGGCGAGGACCCGGGTGCGCGGATCCCCGCCGACGGAGCCCTCCGGGTCGATGTTCAGCGGGGCGGGGTCCACCTCGCGCACCACCGCGGCCCGCACCTGATGCCGGTTCGCGTGCTGCTCGCGCACGGAACGCCGCAGGGCCTCCTCGGTGGCGCTCCCGACCAGAACCCCGACGACCGGGGCGGCGAGGAGGACGAGCAGCAGTGCCACGAGCCCCACCCGGCCCTCGGCCAGATCGGTCGGGCGGCACAGCGGGTTGTGCCGCCAGCGCCACAGTCCCCTGATCGCCCGCACCGGCCGCACCGCCTTCCCACGTCCGTGACCCCTGCTTCCGTGATAGCTCCCGGCGGAGCGGTCCGTGCGGGGTTCCGTGGAAGAGAGAGGGACGTCACCCTTCGCCGGGGCCTTCCGCTAGGCCTTCCGGAGGCGTCCGGATGGTGGCCCGGGTGATCGACGCGGACGATGGGGCTCGAGTCCCGGATGCTCCGCGGCCCGCCGGACGGCGCTCACCCGTGCAGTGCCGCAGTGACAGTCGAAGTCGAAGGAGGACCCCGTGGATCCAGTCGGCTCGAGCGCCCGGCGGACGGCCCGCGGCGGCAGGGGATGATCACGTGAGGAAACCCACCGGGATCGGCGTCGGCTCGCGTCTGCGGGAACTGCTGATCGCGCCGGGCACCAGGAAGTCACCGGCCGCCATGGCATTGATTCTGATGGTCCTCCTCCCGACGGCGCTGCTGCTGGGCTGGTGGGGCATTGAAGACTTCACCGAGGCCCTGACCTACACGGGGCGTATCACCGGTGCCATCCTCATTCTGGTCGCGGTCCTCTCCTTGGTGGGCTTCTTCGCAGTCGTGGACCACTGGGGCCGGAACATCTTCCCCTATTCCGGGGTGGTCGCGCTGATCGGTACGGTCGCGGCATTTTTTACCAACGCCATGCTCTGGTACGAGGCGTTCCGAGACGGCGATTCCACGCCTTACCAGGTTCTGTTCGGCCTGCTCACGGTGGGTTCCGCATGTGCCGTCTTCATGGTGTGGCGGACATCGGTGGTGATTCCCTCTCCGAAGCGGTTCGCCGTGGCGCTGATCGTCTCCTCGGCTCTCGCGGTGGCCAATTTCGGCTACCAGCACCTTTACCAGCCGTCCCAGCGCGGTGCCAGGCCCCTCGTCAAGATCGCAGTGGGAGAGCCCGTGCTGAGCAAGGACCGCAAGAAGTTCGTCGTACCGGTCGACATCAAGATCGAGAACCGCAGCGATGTGGGTTTCTACGTGCTCGGCACCGAATTCCACGCCATGGGCGAACAGGTGTCGCTCAGCCGGACGGACCGGCCCCGCGAGCAGTGGCGTGCGGACGCCGAGACGTTCCGTGATTTCTCTGTGCAACGCCCGCTCTCCCGAAAGGAGATCTACCAGCCCGGCCAGTTGGTGTCGGCGCAGCCATGGATGCCTTTCGGGAACTGGATCGAGGCAAATGACGCGTTCGCCACCCAAACAGTTGTGCAACTTCCCATCGACACGCCGTACGATCAGTTGGCGCTCTATGCCTCCGCGCAATTGGCGCGCAAGGACCGGCTCGGTCTGGACCAGGTCCAGCTGAAGGGGTATTCCTGGGGCGGCGGCAAGCTGCCCGAGTGGGTCAAGAAGGACAAGGCTTTCGACTCCGTGGCCTACCGAGGCCGGGTGTACGAAAACAATGCGATCGACCGGCACACGATGGACCCCCGCTACGCCAGCGTCTATTGGCAGTTCGGTGCGCATGGCGCAGTCCTGTCGGCATCCATCACGCGAGGCGATGAGGTGAACCGCGTCCAGTCCAGAGCGGAAATCCGCGAGACGGTGAACCGGTACGGCTTGGTCACCGCCCAAACGGGTCCGATCAAACGGACGCTCTGGGACATCAAGAAGAAGGGTTGACCGGCATGGTCGCACGGCGCACGTGGGAGTGCCGGTCCAGTCGCTCCAGCCACGCCACGAGGGCGAGGGAACTGTTCACACGGTCCCAGGAATAGGAGTCCCCCATGCCGAACTGCGCCTCCCGCACCGCCCGGCACAGCGTCTCCACGTCGAACATCTCCGCGATCAGCGGATGCCCCGCGGAGCGGCAGAGGTCGATGAGTTCGTCGCCGTGTGTCCGCAGGCCGCGGGCGTAGAGCTGGTTGAAGGGGACCTTGACGACCCGGCCGCCGATGCGGGGCGGAAGCAGATCGGCCATCGCCTCGCGCAGTACCGCTTTCGGCCGGCCCGGACGGAACGCGGTCTCGGCGGGGAGGCGGCGCATCGTGGCGATGACCTCCGGGTCGAGGAAGGGGTGCGAGAGGAAGAACCCGTCCTGCCGTGCGCGGCGCCAGGACAGCGGGTCGGGAGCGGCGAGGTAGTTGGCGGCCTCGTAGAGGGACTGCTCGGGCCTGCGGCCGAACACGAAGCGGCTCTCCGCGATGCCGGCCGCGCGGTAGCCGTGAGCCCGCGCGAATCCGGAACGCAGCCATCGGGGGCGGGAGAAGCCGCCGAGGCCGCCGAGCACCGTTCCGCGGCGGCGGACGAGCGCCGTGAACCGTTCGGCGGCCAGCGGAAGAGCCGGCTGCACCACGTAGGCGGAGACGATGTCCCACAAGCCCCGCTCACTGCCCGCGGCCCACTCCCGTGCCTGCCTCGTCATCCGCCGGAGCTGTCCCGTGCGGGCCAGCCTGTGCAGGTGAAGCGGGTTGGCGTCCGCGATGGGGTCGGCCCCGCAACCGGTCAGGAGGGTGTCGCAGCCCAGATCCGCCGCAGCGGCATGGAGCCTGCTCCAGAACGGGGCGCGGAAGGCGTGCGCATGAGGCTCGTCCGGGTCTCCCGCGTGGTGCTGGAAGTCGTCGAAGTCGGCCACGTCGTCGACGTCGAGGACCACCGGGCGGGCTGCGGGCGCGTGCCGTCGGATCTCCGCCATCGCCTCGTCCACATAAGGCCGTTCGGCGGCGAGTTCTCCCCTGCCGAAGCGCCCGGCGAGCAGGACGAGGTTCTCGGGACGGCCCTGCTCCGCGGCCAGCAGACGTGCCGCGAGCAGCGCGACGCTGGTGGAGTCGGTGCCGCCGGAGACATGGCATGCCGTCATCCCGCCCATACGGCGCCCGACGGCGTTCTCCAGTGCGAGGCGCAGGGCCTTCGCGGCCCCGCCGAGGCCGGGGCCGTCCGCTGCCGGCACCGGTGGATCGTGGGTCTGAGGGACGTGCCGCAGCGCCCGGCCGCGTATCCGCCCCGTGAGCGACAGTTCCACCACCTCGCCGCCGAGGATGCGGTGCACCCCGGTGAAGGGGGTGAGTTCCGAGTGGGGTTGTGCCATGTTCCCGGTCAGGTACCGGCAGAAGTAGCGCCGTTCCAGTTCCGCTCCACCGCCCAGGTGGCGCGCCGAGGTGCTTACCGCAGTGACCCGGCCGCCGGACTCCCTGAAGAACAGGGGGATGCGCGCCTGCTGGTCCCGCATCAGCAGGATGCGGTCGCGGCACACCAGGACGGCCGCGTAGTCGCCGGTCGGCAGAGGCGGTGCCGCCGGCGACCGGCCCCAGTCGTCGAGGAGGCCGCGCGCTCCCGCCGCGCGCTCACGGACGGAGCCGACCCAGCCGGCGACCACCGCGGTCCCGGCCCGTGAGGAAACCGTCGTCACGAGCCCCTGCCGCGCCATGGAGTCGGCTGTCCAGAGCTTCGGGACGCCTCCCTCCCACTCGAGGCGGAGTGCTTCCACCGTCACTGCCCTCCGCCGCCGACCGAGAGGACCGGCGCGAACGCGTGCCCGCGCGGATCGGCGTCGGGGATGCACCGGCCGGCCGAGGACGTCCAGGCGTGCAGCGCGAACGGGTGCTCGCGCACACCGACGTGGAGTACGGCCTTCAGGCCGCGCCGCCGCAGCAGGACGAAGGCCGTCATGGCCTCGGACTTGCAGTCGCCGTTGACGAACCAGCTTCTGTGACCGTGTGATTGCACCGCCCGTTTCAGCCGTTCGACGTCCTCCGTGGCAGCGGGGTCCGCACGGGCGTACTCCGGGGCCGCCAGGGACAGGAGCCGAAGGGCGCGTCCGAATCCCACGGCCCGGATCAGCAGGTGCACTCCGCGCAGCCAGAGCCCGACCGCGGTGTCCGACGGCTGCCTCCGGCGGGCCGTCGTACACCCGGCGCGAATGAGACCGGTGACGATTTCGGCGCGTTCCGCAGAGATCCCGCCGGCGAACTTGCGGATGTCCGCCGTCGCCACTCCGAGGAAACGCGTCCGCCGCCAGTCCGCGATCAGCGCTCCGTCGGACATCCTGGTGACACGGCAGTGCGGCGACAGGATCCGCGCCATGGCCACCAGGGCATCGGTGTCCTCCGCGTCCTCTGCCACCGCGCAATCCTCCGAGGTCGGCCCGGCACCGTCTCCGCGGCGCACTCGGCCCGACGGGGGACGGAGGGGAACGGGGTCAGGAGTGGTATCCGTGACCGTCGTAGAAGGCGCCGCTGAAGCCCCGGATCAGACGGCCGTTGCCGAGAAGGACGGGCCGGTACGGCATGCGACGTTGCAACAGTCGGAGAAACATCGCCTACCTCCAGAATCGGGTAGTATCGGTAAATTTCAGACTACTCCGCCCTGAAGGCCCCGCAACCGGACTGCCGACGGCCGGGCCGGTACGTGGATGCCCGCGCCGGTGACGACCCTCCCCTCCGCTGTCGATCGGCATCCAGGGCCGGTCTCCGGTCGGTCCCCAGGACTCCACGGAGACCTCCCGCAGGGACGGGCCGCGGAAAGCCCTGACCGGATGTGGGCGAAACGAGTGCGGCAGCGCGTTCCCCATGGAGTCGCCGTGGCGACCGGCGCCGGCGACTCCATGGGGTCGGTGCCCCCGGGTGCGGCTCAGTAGCCGCGGTACTGCTGGTTGTTGTACGGGTCCTGGTACGGGGCGGGCGCCGGCCGCGGGGTCGCGGGGCGCATCGCCTCGTAGCCCGAGCCGGGCGCGGCCGGACGCGGCGGCTGCGGCTGCGGCTGGGGGTAGCCGCGCGGAGCGCTCGCCTGCTGCGGGATGTACGCGGTGGCCTGCTGCGGGACGTACGGCGCGTGCGCCTGCTGGAGCGGGGCCGGCTGCTGCGCCTGCGGGTAGCCGTAGGCGGGCTGGGAGGGGGCCGCCGGGAGGGCGGGCAACGCCGAGGGAAGCGCGGGGAGATGGCTGCCCGGCGCATCGTAGGCGGAGGGGACCCGGATCGGGGCGATCTGCGGGGTGCCCCGCTCGGCCACGAGCGAGTCGTAGATCGGGGTGTCCGGGAAGGAGGCGGAGTAGTAGCCGCCGCCATAAGTGGAGCGGGGGGAGGTCATGGCCATAAGTTAAGCCCACGATGTGCTGGTTGGGGAGACCGATAAGAGGGTTGTTTTCCGTGTCCTCAGCGGCCAGGGATCACTAAAACGGGCGAACTCGGAAGAAACGGCTGTTATTTCAGGTGACCTTCTGGTAAAAGCCGAGTTCCGGGCGGGTTACCGGCGGGTCGTCACTTCTCCGCGCACGCCCCGTGGAGGGCTTCCCGCACGCGGGTACTAGGTTGGGCGGACGGGATCCGACGGACGCCGGGCGTGACCTGGCGAGGTGACACGTGATAGGGGCGGGCATGGCAATGTCGAAGGGATCGAACACGCCGGTGCCGACCGCGGCACTCAGGGTGGAACTGGGGTGGCGCTCGGGCCCCGGTGTCCCTGACGCGGACGCCTCCGCGCTGCTGCTGGCCGGCGGCAAGGTCCGCTCCGACGGTGACTTCGTCTTCTACAACCAACCCGCCCACTCCTCCGGAGCCGTCCGGCACGAGGGCAAGCGGAACGCCGGCGGGCAGGTGACCGACACCCTTCTCGTCGACCTCACGCGGGTGGAGCCCGGGGTCGAGACCGTGATCCTCGCGGCCTCCTCCGACGGCGGCACCTTCGGCCGGATCCCCGGCCTGTACATCGAGGTCAGGGACGCCGCGCAGGGCACCGTCGCGGCCCGGTTCGACAGCGTGGGCGCGACCAGCGAGAGCGCCTTCGTGCTCGGCGAGTTCTACCGCCGCCAGGGAGCCTGGAAGTTCCGCGCGGTGGGGCAGGGGTACAGCAGCGGGCTCGAGGGCCTGGCCACCGACTACGGCATCACCGTGGACGAGCCGCAGCACGCCGCCCCCGCCGGCCCGGCCCCGGCGGCCCCGCCCCCGCCTTCGGCACCCCCGGCCGCCACGCCTCCCCCGGCCCCCGCGGCCCGGCCCCTCGCCCCGCCCGCGCCCGCCGCATCGCCGTCACCGTCGCCGGTCCGGCTCACCAAGGTGACGCTCACCAAGGAGGCCCCGGCCGTCTCGCTGACCAAGCAGGGCGGAACCTCGGGCGCCCTCCGGGTGAACCTCAACTGGCAGGTGCGCAAACAGTTCTCCGGCTGGATGGGCAAGCTGGGCCGTCCGGTCGCCACGCACTCCGACCTCGACCTCGACCTGTGCGCCCTGTACGAACTCACCGACGGCAGCAAGGGAGTCGTCCAGGCCCTGGGCAACGCCTTCGGATCCCTGCACAGGCCCCCGTTCATCCACCTGGACGGCGACGACCGCACCGGTGCCGTCGCGTCCGGCGAGAACCTCACCGTCAACCTCGACCACCGGCAGCACTTCCGGCGCATCCTCGTCTTCGTCACCATCTACGAGGGCGCCCGCTCCTTCGCCGACCTGCACGCCACGGTCACCCTCCAGCCGCAGCACGGCGCCCCGGTCGACTTCTCGCTCGACGAGTGCACCGTCCCCTCCACGGTGTGCGCCCTCGCCCTCATCACCCACACCGGCGGCGACCTCGTCGTCCAGCGCGAGGCCCGCTATCTGGTGCCCGAGCGGGGAGTGAGCCCCCAGCGCGCCGTCGACCACGCCTACGGATGGGGCATGAACTGGACCCCGGGCCGCAAGTGACCCCCGACGGCCGGCCGGCTCAGCCCTCCTCGGGCAGCGCGCCCGGACGCGGATAGGTGCGGCCCTTCCAGGCCGCACCCCGCCCGCGGTGGTGCCGCACCGCCGAATCGACCGTCATCAGGAGGTACAGGAACGCGGTGAACGGCAACAGCGGAGCGAGCCAAGGCGGTTGCCGGTAGTAGCGGAGCATCGGGAGGTACGTTCCCGCCATCACCAGCCAGGCCGCCGCGCCGACGGCCACCGCGCCCCGGTCCCCGGCCGCCAGCCCCGCGAGGACGGCCACCGGCGGCACCAGGTACACCAGCGCCAGCCCCACGACCGTCACCGCCAGCAGCACCGGGCTGTGCCGCAGCTGCGCGTACGCGCTGCGCGACACCATGCGCCACAGGTCGTCCAGCCGCGGATACGGGCGCACACTGTCCACCCGGTCCGCCAGCCCCAGCCAGACCCGTCCGCCGCCGGACTTGACCGCCCGCGCGAGGGCCACGTCGTCGATGACGGCCTGCCGGACGGCGTCGGGGATCCGCGCCCGCTCGGCCGCCTCGGCGCGCAGCAGCACACAGCCTCCGGCCGCCGCGGCCGTCCGCGTCCCCCTCCGCCCGATCCGGCGGAACGGATACAACTGCGCGAAGAAGTACACGAACGCCGGTACGACCAACCGCTCCCAGGCGCTCTCCACGCGCAGCCGCGCCATCTGCGAGACGAGGTCGAACCCCCCGGTACGGGCCGCCGCGACCAGCCGGCGCAGACTGTCGGGCGCGTGCGCGATGTCGGCGTCCGTCAGCAGCAGGTACTCGGGCGCCCGCGCGCGGGCCAGCTCGATGCCGTGCCGCACCGCCCAGAGCTTGCCGGTCCAGCCGGCCGGCGGTTCACCGGGCGAGCCCACGGTCAGCGGCAGCCCCCCGGACCGGGCCGCCAGCTGCCGTGCGAGCTCCCCGGTGCCGTCCGTGCTCCCGTCGTCGACCAGGAAGACCTCCGCCCGCCCGGGGTAGTCCTGGGTGAGCAGCGACGGCAGGCTCGCGGGCAGCACCGCCGCCTCGTCGCGCGCGGGGACGACCACGCACACCGACGGCCACGCCTCCGGCTCCCGCCGGGACGGCAGCCGGACGTCCGTACGCCAGAAGAAGCCCTGGAAGAGCAGCAGCCACAGCCAGGCGGCGAGGGACACGGCGGCGGTCCACACTACGGCGCTCACAGGCGCAGTCTGCCCCACGGAGGCGGCCGGGAGCGGCTCATCGTCTATCGTGGCCGGGTGAAGATCGCGCTCATGGACTCCGGAATCGGCCTGCTGGCGGCCACCGCAGCTGTACGGCGCCTGCGCCCCGACGTCGATCTCGTCCTCTCCCTCGACCCCGACGGCATGCCCTGGGGCCCCAGGACTCCCCAGGACCTCACCGCCCGCGCCCTGGCCGTCGCCGAGGCGGCTGCCGCACGGCGGCCCGACGCCCTGATCGTCGGCTGCAACACCGCCACCGTGCACGCCCTCACCGCCCTGCGCGCCCGCTTCGAACCGGTCCTGCCCGTCATCGGCACCGTCCCGGCGATCAAGCCGGCGGCCGCCGGCGGCGGACCGTTCGCCATCTGGGCCACCCCGGCGACGACCGGCAGCCCGTACCAGCGGAATCTGATCCGGGACTTCGCCGACGGCGTGACCGTCACCGAGGTGCCCTGCTGGGGGCTCGCGGAGGCCGTGGAACGCGCGGACGAGAACGCGATCGACGCGACCGTCGCCGCCGCCGCCGCACTCACCCCGGAGGACGTGACGACCGTCGTCCTGGGCTGCACCCACTACGAACTGGTCGCCGAACGCATCCGGGCCGCCGTGCAGCGCCCCGGCCGGCCGCCACTGGTCCTGCACGGGTCCGCCGGAGCGGTCGCCGCCCAGGCCATGCGCCGTATCGGCGGACGGCCCGCCCCCGAGGCCCCGGCGACCGGCGCCCTCACGGTGCTGCTGAGCGGTCGCGAGGGCACGCTTCCGCCGACCGCCCTCGCCTACGCGGAAGGCCGGCTGCTGCAGGAGGTCACCCCCGCCGGATGAGACCGTCGAGGGGACCGGTCCCCCGGTCGGCGCAGTCGCACCGGGTGACCCCGCACTCGCGCGGCGAAACCGAAGTAGCCTCAAGCGCATGAGGGACCACCCCCACCGTGCCCGCCCCCCGCACCCCGATGTCTGGACCGGCCGCGCGACCAACCGCATGCAGTGGCTCCTGGCACTCATCGGCGTCGCCTGCATGACGCTCGGCATCGTGCTGGCCCTCGACTCGGCATGGACGACCGGCGTCGCGCCGCTGGTCATGGCCGTCGTCGGATGCATCGCCGCCGGGCTGCTGGTGCTGTTCGGCACGCTCGCCTTCGTGCACGTCGCGCTGCGCGTCGACGAGGACCACCTCGAGGTGCGCTGCGGCCACATGGGCGTACCGCGCCGCCGCATCCCGCTGTCGCACGTCGCCGGAGCCGACTTCGTACCGCACGTCACCCCCCGGCACTGGGGCGGCTGGGGCTACCGCTGGCGGCCCGAGAAGGGCACGGCGGTCGTCGTGCGCCGTGGTGAGGGACTCGTCCTGAGGCTGTGGGACGGACACACCTTCACGATCACCGTGGACGACGCGGAGGCGGCGGTACGCGTCATCCGCGACCGCCTGCACCCGCACCGGCCGGGCCCGGCCCACTGACCTGCGGGGGAGGGCGGTCACCGCGCTCCCGGCGGCCGGGCGCTCGTGCGGCCGGAGCCCAGAACACGCGCCGTAGACTCTCCGGGTGACCGTCACCGCAACCTCCGTCGGCGAGTCGGCCCCGATGCCGCCGCGGACCGCGCCCAGGGCGTGGTCCGGGTGGCTCGCGCGCCTCGTTCCGGCCGCAGCGGCAGCACTCTCCGGGCTGCTCCTCTACGTCAGCTTCCCGCCGCGCACCCTGTGGTGGCTGGCGCTGCCCGCCTTCGCCGTCTTCGGCTGGGTGCTGCGCGGGCGCGGCTGGAAGGCCGCCCTCGGCCTCGGCCAGCTCTTCGGGCTGGGCTTCCTCCTGCCGCTCCTGGTCTGGACCGGTGTGGAGGTCGGGCCCGGTCCGTGGATCGCCCTCGCCGTGATCGAGGCGCTCTTCGTCGCGCTGGTCGGCGCGGGTGTCGCCGCGGTGTCGAAGCTGCCCGGGTGGCCGGTGTGGGCCGCCGCGCTGTGGACCGCCGGTGAGGCGGCACGCGCGCGGGTGCCGTTCCACGGGTTCCCCTGGGGCAAGATCGCGTTCGGGCAGGCGGACGGCGCCTTCCTGCCGCTCGCCGCGCTGGGCGGGACCCCGGTGCTCGGCTTCGCCGTCGTGCTGTGCGGCTTCGGCCTGTACGAGATCGTGCGGGTGGCGGTGGACGCCCGGCGCACCGGGACCGTACGGCGCGTCGCGGCGGCCGTCGGAGCGCTGAGCGTGGCGGTGCCGGCCGCCACCGCGGTGGCCGCCCGGCCACTGGTCAGCGACACGGCCGAGACCGGTACGGCGACCGTCGCGGTCGTCCAGGGCAACGTGCCGCGGCTGGGGCTCGACTTCAACGCGCAGCGGCGGGCCGTCCTCGACCACCACGCGCGCGAGACGGAACGCCTGGCCGCGGAGGTGGACGCGGGCCGGGCGGAACGGCCCGACATCGTGCTGTGGCCGGAGAACTCCTCCGACATCGACCCCTTCACCAACGCCGACGCGTACGCCGTGATCGACCGGGCCGCCAAGGCGATCGGCGCGCCCGTCTCGGTCGGCGCCGTGGTGAACAAGGACGGCAGACTGCTCAACGAGCAGGTCCTCTGGGACCCGGTGAAGGGCCCCGTCGACACCTACGACAAGCGGCAGATCCAGCCCTTCGGCGAGTACCTCCCGCTGCGCTCCCTGGTCGGGGCGATCAACGACGACTGGACGTCGATGGTCCGCCAGGACTTCAGCCGGGGCTCCGAACCCGGAGTGTTCACCATGGCCGGAACCGGGGTCGGCCTCGTCACCTGCTACGAGGCGGCCTTCGACTGGGCGGTACGCGACACCGTCGAGGACGGCGCCCGGCTGATCTCCGTACCCAGCAACAACGCGACCTTCGGCCGCAGCGAGATGACCTACCAGCAGCTCGCCATGTCCCGGGTCCGCGCCGTCGAGCACAGCCGCACCGTCACCGTCCCGGTGACCAGCGGGGTGAGCGCGATCATCATGCCGGACGGGACGGTCAGCCGGAAGACCGGCATGTTCGTCGCCGACTCCCTGGTGCAGGAGGTGCCGCTGCGCTCCTCGCAGACCCCCGCCACCCGCCTCGGCGTCCTGCCGGAGACCGCTCTCGTCCTGGTCGCCGCGGGCGGCCTGGGGTGGGCCGTCGCCGCCGGTGTGCGCGGGCGGCGCGCCGGTGACGCGTAGTCGTAGGGCCGGCGCACACACTCCGAAGCGCCGTGGAGCGGCCCGGCCCGCCCGTTAGGGTCACTGCCATGGCTACTCCTGACTTCATCAGCGCCCTGCGCGCCTCCGCCGGCCACCAGTTGCTCTGGCTCCCCGGGGTCACCGCCCTCGTCTTCGACGACGAGGGCAGAGTGCTGCTGAACCGCCGGTCCGACACCCGCAGGTGGTCGGTGATCGGCGGCATCCCCGACCCCGGGGAGCAGCCCGCGGCCTGTGCCGTGCGCGAGGTCGAGGAGGAGACCGCGGTGCGCTGCGTGGTCGAGCGGGTCGTCCTGGTCCAGGCGCTGAGCCCGGTGACCTACGGCAACGGCGACATCTGCCAGTACATGGACATCACGTTCCGCTGCCGGGCCGTTGGCGGGGAAGCCCGGGTCAACGACGACGAGTCGCTGGACGTCGGCTGGTTCGCCGTGGACGCGCTGCCGGACCTCGACGAGTTCGGGCGCTTCCGGATCAAGCAGGCCATGACCGACGCACCCACCTGGTTCGACCCCACCGGTTCCGGCTGAGCTGTGGGGCGTCACCCCGCGGGGCGGAGGAGAGGGCCGAGGCGGCGGCGTGTCCGTGCGCTCCGCGGGCGTCCTTCGTGACCGGCCCCCCGCTGTACCGGGCGGCGGCCGGACCGCGGACCGAGCCGCCGCCCGACCCGCCGCCCGACCCGCCGGCCGAGTGGTCCACAGGCCTGCCGGAAAGGCCGCGGGATGGGGAATCCTGAGGCCATGTCCCGCGATCACGTGCAGTCCACCGAGCCCTCGGTCCCCGGTCCGACCGTGCCGGGCCGGGGCCGTCCCGACGACCGTTTCGCGTACGGCAGTGCCGAGACGCCGTTCCTGGAACTCCTGGCCCGGGGCGCGTCCGCCGAGGCCTACGAGCAGCCGGTGCTCCTGGCCCGCGCGGAGGGACTGCCCGCCGAGCGGATCGCCGCCCTCGAACAGGCCAGGCGGCTCGCCCTGCGCGTCCGCTCCGACCTGGAGGGGCGGCGGCGCCGGGAGGCCGAGCTGTCCGCGCTCTTCGAGACCGCGCACGACCTGGCAGGGCTGCGCGACCTGGACGCCGTGCTCCGGGCGATCGTGCAGCGCGCCCGTTCGCTGCTCGGCACCGACGTCGCCTACCTCAGCCTGAACGACCCGGCCCGGGGCGACACCTACATGCGGGTCACCGAGGGCTCGGTCGCGGCCCGCTTCCAGCAGTTGCGCCTGGGCATGGGCGAGGGTCTGGGCGGCCTGGTCGCCCAGACCGCCCGCCCCTACGTGACCGACGACTACTTCCGCGACGACCGCTTCGAGCACACCCCCTCCATCGACACCGGCGTACGGGACGAGGGACTGGTGGCCATCCTCGGAGTGCCCCTCATGCTCGGGCACACCGTCATCGGCGTGCTGTTCGCCGCGGACCGCCGGGCCCGGGTCTTCGAGCGGGAACAGATCGCCCTGGTCGGCTCCTTCGCCGCGCTCGCCGCGGCGGCCATCGACACCGCGAACCTGCTCGCCGAGACCCGCTCGGCCCTCGCCGACCTGGAGCGCGCCAACGAGAT
The DNA here is from genome assembly GCF_053604275.1 of Streptomyces sp. NPDC004051. NCBI lineage: Bacteria > Bacillati > Actinomycetota > Actinomycetes > Kitasatosporales > Streptomycetaceae > Streptomyces > Streptomyces sp. NPDC004051. The sequence goes on along the minus strand of NZ_JBSGHG010000020.1, from coordinate 51,034 downwards.
CATCCAGGACCGCAGCGGGGTCATCGAACGCGCCTCCGAGGTCCACGACCGACTCGCCGAACTCGTCCTGCGCGGCGGCGGGGTCCACGACGTGGCCGCCGCCGTCTCCCGGGTCCTGGACGGCACCGTCGAGTTCACCGAGGCCGCCGCCGCCCCCGCCCAGGCCCTCGAGGCGTCCCGGGCGGAAGGGCACGCGGTACGCCACGGCCGCGACTGGATCGCCGCCGTGGCCGCGGGCGACGAGCTCCTCGGCGCCCTCGTGCTGCGCGGCCACCCCGGCCTGGACCCCGTCGACCAGCGCACTCTGGAACGCGCCGCCATGGTCACCTCGCTCCTGCTGCTCGCCCGCCGCTCCGCCGCCGAGGCGGAGCGGCGCGTCCGCGGCGAGCTGCTCGACCACCTGCTCGACGCCCGGGACCGCGATCCGCGCCTGCTGCGCGAGCGCGCGGCCCGGCTGCACGCCGACCTCGACGCCACCCACGTCGTGCTCGGCGCCCGCCTGGAGGGCGCCGCCGCCGACGCCGACGAGGAGGAGGACGCCCGGCGGCGTCTGTGGGCCGCGGCCTCGCACCTCGCGGCGACCCGCCACGGCCTCGCCTCCGCGCGTGACGGCGGCACCGTCCTGCTGCTGCCCCTCGACCCCGGCGACACCGCCACCGACCTGGCCCGTCGCACCGCCCGACACCTGGGAACGGCCGTGCACGAGCCGGTCACCGTCGGCGCGTCCGCCCCGGTCGAGCACCTCACCGCCCGCCCCGACACCGTGGCGGCGGCCTACGCGGAGGCCCGGCGCTGTCTCGACGCGCTGCGCGTACTGGGCCGCCCCGGCGACGGCGCCGCCGCCGAGGACTTCGGCTTCCTGGGCCTGCTCCTGGCCGGGGAGCGGGACATCACGGGCTTCGTCGACCGCACCCTCGGTCCGGTCGTCGCGTACGACGAACGACGCGGCACCGAACTGCTGCGCACCCTCGACGCGTACTTCGCCTGCGGCATGAGTCCCGCCCGCACCAAGGACGACCTGCACGTGCACGTGAACACGGTCGCCCAGCGCCTGGAGCGCGTCGGCCGCCTGCTGGGCGACGACTGGCAGAGCCCGGCCCGCGCCCTGGAGATCCAACTGGCCCTGCGCCTGCATCGGTTCTCGGCACCGGCGGACCCGTCGGGGCCCGGACGGAGCTGACGGGCGGCCCTCTCGCGCGTTACCCGCCGGTACGGAATGATGCCGGGGCAACCATCCGTACGGCCGGGAGCTGAGGCAGCGGTGACGACTTTCGAGGAACGCGGCACGGTGCACGCCTTCCGGGACGACGCCCTGGGGGAACACGACGCCGTCGGCCTCGCCGCGGCGATCCGGCGGGGTGAGGTGAGCGCCGCCGAGGCCGCCCGGGACGCGGTGGAGCGGGTGCGGTCGGTCGAGGCGAGACTCAACGCGGTCCAGGTGTACGCGGAGGTCCCGGCGCACGTCGGCGGGGCGGGCGGCGGAGCCTTCGCCGGGGTGCCGACGTTCGTCAAGGACAACACCGACTACCGGGGCCTGCCCACCGGCCACGGCAGCGCCGCCTTCACCCCGGCGGTCGCGCGGCGGCACGCGCCGTTCGCCCGGCAGTTCCTGAGCACCGGCGTCACGGTGCTGGGCAAGACCCGGCTGCCCGAGTTCGGGTTCAGCCCGACCACCGAGTACGAGGACGCCGAGCCCGTTCGCAACCCGTGGAACACGGGCTACTCGGCGGGTGGTTCCTCGGGCGGCAGCGCGGCGCTCGTCGCCGCCGGGGCGGTGCCGATCGCCCACGCCAACGACGGCGGCGGCTCGATCAGGATCCCCGCCGCCTGCTGCGGACTCGTCGGTCTCAAGCCCACCCGCGGCCGGGTCGTGGCCAATGCACAGGGCCGCCGACTGCCTCTGGACGTGGTCTCCGACGGCATCGTGAGCCGTTCCGTGCGGGACACCGCCGCGTTCCTCGCCGCCGCCGAGAGGTACTGGCGCAACCCCGAGCTGCCGCCCCTGGGCCTGGTCGAGGGGCCCTCGGGACGGCGGATGCGCATCGGATTCCTGCTGGACTCGCCGAACGGCGTCCCCTCCGACACCGCCACCCGGGAAGCCGTCACCGAGACCGCGGCGACACTCGAACGGCTGGGCCACACCGTGGAGCCCGTGGAACTGGCCATCGACCCCCGCTTCACCGAGGACTTCCTCACCTACTGGGGACTGCTGTCGTTCCTCCTCGGCGTCACGGGCCGGACCCTCGGCGCGGACTTCGACCGGCACCGGATGGACGGTCTCAGCAGGGGCCTGCGCGAGGAGTACGTCAGATCCTGGCGGCGTACTCCGGGCATGCTGCGGAGGCTGAAACGTACCCGGGAGGCGTACGCGGCGGCGTTCCGCGGGTTCGACCTCGTCCTTTCCCCCGTGCTCGCCCACACCACGCCGCCGATCGGTCATCTCGGCCCGGCCGTCCCCTACCCGGCGCTGATCGAGCGGATCCTGGCCTACGTCGCGTTCACACCGGTCGACAACGTCGTCGGTACGCCGTCGGTCTCGGTGCCCGCCCCGGGCGCGACGGAGGACGGGCTGCCCGTCGGCGTCATGTTCTCCGGTCGCCCCGGCAGTGAACAAACCCTGCTGGAGGTCGCGTTCGCACTGGAGGCGGACCGTCCTTTCCGGCGCGTCCAGGACGTGTGAGCGCGGCCGTCGCGCCCGACGCCTTGTCCGTTTCTGACCGATTGAAGGTAATCGCCTTTCCGGGTGGGCGTCTTGCGCCTTGACCGTGTCTCATTCACGTAATGCGGGGTGATGCTCCCTCATGTCGCGCTAACGTCGGCGATCGGGTTTGGCGCCATGCCCGGCGGCTCCGTCGACCTGCGCCGCTACGGGAACGTCAACCTCGTCGACGGGGGATACCGCATCGTGGGCCCGCTCCGCCCGTACAACGTCATGGACCCGCAGGTGGCCCCGCCGCTCGACATGCGGAACGGAGGCCGTCCGTGAACGACACGTTCACCGTGAGGGCGCTGTGGGCCTGGTACAGCAGACAGGCCGGCTCGCTGGACGAGTACGACGTGCTGCGCTGCACCGGCGGAGCACGGCGCCGCGCCGCGTTCTTCGACCACATCACTGCCGCCGGTCTCGGCGACCCGCCCTCCGCGGCGGCCACGCGCGACCGGCTGCCCTGGGTCTCCGTGACGGGCCTGCCCTGCACCGACCGGCAGTGGACGGGCATCTCCGTGCTGGAGCCCTCCCCCCTGCGCGACGGCGCGAACCGGGACGTCACATCGACGCGCTACGTACTGCTCGACTCCACCGAACCGGTGCGCCGGAGGGTGGAGTACGTCACCCTGTGGGACGCCGTTGCCTCCCTGCGTCTGCCGCCGGAGCACGAGGAGACCATCCCGCTGGAGGTGCCCCCTCCGGCCGGCGACGGCCTGCCGGAGGGTCTGGAGACCATCGCCGGCCATGCGCCCGGTACTGCCGGCGACAGCGATCGGCGGCGGACCGCGGCCGTGCACTGGGCCGCGGCCGTGGCCGCGCTCCTGCTGCAGGGCGGTCCCGTCGTCATCACCGGCGGCGGTGCTCTCGGCGCGCGGGCCCGGCTGGCCGTGTTCGACGCGATCGCCGGTCTCCTGCCGTACGGGGTGCGCGGCGGACTGGCCGTGGGCAGCTGCGTCGACGGCGGCGACGAGCCGCCCACCCACCTGGCCTTCGGGCCGGCGCACACGCCGTCCGCCCGCTGTGTCGAACTGGGCACCCTCCCGCAGGTTCCGGCCGGAGCCCCGGAGGAGTACCGGCGACAGCTCCTCCGCCTGATCGGGGGCCTGGGACTCGACGCGGTCACCGCCGGCCTGCGCGAGTCCGACGCGTCCGTCGCACCGGCCGACCCGGGGGCCGCCCTGGGCGTCCTCGACCGGCTCGACCCCTTCCGCGCCGCGGTGCACGCCGTGGAGGCCGGGGAGCAGTCCGTGCAGCTGGTGGCCAGGGGGCTGAACAGCCGCACGGACGGCGAGGACACGGAATCCGAGGGCTTCCTGCGGCTCGTCAGGTGCGGGATCGACTACGCCGTCGAACCCGGGGGCCGGGAGGTGCACGACGCGCTGAACCGCCACTGGGCGCACGGGAAGACGGGACCGCGGGTGTCCGCGCTGATGGCGGAAGCCCTGCTGGACATGGCGCTGAGCGGTGTCTCCGCCGCAGCGGACGGCACCTCGTGCCGCACCGGGCTGCACGGACTCTGGCGGCTGGTCGAACTGTGCCGCAAGGAGGCCGAGGTACTGCGGCTGCTCCCCGGCAGCGGTGGACCGGCCGATGCCCAGCGCCTGCGGTACGCGGCCGACTGCCTGTGCCTGCTGGGTCCGGGCAGGGTCGCCGACGGCCGGCCCGACGCCGTGCACGTGCTCCGGGACACGCGCCGGCTCACCCGTGCGGTGCTGGCGCGGGAATCGGCCGACCCCGCGCGGCTCGCGGGCTGGCTGACCCGGCTCGAGCCCACCGCGCACGAGGCCCCCGCCTGGCTGCGGGCCTGGGCGGTGCTGGCGGTGGGCGAACGGAAGAGGGCGGCCCTCGTCGAACCGCGTCCCACCGTCGAGGACGCCCTTCACGTGCTCACCGCCACCGTCCGTTCCGGGCAGCCCGACTGGACGGCCGAGGCCGTCCGGTGGCTGTGGCCGCAGCTGTGCTCCGCCGCCGTCGGACGCGGGGAGAGCGGGCGAACGGACGACGACGGAGCCACCCCCGGGCCTCCCCTCCGGGGCCGGAGCGGAGCGCGGAGACCCCCGGCCCGGACCCCGGAGCACCCGGGCGGCCCCGCGCATCCGGCGGATCCGGCGGGCCGGCCGGACGCGCGCGGCGCGTTGCGGACCCTGCTCGCCACCGACCCGGAGGTGTGGCGGCAGTGCCGGGCGCGGGCCGACGTCCTGAACTGCCTGCTGGGCGCCTTGGCCGCCGGGCCCTCGTGGCGGGAGTCGGCGTGCCGCGCCTACGCACGGAGCCTGCACCGCGTCCTCCGGGACGAGGGACTGGCGCCCTTCCTGGCACTGCTCGTGGAGGGGCTCGCCACGCCGGCACTCGACGGACCCTGGGGAAAGGAGGGCGAGTCCACCGTGCTGACGGCCCTGCTGCGGGTGCCGGACGAGGCGGCCGCGGAGAAACTGCGCCGCCGCGTCGACGCCCGGAACAACGCGTGGCGGCGACGGCAGGACGCCCTGGAGGCGGACCGAGCCGTCCAGGCCCGGCGCCTCGCCGACCGGGAAGCCGCCCAGAACACCCGACTGCGGGCCGCCCGGGAACGGCACACCGGAACCGGGATCGGCGCCGGTGACCGGACCGGCGACGGGCCCGCCCCCCTGGACGCCCTCGCCACGGCCGTCCAACAGCCCCGCTCCCCCCGCGACATCGCGGTGTTGTGGGCGCCCTTCACCCTCGACCTGGACTCCGGGACGGGCCGCCGGGCACTCGAACTGACCGGCCGCTGGTGGGGGAGGGCCCCTGAAGAGGAACGCGACGCGCTCTTCGGCCACCTGGAACGCGCCTTGCTCACCGAGCACCGGTGCAGCGTCGACGTCACCGCGGACATCCTGCACGAGATCAGGAGCCTGATCATGGCCGGCCACGCCTCCGGGCACAGCAGCGGCGGATGGCTGGCCGGGCCGGTGTTCCGGGAGGCGAAGCGGGAGCTCAGGGACCGCCGCTCCCGGGTGCGCGAGCTGCGGCGGATACGGCTGAGGTCCGCCTTCGACCCGGCACCGGGAACGCCGCGCAAGCACAAGAAGTGGACCAGAGGGAGCAGCGACCGATGAACGACACCCCCACCCGGCGGCCGGCCCGACGCGCAACTGCACGCACCCGACGATCCCGAGGACCGGAACTCCTCCGCGACCGGCCGGCCCGGCCTGCGCAAGCAGGCCTCGGGACCGCCCCGGCCCCGGCCACCGGATGCTGGACGAGTCGGGGCCCCGGACCCGGGCCGCGATGGCGGCGGCTCAGGACGACCCCCGCCCACGGCAGGCCGATCCCGCCGTGGCCGGGGACCAGGACAAGGGGGTGTCCGTCCCGGGGCCGGACAGGCCGGACAGGCAGGAGAACGGGCCGGTGCCGGCCGGATCCGGCCTCCGGGTACGGCTGACCGCCCCCACCGACGCGCTGCCCGCGCACATCGGCGACCTGCTCCGCTCGGTCGGCCTCGGGCCCGGGGAGTCCCGCGACACCGATTTCGAGCTGAGCTCCGCCACCGCTCGTCGCAAGGGGCCGGGGAGCGGCCCCAGGACCGAGACCTGGCAGCCGTCCGTCGACGGTCGGGCGGCCCACGCCGCTTCGCCGGGTGCCGTGACACCGCGGCCCACCCGGGTGCTCCGCACACGGCTCAGCCCCGAGGCCGCCGGCTCCGCGGCGTGCGCGGCAACGGCGGCCTCGGGGCTGTCCGGTCGCCCGCTCAGGAGCCGGCGTCGCGCTCCCAGTGGTAGAAGCACTGCGCCATGGCGTCCTTGGGGCCGCGCCAGGTCGCGGGGTCGTACGGGCTGACGTACGCCTCCAGCCGTTCACTGATGCCGCGGAACTCGGGGTGCCCGGCCGCCTTCGCGATGGCGGGCGCCGGGTCCTGCTCGGATTCGATGAGGTGCAGGTACACGTCGTCACCGAACTGGAAGAGCCTGCGGCGGTTCACCCCGATCAGGTGGGGGAGCTCGCCCCGGTCGGAGGCGGCGAACACGTCGGCGATCTTCGGCGCCGAACCGGGCGCCATACGGGCGACGATGAGAGCGTGGTGCATCGACGGTCCTTTCCGGGTGGGCCGGCGGTCAGCCGGACGTGACGGACGCGCCCTTGCGGTCGCGGGCGGCCTGCTCGATCCGGTCCCGGATGAGCGCCATCTGCGTGCGCGAGTTGCGGTTGATGTTGTCCGTCATCCAGTCGTCGTCGACCGGGGCGTCGGGCTTCATCGCGAAGTCCTGGGTCCAGCGCATCCGGACACCGTCCGGGAGCTCCTCGTACTCCCACAGGATGTCCATGTGGGCGAAGGGCCCCGTTTCGACGCGACGGGCGCGCACGGTCCGGGCGGCGCGGTCGGGGGTGCGCTCGGAGACCCAGCTCCACACCTTCCCGTTGTCGTCCGGGTGCATGGTCAGCCGGAACGTCGTGGTGTTCCCCTCACGGGAGAGCACCTCGACGGACGCGTACTCGCTGAACAGCTGCGGCCAGTTCTCGAGGTCGTTGGTCATCTCCCAGACGAGGTCGAAGGGAGCGTCGACGGTGATGCTGTTCTCGGTGTGTCCTGTCACTTCAGGCTCCAGCCTTGAGGGTGCTGTTGACGAGGTCGAGGAACTCCCGGGGCGTCCTGCAGCGCTCCGAGTCGGGGGGAAACGAACCGCTGTACCGGTTCTCCAGCTCGCCCACGATGCCGAGCAGGCCGAGCGAGTCGAGTCCGAAGGAGTCGAAGGGGGACTCCGCGGCCTGCCTGAGGTCCTCGGGGTCGACGGTGATGCCGGCCGCCTTCTTCATCAGGGCGGCCAGTTCGTCGAAGGTCACTTCGGTGGTGATCATGGGTTGTCTGCTCCTTCCCCGCCCGGCGCTACCGGGCGGATTCGCCACCGCGGCGCACGACCAGCGCCGCGTTGGAGCCCATCAGTCCCCTGCTGAGAACGAGGGCCGTGCGCAGCTCGGCGGGCCGAGCACGTGACATCACCAGGTCGAGGTCGTGGCAGATGTCGGACACGTTGGGCGTGGGGGGCACCTGGCCGTGTTCCATGGCGAGCACCGCGGCCACCGTGTCCAGCACGGGCGCCGCGCAGTGTGCCCGGCCGAAACCGGTCTTGGGCGCCGTGACGGGCACCCGTGTGCCGTGCGTGCCGAGCGCGTCGGCGATCGCCAGCGCCTCGGCGCGGTCCGCCTCCGGGACGCCCATGGCGTCGGCGAACACCACGTCGATCTCCTCCGGGGCCGCGCCCGCCTCGTCGAGGGCGCCGCGGATCGCGCGGGCCAGCCCCTCCCGGGACTCCTCCCAGCGGGAGGCGCCGGTGAAGGTGGCGGCGTGGCCGGCCACGGTGGCCCGCACCGGCGCCCCGCGTCCGCGGGCACGCTCCTCGTCCTCGACGACGAGCAGGGCGCCGCCCTCGGCGGGTACGAACCCGCAGGCGTGCGGGGTGAACGGACGGTAGGCCAGGTCCGGGTCCTCGGCGGTGCTGAGCTCGGGATAGCCGAGCTGGCAGACCATCGAGTAGGGGGCGAGGGGTGCCTCCGCGGCGCCGACGATCATCGTGTCGGTGCCGCGCCGGACCGCCCCGGCGGCGTGCGCGAGGGAGTCGAGCCCGCCGGCCTCGTCGCTCGCCACCACCCCGCACGGGCCCTTGAAGCCGCCGCGGATGGAGATCTGGCCGGTGCTCGCGGCGTAGAACCAGGCGATGGACTGGTAAGGACCGACGAACCGCGGGCCCTGCCCCCAGAGTTTCTGCAGTTCCCGCTGCCCGAACTCGCCGCCGCCGGAACCGGCCGCGGTGACCACGCCGATGGAGAACGGCTCCGCGGGGTCCCCGCTGCCGAGCCCGGCGTCGTCGAGGGCGAGGGCGGCCGCCGCCATCGCGAAGTGGCTGAACCGGTCGGTCTGGACCAGGAAACGGTCCTCGATGAGGTCCGTCGCGTCGAAGGCCCGGACCTCGCCCGCCACCCGCAGCGGCAGGTGCCCGCAGCCCTCGCGGGTGATCCGGTCCAGCACGCTGATGCCCTCGCTGACGGACTTCCAGTAGGCGTCGGTCCGCAGCCCGTTCGGCGCGATCACCCCGATGCCGGTGACGGCCGCGCGGCGGGGGCGCTGAGTGCGCTGAGTGCTCATCGGATCCTCCCACCCGGTTCGGTCAGCAGCACCGCGGACTGGAAACCGCCGAATCCGCTGCCGACGGAGAGCACGTTCCTCAGCCTCCGCGGACGGGCGGTGCGCGGCACGTAGTCCAGGTCGCACTCGGGGTCGGGGGTCTCGTAGTTCGCCGTCGGCGGTACGACCTGGTGTTTCAGGGCGAGCACACAGGCGACCACTTCGATCGCGCCGATCGCGCCGAGCGAGTGCCCCACCATCGACTTGATGGAGCTCATGGGCGTCTCGTGGGCGTGGGCGCCGAGGGACCGCTTCACCGCGGCCGTCTCGTGCCGGTCGTTCTGCCGGGTACCGGAACCGTGCGCGTTGACGTAGTCGATCAGTGTGGGGTCGAGACGGGCCTGGTCGAGCGTGCCGTCGATGGCCCGCGCCATCTCCAGACCCTCGGTGGTCAGACCGGTCATGTGGTAGGCGTTGCCGTACGTGGCGTACCCGCCGATCTCGCAGTGGATCTCCGCGCCGCGGGCCCGGGCGTGCTCGTACTCCTCGAGGACGAGGACCGCCGCGCCCTCGCCCATCACGAAGCCGTCGCGGCGGGCGTCGAACGGCCGGGAGGCGTGCTCCGGGTCGTCGTTGTTCGGCGAGGTCGCCTTGATGGCGTCGAAGCAGGCCATCGTGATCGGCGAGATCGGGGAGTCCGACGCCCCGGCGATGCAGACGTCGGCCCGGCCCTCGGCGATGGTGTGGAAGCCGTAACCGACCGCGTCGAGGCCGGAGGTGCAACCGGTGGAGACGGTCTGCACCGGGCCCCGCGCGTCGAACCGCTCGGCTACGACCGAGGCGAGGGTGCTCGGCTGGAACGCCATGTGCAGGTTCGGGTCGGCCTGCCGATGGTCCACGTCCCAGCGCTTGCCGTGCTCGCTGACCTGCACGTAGTCATGCTCCAGCCGGGTGGTGCCGCCGACCGCGCTGCCCAGCGACACCGCGGTGCGCCAGGGGTCGCCGGTGGCGGCGTCGAGCCCGGAGTCGCGGACCGCCTCGTCGGCGGCCACCGCGGCGAACTGGATGTACCGGTCGGCGTGCTGGCACAGATCAGGGTCGAGGCCGTGGGCGAACGGGTCGAAGTCGCACTCGGCTGCTATTCGGGAGCGAAGACCGCTCGGATCGAACAGGGTGATGCCGCGGGTCGCGGTGCGGCCGGCGGCGAGCAGATCCCAGAACGCCGTCGCTCCGGTGCCGCCGGGAGCGACCACACCGATACCGGTGACGGCCACTCGCCGGGTCATGTGATGGCCTCACTGCGATCGGCCGGCCGCCCCTGTCCCGGACCGGACGCACCCGGCCCGCCCACGGTCAGCTGGGGACCGGCCAGGGAACCGGCGTTCTCCTCGGTGTCGACGTGACCGAGACTCGGGTGCGGGGCGAGCGGACCCAGGTGGAACACCATGCGGGCCTCGGCGTCGGAGACGTTGCGGAAGCGGTGCCGCATGTCGATCGGGATCATCAGCCCCTGATCGGCCCGGAGCGCGAACGGCTCCCCGTCCAGGTCGACTTCGAGGGCGCCGCTGACGACGTAGACGAACTCCTCGGAGTACGGGTGGTAGTGCTCGCCGATGCGCTCGCCGGGCTGGATGACGGCCAGCCCCATGAAGCCGCTGGTGGAACCGACCGTGGCCGGGGTGAGCAGGGTTCTGAGATCGCCCCCGCGCCGTCGGTTGGGTTCCGTCTCGCTCAGGTCCACGATGCGTGGATGCTGTTTGGACATGGTTGGTACCTCCGGGTGTGGCGGGAACGTCCGGACGCGCGGGCCGCGGACGTCCCCACGGTGTGCCGTCAGGAGTCCGCCGCGCTGCGGTCGGCGACGGCCAGCATGTCGGCGTGCGACAGCAGCCGGTTGATGTTGCGCTCCGAGTCCAGCGGGCCCTCGACGCCGACCGCGGCGCCGTCCAGGAGCCGCTCCAGCTCCGCCGCTTTCCCCGCGCCCTTGATGCCGAGCGCCGCGAGGGGGTCGAGGTCGAGGTCGCCGGTGGCGTCGATCAGACGGACCACGACCTCGTCGCGCTGGAAGACGGTGCTCGAGTACACCGGTCCGTCCGGCTCGTCGGCCGCGGCCTCGTCCTGTCGGGAGAGGAACCGGGCCAGTTCCTCCCCGCGGCCCTCGACGGCCGGGTAGTACAGTGCGTGCCGCCGCAGCCCCGCGGGCCGGGGCCCGTTCCTGTCGACGTGGTGCACGGCGGGGAGCGCGGCCCTGGTGGAGAACACCCGCGCGGAGCCGGGGTCACCGAGATTGCGGGCGTACTCCAGATGGGGGTTGACGGCCTCTTCGACCGCCCGTGCCTCGGGCTGCTCGGCCACGTGACGCAGCGCCGTGGCCAGGTCGCCCTCCACCTCGACGGTCCGCACCACGCGGTTGCCGTGCATGAACACGGAGGTGCGGCGCAGTCGCGTGCTGTCGTCCAGCGCGGCTTCGGGGGACGCGTACCCGGCCAGGTGCTTCGCCACCTTGGACTCGGTGCCCGGCTTGACGGTGAAGGTGAGGGCGTGCCGGGCCACACCCTCGCCCACGCGGGCCTGCGCCTGGAGGTCCGCGGCGGCCTGCCCGGTGAGCGGCCGGCCGTCCCGCATCTCGCGCAGGACGCTGTAGCGCATCGACCGGGTGTCGCGCACGCAACTGTGCAGCGGGCGGACGGTCTCGATGTGCTCCTCGCTGTTCACCCAGGCGAGGAAGGGCGGGGCGCTCTCCCACTCGCTGGTGATGAGCCACTGCGAGGGGTTCTCGATGGACTGGCAGAGCTGGTCACTGATGTGACCGGGGACGGACGCGATCATGCTGCTCATGTGCTCGTACGCGTCGAGGAACTGCTCCTGGGCCCCGTCGTACAGATCGAGCATCAGGATCACCCGCAGCCTGGAGCCGTCGAACGCCGACTGCGGTATGCGTCCCGCCATAGGTCCCGTCGTGCGGTCCGTCGTGCGTCCCGTGGTGGTCATCCGGCGCACCTCTCCTCATTCTTCACGGAAGGTTCTTGACTGGAGGTCGGGAACGGCCGCCGCATCCGAAGGTCCGGGGTCGCCCTGCATCGATCGTCGACGCGCCCGGTGATCCGCGCGAGCGCCACGGGGCAGGTGGGTGAACCCCGCGTCAACCGGGTGCCGCCAGGACGCGGGACGGCCCGTACCGGGCATGGATCCGGCGTCCTTTCCCACCGCCCGTCGCGGGCGACGCTGGAGGCAGTTCAATGAACCGTTCGGAAACGGCCGACGAGATCGGCCACCGCACGCCCGTCCTGATCGTCGGCGGCTCCCTGGTGGGCCTGTCCATGTCCGTGTTCCTGGGACGTCTGGGAGTGCCGCACACGCTCGTCGAACGTCACCCGGGCACGTCGATCCACCCGCGCGGGCGCGGGAACAACCTGCGCACCATGGAGCTGTACCGGGTGGCCGGAGTCGAGCAGCAGATCAGGGAGGTCGCGTCGGTCCTCGCGGACAACCACGGGATCATGCAGACGCCGAGCCTGGTGGAGGGGGACGGCGAGTGGCTCTTCAAGGAGATCGACCCCGGCGGCGGGCTGGCCCGGTTCAGCCCCGGCGGGTGGTGCCAGTGCAGCCAGAACGACCTCGAACCGGTGCTCCTGGCGCGCGCCCGCGAACTCGGCGGCGACCTGCGCTTCGCGACCGAGATGATGTCGTTCGAGCAGGACGGCGACGGTGTGACGGCGCGGGTCAAGAGCCGGGAGACCGGCGAGCACACCACCGTCCGGGCGGACTACCTGGTCGCCGCGGACGGCCCGCGCAGCCCTGTCCGGGAGCGGCTCGGCATCGGGCAGAACGGACCGGGCGACCTGTTCCACAACGTGAGCGTCACCTTCTCCTCCCGCGACCTCGCGGCCATCGTCGGCGACCGGCGGTTCATCCTCTGCTACCTCACCGGCCCGGAGGCCGACGGGGCGCTGCTCCCGGTCGACAACGCCGAGAACTGGGTGTTCCACGCCCCCTGGCACCCCGAACACGGCGAAACCTTCGAGGAGTTCACCGACGAGCGGTGCGTCGCCCACATCCGGCGGGCGATCGGAGCCCCCGACCTCGACGTCAAGATCACCGGCCGGGCCGCCTGGCACGCCGCCGAACGGGTCGCCGAACGCTACGCCGACGGCCGGGTGTTCCTCGCCGGTGACTCGGCCCACGAGATGTCGCCCACCGGGGCGTTCGGCTCCAACACCGGCATCCAGGACGCGCACAACCTGGCCTGGAAACTGGCCGCGGTCCTCGGCGGCTGGGCGGGGCCCGGACTGCTGGACTCCTACGACGCCGAGCGCCGTCCGGTCGCGGAGGCGACCAGCGCCCGCGCCTCGAACCGCTCGGCCGAGCACAGCCACCCCGGCTACACGCCCGCGGCGGGCGCCGGCGGCAAGGGCCCGAAGGGCGGAATCCTCAACGTGGCGCTGGGCTACCGCTATCCGCGGGGCGCGGTCCTCGGCGGCGACCCGACGGCGCCGGTCGTCCCCGACGGTCTGCAGCTGACGGGGGAGCCCGGCAGCCGGGCCCCCCACCTGTGGCTGGACCGCGCCGGCGCCCGCGTCTCCACCATCGACCTCTACGAGCGGTCACTGGTGCTGCTCAGCTCCGAGGACGGCGCCTGGCACGCCGCCGCGGAGCAGGTGGCGAAGCGCCTGTCGGTGCCGCTCGACTCGTACCGGATCGGCAGCGGTCCGGCCGCGGACCTGACGCCGGACGCCGACGTGGACTGGGCGCAGGCCCACGGCGTCACCGAGGACGGCGCGGTCCTGGTCCGCCCCGACGGGTTCGTGGCGTGGCGCTCCGAAGGGGCGGCCCCGGACGCCGCGACGGCGCTGCACGACGCCGTCGCGGCGATCCTGGACCGGCGACAGGACTGAGGAGGGGCGTGGAGCGGAGGCGTCAGGCTCCTCCGATGCCGCCCTGCCGCCCCCGCTCCGCCTTGGCCTGGTGCTGTTCGAACCGCTGGACCGCCGGCCCGTCGTCGTTCCACGGCCACGGGGTCACCGTGCCCTGAAGCGCCTGGAACACCGGGTACGCGTCGGCGGCCCGGCCGGCCGCGCACAGCGCGTACGCCAGCACGTTCAGATCGGCCTGGGCCGCCGCGTGCTGGAAGAAGCCGGGCTTGGCCCAGAGGGAGGCGGCCTGCTCCAGTGAGGCCGCGATCTGTCCGCCCTCCCACAGCTGACCTGCCGTCATGGCCCGGACACCGCCCTGCGCCACCAGTCCCTGGTACTGCCGCACGGCCGCGGTCACCTCGATCGCGGCGCACGGCGCGTTGGCCGGTATCCGGGCGCGCACCACGTCGATGAAGTCGAGGACGGCCGCACTCGAACCGCCTTCCTCCGGCGACAGATGGGCGAGCATCTGCAGGTACGCCTCACGGTGCCAGCGGTCGCGTGCGGTGGCCTCCCGCCAGATGGCGTTGACCTCGCTCTGCGCGTACCGCTCGATCCGGGCCATGCCGAGCAGGGTCACCCAGGGCAGCGGATCCGCCGGATTCAGCTCCGCGGCCCGATGGCACTGGTCCACCAGCTGCCCCGCGTCCTCCAGATGCCTGTCCCGCAGGCCGCGGGCCAGGCCGGTCCTGGAGTGGAACATCAGAGCGTCGGGGTTCTCCGGCTCCTTGGCCAGCCAGGCGGACGCCAGATCCGACCCCGACTCGACCGTCGAGTCGGCCAGTACGGAGACACGGTGGCCGCGTCGGTCCCAGTCGCTCCCGGTCTCCTTGAGAAGCGTGGCGACGAGTGTCACCTCCGCCTGCTTGACGCTCCCACCGCGCTTGTTCACCTGCTTGAGGACGCGCGCGAGGTCGGCGTCGTCGAGGGCGGGGACGATTCGGGGACGTTTGGCGGTACGACTGCTGAAGAGGGACATGCCCGCAGACTAGGAACTTTATCGAGCCGGGCAACCGGTACGAGACGATCGTTACCGATCCGGCTCTCTGGGTCACGTTCTGCGTCCGTCGGTCCGGCGCAGGGGGCCCGAGCAGGGCAAACGCCGGCGGGGGCGGGGCCGGACCGCTTGCCGGTCCCGCCCCGCCCTGTCCGTCCGTCAGTCCGTCAGAGCGTCCGTCAGGGAGCCGGTGCCGGGAAGGTCGGGTACTCCACGCCGGAGACGTACTGGACGACCCGGACGACCTGGCAGGAGTAGCCGAACTCGTTGTCGTACCAGAGGTAGAGGATCGCGTTGTCGCCCTCGACCTTGAGGGCGCCGGCGTCGACGATCGAGGCGTGCCGCGAGCCGATGAAGTCGCTGGAGACCGCGTCGGGGGCGCTGGTGAAGTCGATCTGACGCTTCAGCGGCGAGGTGAGCGACACGTCGCGGAGGTGGTCGAGGACCTCGGCGCGGCTGGTCGCGCGGCCCAGCTGGAGGTTGAGGATCGCGATGGACACGTCCGGCACGGGGACCCGGATCGAGCTGCCGGTGATCGTCGCCTCGAGGTCGGGCAGCGCCTTGGCGACGGCGGAGGCGGCACCGGTCTCGGTGATCACCATGTTCATCGGCGCGGAGCGGCCCCGGCGCTCGGACTTGTGGTAGTTGTCCAGCAGGTTCTGGTCGTTGGTGAACGAGTGGACGGTCTCCACGTGGCCGCGCAGCACGCCGTACTCGTCCGCCATCGCCTTCAGCGGCGGGACGATCGCGTTGGTGGTGCAGGAAGCGCAGGACAGGATCTGCTCGTCCGGCTTGAGGGTGTCGTGGTTGACGCCGTGCACGATGTTGGGCACGTCGCCCTTGCCGGGGGCGGTCAGTACGACCTTGTCGATACCGGGGCGCAGGTGCTGCGAGAGGCCCTCGCGGTCGCGCCACTTGCCGGTGTTGTCGATGAGGATGGCGTTCTTGATGCCGTACGCCGTGTAGTCCACCTGCGCCGGGTCGTCGGCGTAGATCATCTTGATCGTGTTGCCGTTGGCGACGATCGTGCCGGCCGCCTCGTCGACGGTGATCGTGCCCTGGAACTGGCCGTGCACCGAGTCGCGGCGCAGCAGCGAGGCCCGCTTGACGATGTCCTGTTCACCGCCCCGGCGGACCACGACGGCACGGAGCCTGAGGCCGTTGCCCGAGCCCGACTTCTCGATGAGCAGGCGGGCGAGGAGCCGGCCGATGCGGCCGAAACCGTAGAGGACGACGTCGCGCGGCTCACGGCGGTCGATCTTGTTGGCGCCGGTGGCGCCTGCCACGGCCTCGGCGGTGAACTCCGCCACCGACAGTCCCCGGTCGTCGCTCCGGTAGGTCGCGGCGAGCAGGCCGAGGTCGATCTGGGACGGACCGAGGTCGAGCGTGGTGAGGGCCTGGAGGAACGGCAGCGTCTCGGTGACGGAGAGTTCCTGGCCGGCGATCTGGCGGGCGAAGCGGTGGGTCTTGAGGATGGAGACCACCGACTTGTTCACCAAGGAGCGGCTGTGCAGCAGGACGGTGACGTCCCGCTCGCGGTGCAGCTTCCCGATGATCGGGATCATCGACTCCGCGATTTCCTCGCGGTGCTTCCAGTTGGTGAACGAGTCTTCGTTGACAGTCACAGGATTATCTTTCGAGCTAGGCGGCGCTCATATGATAACCATGCGGGTCAAGGGGGTCTCAGGGGGTGTCCTTCCGGCCTCTCGGGGGGTGTTCTTCCGGCAGGGTTGCGTTCCGTGCGATCGGGTACGCGTGCAGGACCGTGCCCGGAGCGGATCTTGTTCCGATCACCGATCCGGTCCGGGGCGGTCCGTACGACCACCGCTACGAGGGAAACAGCCATGGAGACACCCGCGCACGAGAACAACGGACCCACGCCCGCCCAGCGGGCTCTGGACGCTCTCTCGGAGAACACCGAGGACACGGCGGCTCTGGACGCCCTCGCCAACAGTGACGTACTGATCCCCGTGCCCGACGACACGGGCGACGAGGCGGCCGCCGACCCCGGCGCCGTCGCGCTGCCGGTGATGGAACAGCCGGACGGCATCCAGGTGGTGCCCGTGTTCACCTCGGAACTGGAGATGTCGGGACTGCTCCCGTTCGTCTCCCGCTACCGTCTGGTACCGCTCGGCGCCCTGGCCGCGCAGTGGCCGGCCGACGAGCTGTCCCTCACCATCGACGGCAGCTCCGAACACCGCCTCACGCTGACCTCCGAGGGGGTCCGCACCCTGCTGGCCCGTCCTTAGGAGGTCATCGGCCCAGCGCGCGGGCGAGGGCCGCGCGCTGCAGGGGCAGTACCTCGGCATGCAGGGCGCGGCCCTTCTGGGTGAGCGTCACGTACACGCCCCGCCGGTCCTCCGCGCAGACGCTCCGGGCGACCAGGCCGTCCCTCTCCAGCCGGGCGATGAGACGGGACAGCGCGCTCTGGCTGAGGTGGATCCGCCCGGCCAGGTTCTGCACCCTGCACTGCTCGCCCTCCGCGGGCGGGGAGGACGTCAGGAGGTCGAGCACCTCGAAGTCGGAGGCCCCCAGGCCGTACGGATGCAGCGCGCGGTCGATCTCGCCGAGGGTGCGCGCGTGCACCGACAGGATCTCCCGCCACCGCTCCTCGAGCCGCGAGTCCACCGCCTCAGCTGCCATGGGTGAACGGTAGCACTTGTTGGTTTTTCAACGAACCTGTGCGTTCCCGTCGGTGGCCGGGACCGGCACTACGTCGACCCGCGCTTCACCAGTTCCGTCGGGAGGATCACCGTGGCCGGGTCCTCGCCGCCGATCCGTGCCAGCAGGACCCGCACCATCTCGGCGCTGATGCGGTCCCAGGGCTGGCGGATCGTGGTGAGGCCGGGGCTGGCGGCGACGGCGGCCGGGGAGTCGTCGAAGCCCCCGACCGCCACGTCCTCCGGTACCCGGCGCCCCGCGCGGTGCAGCGCCGTCAGCACCCCCTGCGCCATCAGGTCGGAGGCGACGAACACGGCGTCCATGTCCGGCGCGCGGGCCAGCAGCCGCTCCGCGCCCGCCTCACCGCTGGCCCTGCTGTAGTCGCCGGAGACGACGAGCCGCTCGTCGGCCTCGAGACCGGCCTCGGCGAGCACCTCCCGGTACCCGGCGAGGCGCTCCACCCCGCCCGGGGTGTCGAGCGGTCCCGTCACCGTGCCCACCCTGCGCCGGCCCAGGTCCAGCAGATGACGCACCATGTCGCGGGCGCCGTCCCGGTCGTCCGCGGCCACGTAACTCACCTTGGAGCCCAGCCCGATCGGTTTGCCGCACGCGACCAGCGGCACGCCCGCCGCCCGCAGCTCCTCGGCCACCGGATCGCCCGAGTGACTGGAGACCAGCAGCACCCCGTCCACGTGTCCCGCGGTGATGTACCGCACGATGCGCCGCCGTTCGTCCCGCGTCCCGGCGATCATCAGCAGCAGCGGAATGTCGTGCGCGGCCAGCGCCTGCGTACAACCCCGCAGCAGGACGTTGAAGTTGGGGTCCTCGAAGAACCTCTCCTGGGGCTCGGTGAGCAGGAAGCCCACCGAGTCGGAGCGGCCGGTGATCAGTGAGCGGGCGTGCCGGTTGACGACGTAACCCGTCTTGCGGATCGCGGCGTCGACCGCCCGGGCCGCGGCGGGGCTGACGTAGTGGCCGCCGTTGAGCACCCGCGAGACGGTGCCGCGCGAGACACCGGCCTCGCGCGCCACGTCGTGGATCGTCGGCGGCTTGCGCCTGCCCCCCGTGTTGCTCATGGTCATGACTTTACGGCCCCGGAGAGCAGGTCCAGGCTCCAGAACCGCTGGATGACCAGGAAGAGCGCGATCAGCGGGAAGACCGCGAGGAACGCACCCGTGATCACCAGGGTGTACAGCGCGGGGGTGTTGGCGCCCTGTTCGAGGAGCGTGTACAGACCGAGGGTGATCGGGAACTTCTCGTCGTCGCTGAGCATGATGTACGGCAACAGGAAGTTGTTCCAGACCGCCACGGACTGGAACAGGAAGACCGTCACCAGACCGGGCGCCATCATCGGCAGCGCCACCCGGGTGAAGATGCGCCACTCGCCCGCGCCGTCCATCCGCCCGGCCTCCACCACGTCCGCCGGCACCGCGGCCGCGGCGTAGATCCGCGCGAGGTAGACCCCGTAGGGGGAGAGGATCTGCGGCAGCAGCACGGACAGGTAGGAGTCGGTGAGATCCGCCTGCGCCAGCAGCAGGTACTGGGGGACGGCGAGGATCACCGGAGGCATCAGCACACCCGCGAGCAGCACGTGGAACAGCGCCTCGCGGCCCCGGAAGCGGTAGACCGCCAGCGCGTAGCCGCTGACCGCCGACACACACGTCGACAGCAGTGCGCCCAGACCGGCGTACAGGGCGGAGTTGCCCATCCACTGCCAGTAGACGCCGCCGCGGTAGGCGCCGAGGTCGGAGAGGTTCTCCGCGAAGCCGGTGCCGGGCCGGAACGTGAAGGTGGAGAACAGTTCCGAGCCCGACTTGGTGGACGCGACGACCACCCAGACGACCGGCAGCAGGCAGTACAGCGCGCCCAGCAGCAGGGTCACGGTCGGGATCAGCGCGGTCCGGCGGCGGCGTGCCGGACCGTGGGCGGTGGTGCCGGCCGCAGGCTCGGGCAGGGCGGGGGAGCTCATCGCGCGGCCCCCTGCCCGGTGCGCCGGTTCCCGGCCCTCAGGAAGCCGAAGGACAGCACCAGGGTGGCGAGCGCGATGATGGTCGCCTGGGCGGCCGCCGCGTGCAGGTCGCCGTTGCCGAAGGCGTCCTGGTACACCTTCATCAGCGGACTCCAGGTGGTGGACACGGAGTTGGTGAGCGGCTTGAGGGTGGTCGGTTCGTTGAACACCTGGAGCGTCGCGATGATCGAGAAGAAGAAGGTCAGCACCAGCGAGGGCGCCACCATCGGGATCTTGATCCGCAGCGCGATCTGCAGCGGGCCGGCGCCGTCCAGCTTCGCCGCCTCGTACACCTCGGCGGGGATCGCCCGCAGCGCGGTGTAGACGACGATCATGTTGAAGCCGGTGCCGCCCCAGACCGCGATGTTCGACAGCGCCAGATACAGCGGGCCGCCGTCCAGCAGGTCCGGCTGCGGCAGACCGAGCCGGTCGAGCACGAAGTGGAAGGGGCTCACGTCCGGCAGGTAGAGGAAGCCCCACAACAGGGCCGCCACCACACCGGGGACGGCGTACGGCAGGAAGATCGCGAGCCGGGTGAAGGGAGCGAGCCGCACCTTCTCGGAGTCGAGCATCAGCGCGAACAGCAGCGCCAGGCCCAGCATGACCGGTACCACGATGCAGCCGTAACCGAGCACGCGCAGCGCGCCGCCGAGCAGTTCGCTGTCGGACAGGGCGCCGGTGTAGTTCTCCAGACCGGCCCAGACCTCCTCACGGGCGCCCGCCCCCAGCCCTAGACCCGAGACCCGCACCTTGCGGAAGCTGAGCCAGAGGGCGTACCCGATGGGCAGTGCGAAGAACAGGAGGAACAGGAGGATCGCGGGGACGAGGAAGAAGTAGGGGGCGCTTCGCGCTCGTTCGAGGGTGGCGGTGGGAGACGGGTGTGCGTACGGGGCCCTCTTGGCCCCGGACGACGTCCGGTGGACCGGGGACCTCACTCCGCGACCCCGAAGCCCTGCTTCTTCAGGTCGGCGACCGTGTCCGCCTGCACGGTGTCCAGGGCGGCGGTGAAGTCCGACTTGTTCTTCGCGGCGGCACCGAAGGCGTCCTTGAACGTCGTGTAGGCGACGTTGACGTTCGGTCCCCAGGCGGAGGGCGCGGTGGTCTTCGCGATCTCGGCGGCCTTGTCGTAGAAGTCGGGCTGGTTGGAGAAGTACTCGGGCGGGCTGCTGAAGGCGCCGCTGAGCTGGGCCGAGGTGGAGGCCGGGTAGATGCCGCTCTCCTTCGCCAGCGCGTTGAGCGCATCGCCGTCGGTGTTCAGCCAGGCGGCGAACTTCGCGGCGGCGTCCTTGTTCTTCGAGTCCGTGGTCACGGCGGTGGAGGAGCCGCCCCAGCTGCCGGTGCTGCTCTCGCCCTCGTCCCACTGGGGGAGCGGGGCCATGGCCCACTTGCCCTTGGTGTCGGGGGCCGCCGTGGTCAGGGTGCCCGGCGCCCACACGGCGCTCACCCACGCTATCTGCTTGCCGGTGTTGAGCGCCTTGTTCCAGGCCGGGGTGTACATCGGCTGGTTGTCGACGGCGCCCTCCGCGACCAGGCCGCCCCAGAACTCGGCGACCTTCCTCGTCGCCTCGTCGTCGATGCCGACCTTCCACTTGTCACCGGAGGTCGTCCACCACCGGGCGCCGGCCTGCTGGGCGAGGCCCGCGAACAGTCCGGAGTCGCCGGCGGAGAAGGTGGTCAGGTCCTTGTCGGGCGCCGCCTTCTTCAGCTTGCGCGCGGTCTTCGCGAACTCGTCCCAGGTGGCCGGGACGGTGAGGCCGTACTCCTCGAACAGGTCCTCGCGGTAGTAGAACATCATCGGCCCGATGTCCTGCGGGACCGCGTAGACGGCGTCCGTGCCCAGCGTGGTCTGCTGCCAGACGCCCTCGGCGAACCTGCTCTTCGCGTCGCCCACCGTGTCGCCGATGTCGGCGAGCGCGTCATGGCTGACCAGGGTGGGCAGCGCCTGGTACTCGGCCTGCACCAGGTCGGGCGCCTTGCCGGCCTTGTGCGCGGTGAGGATCTTGGTGACCAGCGTGTCGCCGGACGCCTGCTTCTTCACCGTGACGGTGATCTGCTCCTTCTTGCCCGGCCCCTCGTTCCACAGGTCCACGACCTTGTCCATGCCGGGGGCCCAGGTCCAGTACGTCAGTGAGACCGGACCCGACCGGGCCTCGCCGTCGTCGGACGAGCCACAGGCGGCGAGTGCGGAGGCGCCGAGCGTGACGGCGACGGCGGAACTCACGAGGCGACGGCGCTTCGTGTACGGCATGGATCTCTCCCCTGACCTGGGGCCTCCGCCCGATGCGAAGACCAGCCATGCTTCTGTGAGCGTTCACAGTAGAGAAACAGATCGGACACTTGTCAATGGTTGTTGCTGTGCGGTTATGTTGGCTTCGCGCCGCCGAGAATGTGTGTGCACGTTCTCAGAACATCGACACATCGGGAGAGAATCCATGCCGGAGACCACCCCCAGGGGCCTCACCGGGCTCGCCTTCGGTGGGGACTACAACCCCGAGCAGTGGCCGGAGACCGTCTGGGAGGAGGACGTCCGGCTGATGCGGGAGGCCGGCGTCACCATGGTGAGCGCCGGGATCTTCTCCTGGGCCCTGCTGGAACCCTCGCCCGGCGTGTACGACTTCGGCTGGCTCGACCGCAGCCTGGACCTGCTGCACGAGGGCGGCATCCGCGTCGACCTCGGCACACCCACCGTGGTGCCCCCCGCCTGGTTCTACCGCGCCCACCCCGAAGCGCTGCCGGTCACCGCGGACGGTGTACGCCTGGAGTTCGGCTCCCGCGGCGCCATCTGCCACAGCAACGCCGACTACCGGGCCGCCGCCGCGAACATCACCACCCGGCTCGCCGAACGCTACGGCGACCATCCGGCGCTGGCGATGTGGCACGTCCACAACGAGTACGGCGTCCCCGTCTCCGCCTGCTACTGCGACTCCTGCGCCGCGCACTTCCGCCGCTGGCTGGCGTCGGTCCACGGCACCGTCGAGGCCGTCAACGAGGCCTGGGGAACGGCCTTCTGGGGCCAGCGCTACTCCTCGTTCGCGGAGATCGACCCGCCGCGCGCGACCCCCACGGTCGGCAACCCGGCGCAGGCGCTGGACTACCGGCGGTTCGCCGACGCCACGATGCGCGAGAACTTCACCGCCGAGCGGGACATCCTGCACCGCCTGACGCCCGGCGTCCCGGTGACCACGAACTTCATGACCGCCCTCAGCCAGTGCGACTCCGTCGACTACTGGGCCTGGGGCCGGGAGGTGGACCTCGTCACCAACGACCACTACCTGATCACCGACGGCCGCCGCACCCACGTCAACCTCGCCATGGCCGCCGACCTCACCCGCTCCGTCGGCGGCGGCGCCCCCTGGCTGCTGCTCGAGCACTCCACCTCGGGCGTCAACTGGCAACCACGCAACCCCGCCAAGGCACCCGGCCAGATGGCCCGCAACTCCCTCGCCCACGTGGCCCGCGGTTCCGACGGCGCGATGTTCTTCCAGTGGCGCCAGTCCCGGCGCGGCGCCGAGAAGTTCCACTCCGCGATGCTGCCGCACGGCGGCACCGAGACCCGTGTCTTCCGTGAGGTGACCGAACTCGGAGCCGTCGTCGGCTCGTTGGCGCCGGTCCGGGGCACCCGCACCGAGGCCGACGTGGCCGTGGTGTGGGACTGGCAGTCCTGGTGGGCACAGAGCCTCGACTGGCGCCCCAGCGAGGACCACGACGCCCGCGAACGCGCCGACGCCTACTACGAGGCCCTCTACGACCACCACCTCACCGTCGACTTCGCCCACCCCGAAGCCGACCTGTCGGGGTATCCCCTCGTCGTCGTACCGGCCCTGTACCTGATGACGGAGGCGGCCGGGAACAACCTCAGGGAGTACGTCGAAGGCGGCGGCACCCTCGTCGTGTCGTACTTCTCCGGCATCGTCGACGAACACGACGCCGTGCACGAGGGCCCCCACCCGGGCGCCCTGCGCGACGTCCTCGGCCTGACCGTCGAGGAGTTCTCCCCCCTGCTGCGGGGCGAGCGGGTCCGCCTCACCGGCCCCGGCGGAGCGGAACTCGACGCCGACGTCTGGACGGAGTTCGTGGTGCCGCGGGGCGCCGAGACCGTGTGGACGTACGCCGACGGCCTCACCACCGGCCGTCCCGCCGTCACCCGGCACCGCCTCGGCGAGGGCGCCGCCTGGTACGTCTCCACCCGGCTCGGCGCCGAGGGCCTCGCCGCGCTCCTCGGCCGGGCCGCCGAGGACGCCCGGATCGCCCCGCGCACCGACCTGCCCCGCGACGTCGAAGTGGTGCGCCGCACGGGCGAGTCGGGCACCTTCCTGTTCGCGGTCAACCACACCGCCACCGACGCCGAGGTGCCGCTGGACACGCCCGGCACCGAGCTGCTGACCGGTGAACGCGCCGCGGACCGCCTCCCGGTCCCGGCCGGAGCCGTCCGGGTCGTACGACTCGACGCCTGAGCCACGACTCCCCTCCGCCCGCGTGAACACACCGCCCGCGGGCGGAGGGGGCCCCACTCCCTCCCCGGGCGCGGGGCACCCCCTCCCCACGTCGAAGGGACGACGAACACCCATGTTCCATCCCAGACGCACACTCCGGGCCCTGCTGCTGCCGCTCGCCGCGGGACTCTCCCTCACCGCACTGCCCGTCCAGACCGCGACCGCGGCGAGCACGCTCACCAACGGGGGCTTCGAGACCGACGGTTCGGGCACCGCCACCCCGGCCGGCTGGTCCGAGTACGGCGCCACGGCCGCCTCGTACACGGAGTCCGGCGGCCGTGGCGGCGGGCACCGCCTGTCCCACTGGTCCTCCTCCGCCTACAAGGTCGAGACGTACCAGTACCTGTCGGGCCTGACCAACGGCGACCACAGACTCACCGCCTGGGTCCGCTCCGGCGGCGGCCAGAACGCCGCCCACCTCGCCCTGAAGAACTGCGGCGGCACCGAACAGCGCACCGATCTGCCGGTGTCCGACTCCGGCTGGATACGGATCGTCGTGCCGGTGAGGGTGACGAACAACCAGTGCACGATCAGCGTCACCAGCGACGCGAACGCGGGCAACTGGATCAACGTCGACGACCTGACCTTCACCCCGGGCGCCTCCGGCCTGACGATCAAGGGCGCCGACATCTCGTCCCTGCCCAAGAGCGAGGACCGGGGCGGCGTCTACCGGACCGCCTCCGGCGCCGCCGGCGACGGCGTCGCCATCCTGAGATCCGCCGGAATGAACTACGCCCGGCTGAAGGTCTGGGTCGACCCGGCCGACGGCTACCACGACAAGGCGCGCGTCCTCGCCATGGCGAAGCGCGTCAAGGCCCAGGGCATGAAACTGCTGGTCGACTTCCACTACTCGGACACCTGGGCCGATCCGGGCAAGCAGACCAAGCCCGCGGCCTGGTCGGGGCACTCCTACAGCCGGTTGAAGACGGACGTGTACCGGCACACGTACGACGTCCTGAGCGCCCTCGAGGCGCAGGGCACCACGGCGGACATGGTCCAGGTCGGCAACGAGATCAACGGCGGCATGCTGTGGAACGAGGGCTCCACGAGCAACTGGACCCAGCTCGCCGGACTGCTCAACTCCGGCTACGACGCGGTCAAGGCGGTCAGCCCCTCCACGGTCGCCGCCCTGCACCTCGCCGAGGGCGGTGACCTCGACGGCACCCGCTGGTGGTTCGACAACGCGGTCTCCCACGGCGTGAAGTTCGACGCCGTCGGCCTGTCGTACTACGGCTACTGGCACGGCACCCTGCACGACTTCCAGACCACCCTGGACGACGCGGCCGCCCGGTACGGCAAGCCGGTCTTCGTCGCCGAGACGGCCTACCCGTTCCGCCTGGACAGCGAGGACGGCCACGAGAACATCATCGACCTCGCCGAGGAACTCGTCCCCGGCTATCCGGCCTCCCCGGCGGGGCAGACCCGCTGGATGAACGACGTGGCGAGCATCGTCGAGGCCGTCCCGAACGGACGCGGCCTCGGCGTCTTCTACTGGGAGGCCACCTGGATCGCCCGTACCGGCAACGGCTGGGACCCGGCCGACCCGGCCTCCGGCAACGGCTGGGAGAACCAGGCGCTGTTCGGCTACGACGACCGGGCGCTGCCCGCGACGGCGTGGTTCCGCCACCGGTGAGTCCCCGAGTCCCTGAGTCCCTGAGTTCCTGAGCCGCGGCGGGGCCCGGCCGCACGAGCGGTACCCGTGCGGCCGGGCCCCGCCGCGGGACGAGGGCTGTTCGACCACCTTGCGAACAAGGGGCCGACTCTCGGACAAGACGCCGGAGCGCATGACACGGGGGCTCCGGCCGCGGGACAGTGGACGTGCCCGGAGAGGACGCCGGGACGGAGGTGAACGGCATGCCGAGGAATCCCGCCGACGGGACCCGACTGCAGATCCTGACGTGGCTGAAAGAACCCGGCCACGCCGCACACGGCGTCACCGCGAAAGCCGTCGCCGCCCGGTTCGGCATGTCCCACCCCGTGGCCCTCACCCACCTCCGGCTGCTCACGGCCGTCGGCCTGCTGCGCACCGGCCAGGTCGCCGGACGCCCGCACTACCGGCGCGACGAGGTACGGATCGCCGAGGTCGCGGCGTTGTTCGAGGAGGGCTGGCGGACCCCACCGCCGCGCGACGACCACGGCAGCGCGCAGTGACCCTCTCGCGCCCCGGCGTCACGCCGGCCTTCGGCCGCGAGCGCGTATCGTGGCGCGGCGGTGGGGTCCGCCGTACCCGAACCGCGGCACGCCGCCGACGGTCTCCGCTTGTGGAGGCGCGCCCGCACGTCCGGGCCGCGCGACGAGTAGGAGACGCACAC
Source organism: Streptomyces sp. NPDC004051 (assembly GCF_053604275.1). Lineage (NCBI taxonomy): Bacteria > Bacillati > Actinomycetota > Actinomycetes > Kitasatosporales > Streptomycetaceae > Streptomyces > Streptomyces sp. NPDC004051. The sequence goes on along the minus strand of NZ_JBSGHG010000020.1, from coordinate 24,861 downwards.
CCGTGACAGGCACGCCCACCGAGGTTCTCCGCGGACGCCGCCCCGCCCGGCGCGCCGCCGCTCCCGTCGTCGCCGTGGTCGCCCTCGGCGGGGCAGCGGGCGCCACCGCCCGGTACGCGGCCTCCCTGTGGTGGCCGACACCGGCGGACGGGTTCCCCTGGACGACCCTGGGGGTCAACATCACCGGCTGTGCCGTGATCGGCGTGTTCATGGTGATCATCACCGAGGTCCGTACCGCCCACCCCCTGACCCGCCCGTTCTTCGGCACCGGCGTCCTCGGCGGTTTCACCACCTTCTCCACCTACGCCGTCGAGGGCCGGAACCTGTTCGACGGCGGCAGCCACGGCCTTGCCCTCGCCTACCTCGCCGTCACCCCGTTCGCGGCGCTCGGCGCCGTGTGGGCGGCCGCGTCCGCGACCCGCCGCGTTCTGAACAGGAGGCAGCCATGACAGGTCCGACCGGCAGGGCGCTGCGCCTGACCGTGTTCATCGGCGAGAACGACACCTGGCACCACCGGCCGCTCTACTCGGAGATCGTCCACCGGGCCCACGCGGCGGGACTGGCGGGCGCCAGCGTCTTCCGCGGCATCGAGGGCTTCGGCGCCTCCTCGCTGGTCCACACCTCCCGGCTGCTGTCCCTGAGCGAGGACCTGCCGGTGGCGGTCGTCGTCGTCGACACCGAGGAGCGGGTACGGGCCTTCCTGCCCGAGCTCGACACGCTCGTCACCGAGGGCCTGGTGACCCTCGACGCCTGCGAGGCGGTCCGGTACCCGGGCCACGGACGGCCTTCCGGCCCTCCCACCGCTTCCGGAACGGAGGGCGAGGGGCCGTGAACTGGCTGCTGGTCGTCCTCGGCGCCGTCGTCGGGGCACCCCTGCGCTACCTCACCGACCGCGCGGTGCAGTCCCGGCACGACTCGGTGTTCCCCTGGGGCACCTTCGCGGTGAACGTGACCGGCTGCCTGGCGCTCGGCCTGCTCACCGGCGCGGCGGCGGCGGGCGCCGCGAGTTCGCACCTCCAGCTGCTGCTCGGTACAGGTCTGTGCGGTGCCCTGACCACGTACTCCACCTTCTCCTACGAGACCCTCCGCCTCGCCGAGGCGGGGGCCGTCCGCCATGCCGCCGCGAACGTCGTGGCGAGCGTCGCGGCCGGCCTGGGCGCGGCCTTCGCCGGCGCGGTCCTGGCCGACGCGCTGTGGGCGTGACGGACCTCCCGGCCGCTCGCCGGGCCACACGGGGGCCGCAGTCCCCTCAGCGGGCCTCGCGCAGCGGTTCCCCCACGCTCCTGAGGTGGCGTAGCGCCGTGCCGTACGAGGAGAACAGCCCTGTCCGGCAGTACGGGACGCCCAGCTCCGCGCAGTACCGCTCGGTGATGACCTGGGCCCGGCCGAGGGCGGGTGTGGGCATGCTGGGGAAGAGATGGTGCTCGATCTGGTGGTTCAGCCCGCCCATGAAGACGTCGACGAACACACCGCCCCGGACGTTGCGGGAGGTGAGGACCTGACGACGCAGGAAGTCCAGGCGCGTCCCCTCCTCGATCATCGGCATGCCCTTGTGGTTGGGGGCGAACACCGAGCCGAGGTAGATCCCGAACAGACCCTGGTGGACGGCGAGGAAAGCGAACGCCTTGCCGGGGGAGAGCACCGTGAACAGGCCGCCGAAGTACACGGCGAAGTGGGCGACCAGCAAGGTCCCCTCCAGCACCGGCCGCTTCACCGACGGGCCGCGCAGCGCCTTGAAGCTGCTGAAACTCAGATTGAGGCCCTCCAGCGTCAGCATCGGAAGGAACAGCGCCGCCTGGTGCTTTCCGACGAACCGCGCGATGCCCTGGGCCCGGCTCGCCTGGCGTCGTGACCAGACCAGGAGGTCGGGGGCGACGTCCGGGTCCTTCTGCTCGTGGTTGGGATTCGCGTGGTGGCGGGTGTGCTTGTTCATCCACCAGCCGTAGCTCATGCCCAGCAGGACGTCGGCCACCAGCAGTCCACCGGCTTCGCTGGGGCGCCGGCGGGAGAACACCTGACGGTGCGCCAGGTCGTGCGCGGCGAGTGCGAGCTGCCCGAAGACCAGGGACAGGGCCGCCGCGACGAGCAGCTGGCTCCAGCTGTCGCCCAGGACGAGGAAGGCGGTCACCCCTCCCGCGAGGGCGAGAGCAAGGGCCCCGAAGCGCAGGGTGTAGTAGAGCGGGCGGCGCCTGAGCAGCCCTTCGGCGGCTATGCGCCGCGACAGTTCGGCGAAGTCGCTCCCCTTCTCGCGGTCGCGTGGGGACGGGGTTCCGGTGAGCACCGTTGGGTTGGCCATGCACTTGAGTATGTGAACGGTCGCCCGGCCGCAGAATGATGTTGACCCCCAGAACGAGGGGGTGGGCAGCCCCACCGCGCACCGGGCGGGCCCCCGCTTGACAGTTCCCGCGCCCGCCCGCACGATCACTTCCGTGAACCTGTCAGACAGCCGGACAGGTGGGCCGGGGCCGCGGCGCGTGAGCGCGATGGAAGCGGTTCTCTCCCACCTCCGCGACGCCATCGAGCGGGGCGCGTACGCGGTCGGGGACAAGCTCCCCTCCGAGGCGGAGCTGTGCCGCACCCTCGGGGTCTCCCGGCCGGTGCTGCGCGAGGCCCTGCGGGCACTGCAGACCATGGGCCTGACCGTGTCCAGGACCGGCAAGGGCACCTTCGTCGTGGCCGACGCGGTGGGGGAGCCCACCTTCGGCGACTACGCGGCCGGTGACCTGCTGGAGGTGCGCCGCCACGTCGAACTCCCGGTCGCCCGGTACGCGGCCCGCCGGCGCACCCCCGAGAACCTCGACCTGCTGAACCACCTGCTGGACCGGATGGACCGGGAGACCGACACCACCGTGTGGGTCGCCATGGACACCCTCTTCCACCTCACCGTGGCAGAGTCCACCCAGAATCCCGTGTTCCGCCGGGTCATCGAGGAGATCCGGGACGCGCTGGCCCGCCAGTCCGCCTTCCTGAACCAGCTGGGGGACCGGCGCGAGCAGTCCAACCACGAGCACCGGGCGATCGTGGAGGCACTGACCGACGGTTCCGAGGACGACGCCCTCGCGGCGATGTCCCACCATCTCGACCGCGTCGGGACGACTCTCGCCGCCATCGTCCGCCCGCCGGGCGCGCACACCCCCACGGACACCACCACGGAAGACCGATCCCGATGAACCTCCCTTCCCCCGCGGCCGCACCCCCGGTCCGCGAACCCCTCCACGCCCCCGTCGCCCACCTCGTCCGCGGCGGGGTCGTCGAGGGGGTCCACTACGGTTCCGTCGTCGTCCTCGACGCCGACGGCGAGGTCCGGCTCCGGCTCGGCGACATCGAGGCCGCCTGCTATCCGCGCTCCGCGCTCAAGCCCGTCCAGACCGTCGCCATGGTGCGCGCCGGGCTGCCGCTCGACGGCGAACTGCTCTCCCTCGCCGCGGCCAGCCACTCCGGGGAGGAACGCCACCTCGCCGGCGTCCGGCGCGTCCTCGCGGGCGCCGGACTCACCGAGGACCACCTGCGCAACGTCCCGGACCTCCCGCTCGGCCCGGCCGTGCGGGACGCCTGGGTGCGCGACGGCCGCCCGCCCTCCCGTCTCGCCCAGAACTGCTCCGGCAAGCACGCCGCCATGCTGCTCACCGCGAAGCTCAACGGCTGGTCCCTCGAGGACTACCTGGACCCCGCCCATCCCCTCCAGCGGGCGATCGCCGCGAGCGTCGAGGAGCTCACCGGGCAGCGCGTCGCCCGGGTGACCGTCGACGGCTGCGGCGCGCCCCTGTTCGCCGTCTCCCTGCACGGACTCGCCCGGGCCGCCGCCCGCGTCGTCACCGCCGCGCCCGGCACCCCCGAGGCCCGGGTCGCCGACGCGATGCGGGAACACCCCGAGATGGCCTCCGGTTCCGGCCGGGACGTCGCCGCCCTGATGCGGGCCGTCCCCGGGCTGCTCGCCAAGGACGGCTACGAGGGCGTCCAGATCGCCGCCCTGCCCGACGGCCGCGCCGTGGCGGTGAAGATCTCCGACGGAGCCGGCCGGGCGCGTGGCCCGGTGACCGCCGCCGCCCTCGCCCGGGCCGGGGTCGAGCCGGCCCTGCTCACCGGGTTCGCGGGCGAACCGCTGCTCGGCGGCGGCCGTCCGGTCGGCGACGTCCGCACCGCACCCGCGCTCGCCCCGCTCGACCGGTCCGGTGCGCGGTGAACGGTCCTCGCGGGCGGGGGAGCCACCCCCTCACGACCGGGCCCACCTGAGCCGCAGGAACAGTGCCATGCCCGCCGCGCCCAGCAACGTGGTGCACGCGACCGTCCACACCGCCGGCCGCTCCGGATCGGCGCCCCGTACCGCGGGGGCCGAAGCCGGGGCCGAGGCCGGACCGGCCGCGGACCGGCCCCGGGGCCCCGGCATCGACGTGGCCCGCAGGGCGTCCAGCGACCCCACCGGATCGACCCGGCCGGAGGCCTCGAACCCCCAGTCCAGCAGCGCGCGTGCCTCGTCGTACACGGTGTGCCCGCCGTCCGACCGGGGGTTGAGGACCGTGACCACGAGGGTGCGCCCGTCCCTGCGGGCGGCCGCCACGAGGGTGTTGCCGGCATTGCTGGTGTAGCCGTTCTTGATCCCGAGGAGGCCCGGGTAGGGATCCACACCGCCGGCGCCGGTGAGCAGCCGGTTGGTGTTGAGGATTCCGTACGATCCACCGTCACGGCCGGGGAACATCGCCTCCGCACGGGAGCAGTACCGTACGAAGTCGGGGCTGTGCAGTCCGGCCCGGCCGAAGACCGCCAGGTCGAACGCCGAGGACACCTGACCGGGAGCGTCGTAGCCGTCGGGCGACTCCACCCAGGTGTCGTGGGCGCCCAGGGAGCGGGCCTTCTCCTGCATCTGCTCGGTGGTGGCCTGCCAGCCGCCGTTGAGTGCGGCCAGGACGTGCACGGCGTCGTTGCCGGAGCTGAGGAAGACCCCGTTCCACAGGTCGGAGATCCGGTAGGTGCGGTCCTCGGCGATCCCGACGAGGCTGCTGCCGGGGCCGATGTCCGCGAGTTCCTCGTAGCTGACGGTGTGTTGGAGACTGCCCGGCAGGACGGGCAGCACGGTGAGGGCGAACAGGGTCTTCAGCGTGCTGGCGGGCGGCAGCCTGCGGTGCGCGTCGTGCGCCGCGAGCACCTCACCGGAGTCGGCGTCGGCCACCAGCCAGGACCGGGCGGACAGTTCCGGGACCTCGGGTGCCTCGGCGCGGGGGCGCACCTGTGTGCCGGAGCGGTACAGCAGCGAGTGCGGCGCGGTGCGTGAGCCGGCCGGCGGCGCGGGGTTCGGACGCGTACCGGCGGTCGCCGCGGCGGGCGCGAGTGCCAGCAGGCCCGCCGTGCAGAGGGCACAGGTGGACACGGCAGCCCGTGAAGCGAATCCGATAGTCATATCGCAAACGTAGGAAGGGAACCCCGGAAGGCCGTGGCGACCGGGCCGGGGACCCTTCGTGAGCACCCGGATGCCGCACGCCGTCGCCTCGGTCGGCCACCGGGCAGGGCCGGCCGGACGCTCCGGAGGAAGGCCGCGTCGTCGGGGGTCTCCCGCATCCGCTCCGGCAGGGTTTCCGGGCCGGCCGCCCGCCCCGGGGCCGCAGGACCCGTCGCGGACCGCGGGTGGCGGTCGACTCCGCCGGGGTGGGCGGCAGTTCCTCGCGACGGGTGCCGGACGGGACGATGACGACGGCCGGGAAGATCCGGCGGGGGGCCGCTTCGCGGCTCAGACGGAGCTCCATGTCGCCGGTGCTCCTGAGCTCCTCGAACCCGAGTGCGGTCAGGCCGAGCGGTCCCGCTCCTCACGCGCGATCTTCTCGAACTGCGCGCCCATGGCGGCCGCGAGTGCCTGCGCGCCGGACAGGGGGCGCACCATCACGGTGAACTCGTCGATACGGCCGTCCTCGTCGACGTGGATGAAGTCGCAGCCCTCGATCTCGCGGTCACCCACCCGTGCGGAGAAGACCAGCGCGTGGTCGCGGCCGTTCACGTCGTTGATCTCCCGCAGGTACCGGAAGTCCTCGAAGACCTCCGCCACCGCGCGCAGGATCGCCGCCGTGATCGGCTTTCCGGTGTAGGGCTTGAAGACGACCGGGCTGGTGAAGACGACGTCCTCGGCCAGCAGCGCTTCGGCGGCGTCCATGTCGTGCGCCTCGACGGCCTCGCGGAATGCCCTCATCACAGCTCCTCACCTCAATGGTTCGCACAGGAGTGCACGAGGTTAGCCCCTCGGGCGGCGCCCGGGTCTAGGCTGGTCCGATGTTCAGCCCCGAAGGCCCGCGTCTGCGGGAACTCGCCGTCCAGGCGCTCTCGTCGGTGGAGCACGGCTACGACCTCCTCGCGCCGAAGTTCGACCACACCCCCTTCCGTACGCCCGACCCGGTGCTCGACGCCACCGCCGGGACGCTGCGGAGGCTGGGGCCGTTCGACGCCGGACTCGATCTGTGCTGCGGCACCGGTGCGGGCATGGACGTACTGGCGCAGGTGTGCCGTCGCAGCGTCACCGGCGTCGACTTCAGCGCGGGCATGCTCGCCGTCGCGCGCGAGCGGGTCCGGCGCGGGGGACCGCCGGCCGGTCATGTGCGGGCGGACGCGCGGGCGCTGCCGTTCGGGCCCGTCTTCGACCTGGTGGTGAGCTTCGGGGCGTTCGGCCACTTCCTGCCGCGCGAGCTGCCGGAGCTGTTCGCCCAGGTCCACCGCGTGCTGCGGCCGGGAGGACGGTTCGCCTTCCCGGTGGGCGCTCCGCCCCGGCCGGACTCACTCATGTACTGGAAGCTGCTGGGCTTCGACACGGCGATGCGGGTGCGCAACGCGGTGTGGCGCCCGCCGTTCGTCATGTACTACCGCACCCTTCGTCTCGGCGGCCTCCGGCGCGAGCTGGACCGGGCCGGGTTCCAGGTCGAACTCCACCCGCTGCCCGACTTCGGGCAGCGGGTGGACGGCAGTCCCCGAGCCCGTCTGGTCGTCGCCCGGCGGCCCGGGGAGTAGCCGGAGCGCGCCTCCTCGGCGCCTCGGCAGGCCCTCCGCGTGTTCCCGGGCCAACGGCCCGGTGGCGTCGAGGAGAAACGCTACGCCGACCAGGCAGCGGCCGAACCGGTGAAGCCGAAACTGCGTCACGCCGCTCTGACCAGCGGTTCCGTCACCCTCGCGCGGCGGGTGAACATCGGATCGTCATAGATTTCCATTCGGGATGTACCGGATGTTCCGGGCATCGTGCCCCATGCTGGATCGCGCTGCGTCCAACCCCACTCGAGGCCCTTCCGGGCAGGGGTGGGTACGTGTGCGACCGACCGGAGGGCCATGTTCAGCCAGGAACACAACCGTCAGACCTCTTCTCGACCTCGCCGCGCCGTACTCGGCGCCGGGATCGCCGCCGTGGGATCCGGCCTGCTCGCCGCCTGCGCGGACGGCGCACCGGACCGCAAGCGCGTCGAGGGTGCTCCGGGCCCCGGGCCCGAGCGCTCCACCCCTTCGCGGGACGGCGCGCAGACACCGTCCGCAGGGACTCCCAGATCCGAACGGCCGGCCCGGGAGCTGACCCTCACGGCGACTGCCGGCACAGTCGACCTGGGGGGTGGGCAGACCGTCAGGACGTGGACGTACAGTGACGAGCTGCCGGGCCGCGAGCTCCGTGTCACCGCAGGTGAGAAGCTCGAGGTGACCGTGAACAACCATCTGCCGGAGGCCACCACGGTTCACTGGCACGGCATCGCCCTGAACAACGACATGGACGGCGTGCCGTACGTGACGCAGCGGCCGATCGCCACGGGCAAGTCGTTCACGTACCGGTTCCGCGTTCCGGACCCCGGCACCTACTGGTTCCACCCGCACCTGGGCGTGCAGATCGACCGCGGTCTCTACGCGCCGCTGATCGTGGACGACCCCCGCGAGCCCCTCTCCTACGACCGGGAGTGGGTCATCGTGCTCGACGACTGGCTCGACGGGGTGAACGGCTCGACCCCGGACGAGGTGTTCGCGCAGCTCCGCAAGGGCAGACCCGCGATGGGACACGGCCCGGGGCACGGAGAGCACGAGGGTGACGGCGCGCCTTCCCGTCCCCGGGGAGGCATCGACGTCGGGCACGGGCCGCCCCTGTCCTACGCGCCGGGGCGCGGGGACGAGGACCCCTCGGGGCCGTCGCACGGCGGCAAGAGCACCTACCGGGTGCTGAAGGGCGCCTTCAGTAAACTGCTCGGCGGTCACGCGGCCAGCGTCGACCACCCGTACTACCTGATCAACGGGCGGACCTCGGTCGACCCCACACAGTTCAAGGCCAAGCCCGGCGAACGCATCCGGCTGCGCATCATCAACGCGGGCGCCGAGACGGCGTTCCGGGTGGCGCTCGGGGACCATCAGCTCACCGTCACGCACAGCGACGGCTTTCCCGTACAGCACCGCAAGGTCGACTCGCTGCTCCTGGGCATGGCCGAGCGGTACGACGTGCTCGTCACCGTGAAGAGCGGGGTCTTCCCGTTCACCGCGCTCGCCGAGGGGAAGGGCGGGTCGGCGATGGCCGTCCTGCGCGCGGGCAGCGGCCCCACGCCGAAACCGTCCGCGCGTCCGGCGGAGCTGAACCGGAACGTGCTGACCGCGGCCGGGCGGCTCAGGCCGCACGAGTCCGTGGCCCTGGACCGGCGCACACCCGACCGTCAGATCAAACTCATCCTGACCGGCGGCATGAAGAAGTTCGACTGGGGCATCGACCACCGGCCCTACTCGCCGGACCGCATCCACAAGGTCGAACGCGGTGAGCGGGTGCGGTTGATCATCTTCAACGGCACGGACATGTGGCATCCCATCCATCTGCACGGCCACACCTACGGCCTGGCCGGCGCCGACTCCCCCGGTGCCCGCAAGGACACGTCCGTGGTGCTGCCGCACCACAAGCTGGTGGCCGATTTCGACGCGGACAACCCGGGGCTGTGGATGCTGCACTGCCACAACATCTACCACTCGGAGTCCGGGATGATGACGACGCTCGGCTACCAGTAGCCGCGTCACCGGGCGAAGTCCGGAGCGGGACCCGCCGACGGCGAAAGGGCCGGTTCGAAGGAGGAGGTTCTCCTTCGAACCGGCCCTGCCGCACAGATGCCGTCACATCCGCCCGACGTGCGGCTCTCCCCGCCGGGCGGGCGAGGCCGACCGGCCGGTCAGCACGCGCCGGCCGGTTCGGAGACCTGGCAGAGGTTGTCGACGAACTTGTTGTCCTTCGCCTTCTCGTCGCGGGTGACCAGGTCCGCCGGACCGTTGCCCAGGACGAGGTTGTCGCGGACGGTGTTCTGCTCGTTGGAGACGCCGTCCATGCTGCCGAACACGACGATCCCGCCGGAGTACGGGGAGTCCCCCACGTTGTCGCGGACCGCGTTCTGCGTCACCAGCACCTTCTCGGCACCGACGAGGACGATGCCGACCCCCTGGAGGTGGGGCAGGCGAGCGGAGGCGGGGCAGTACTCGTTGTTCTCGTGGACCGCGTTGCGGCGGACGGTCAGGTCGCCCGTCGTGCGCGGCAGCACGACGAAGACCCCCGCGCAGTTGTCGGTGACGACGTTGTGCTCGACGGTCAGGTTCCTGAGCCGGCGGGTGGTCAGGCCGATCCGGTTGCCCGTCAGGAGGTTGCCGCTGATCACCGTGCCACGGGAGTCGAGGGTCTTGCTCTCCGCGTCGGCCTCGAACACGTTGGCGGTGTAGAGCCCGGCGTCGCCGTTGCCGCTCGCGGTGTTGTAGCGGAACGAGCCACGGGTGGAACGATCCTGCGCGATGCCCCACCGGCCGTTGTCCCGGGCGGTCACCCGGCGGACCTCCAGCTGGTCGGTGTGCGTGGCCGTGACGCCGTTCCTCTTGAACCCCTCGACGGTCAGCGACTGGATCCGCGCCCCGGTGACGGGCTGTTCGTCCGTGCCGGTGACACAGATGCCGTCGCCCGCCTCGGCGCACGCACTCCCCGCCTCCTCGTCCTTGCCGGGGACGATCACGGTCTGCTCGCCCGCGCCCCGGAGGGTCAGCGGCTTGGTGAGCGTGACGCTTCCGCGGTAGGTGCCCCGCGTCAGGACGATGGTGTCCCCGGGGGCGGCCGCGTCGACGGCCTCCTGGATGGACTGGTCCGGACGGACCACCTGCTCCGACCCACTGCGGGCGGAGGCGGCCGGCGCGAGGGCGCCCACGCCGACCACGAGGGGCACGACGGCGCAACTAAGGCATGTGACTTGGGATTTCCTCATGATCCCGACGTTATGGGCGACCCCGCGGCGCCGCCACTCTGGGCAACCATACGGATGCGGAAAGGAGCCGATCGGGCCTGTTCCCCGGCCCCGCGCCCCGGCGGGATCAGACGTGCGAGCGCATCCAGCGGAGCTGGACCGCCTCCTGGAAGGGGCCGCCGCCCTCGTGGTCGTTGAAGTCGTACACCTCGATGGACTTGTCGTCGTGAGCCCAGGCGTTGAAGGCGGCGAAGACCGTCGAGGGCGGGCAGGTCTGGTCCTCGAGGGCCGCCGAGAACAGGGCCGGGGCGCGGCCGCGGGCGGCGAAGTGCACCCCGTCGAAGTAGGACAGGGTGCGCAGGGCGTCCTCGGTGCGTCCCCGGTGAGTCCTGAGGAAGAGGCCGATCTCCCGGTACGGGTGCCGGTCGGTGAGCGTCGCGGCACGGGGGAAGTCGCACAGGAACGGCACGTCCGGGGCGACGGCCGCCAGGTCCGGGACCAGACCGCCCACCGCCAGGGCGACCCCGCCGCCCTGACTCGCGCCGACGGCCGCGGTACGGGCCGCATCGGTCAGCGGGTGCGCGCGGGCCGCCTCCACCGCACGCACCGCGTCCGTGAACACCCGGCGGTAGTAGTAGTTCTCGGGTGCGTCGATGCCGCGCGTCATGAACCCGGGGTACGCCGGCGCGCCGCCCACCGGGTCCGCCGTGCCACCGCCGGCGCCCCAGGCGCTGCCCTGGCCGCGGGTGTCCATCACGAAGTGCGCCCGGCCCGTGGACGCCCACAGCAGATGCTCGTGGGGCAGGCCGCGGCCCCCGCCGTAGCCGATGAACTGCACGACCAGCGGCAGCGGTTCCTCGGCCCCGGCGGGCAGCGTCAGCCAGCCCTTGACCGGATGGCCCCCGAAACCGGCGAACGTCACATCGAGGACCCGTACCGTGGACAGGCCCGTGTCGACCGGCTCGAAGCGGACGTCCAGATCGTACTCGCGTGCCTCCGCGAGCGACTTGGACCAGAACGCGTCGAAGTCCTCCGGAGCCGTGGACGCGCTCCGGTACTCGCGCAGTTCGTCGAGCGGTAGGTCGAACAGGGACATCAGGGACCGCCTTTGCACGGAGACAGTACGAAGCGGTCACACCGTACGTGGGCCGTGTGAGCGGTCGCCAGAGCGCGTACGGGACTCCGTCCGCGTCCGACGCGAGAACGGAGGAGCGCAGGTGAAGGGTGTAGAAAGCCCTTGTGCCCGGTGGGGCCGCCGTCCTGCGGCGGCCCCGGCGCGGCGCGGGTCAGCCGAAGCGCTCGATGCGGATCCGGTCCACGGGCTGGCCGGCCGCGACAAGCAGCCTGGAGGCGTGCTCGGCAAAGGAGTTGGAACCGCACACATAGGCTTCCCACCCGGCCTCGGGAGCCTCGGCCAGGAGCGGCGCCACATGTGCGGCCGCCATACGTCCCACGGCCACACCCTCCGGCGCGCTCCGGGTGAACACGGGCAGGGTCTCCGCCCCGAGCTCGTCCCGGTAGATCAACTCCTCGGGGCTGCGCGCCGACACCAGCAGCCGCAGGGGCAGCGACAGGCCCCGGGCCCTGTGGTGCCGCACCATCGACATCAGCGGGACCACCCCCGAGCCGGCTCCCAGCAGCAGCGCGGGCCGGTCGCCCGGCCAGGCGAAGAAGCCGCTCAGCGGGCCGCGCACCTCCACCCGGTCGCCGGGCCGGGCCACCGAGTGGAACCAGCCCGAGACCTCGCCGTCCGCCACATGGTCCAGGGTCAGCTCGATGTGCCCGGAGTCGTCCGGTGCGGACGCGATCGAGTAGTGGCGCTGAGCCACATAGCCGTCCTCGGCGGTCAGCCGCAGCAACAGGTGCTGACCCGGCACATGCCCCGGCCAGTCGGGCACGGCGAAGCGGAAGGTCGCGGCGCGCGGGGTCTCGCGGCGGATCCCGGTCAGGGTCGCCGTCCGCCACACCGAGGCCGTCTGCCGGCCCACGCCGATGCGTCCGGGCACGGCGAACCGTGTCGGCGGGGCGAACCGGGCGGGCGGAGCCGGGTCCTCGGGCCCTCGCGGGAGTGTCACTCGCTCAGTCACCGGAGTACCGCTGCTCCTCCCAGGGGTTGCCGCGCGGGTGGTAGCCGTTGCCCTCCCAGAAACCCGGCTCGTCGTGGTCGAGGATCCGCAGACCCGCGATCCACTTGACGCTCTTCCAGAAGTACAGGTGCGGCACGATCAGCCGGGCCGGGCCGCCGTGCTCGGGAGGGATCGGCAGGCCGTCGTACTCCCACACGATCCAGGCCCGCCCGCCGGTCAGGTCGGCGAGCGGCAGGTTCGCCGTGTAGCCGGTGTGCGAGTAGGCGACGGCATGGGTGGCGGACCCGTCGGGCCGGACCAGGTCCATGAAGGCGTCCAGGGAGGCGCCGCCGAAGCGCACCCCGAACTTCGACCAGCCCGTCACGCAGTGGATCGCGCCCTCGTACGCCGAGGCCGGCAGGGCGTGCGCCTGCTCCCAGTCCCAGGTACGGGGCTCGGCCACCAGCCCGTCGATCCGGAACGTCCAGTCGGCGGGCGCGAGGTCGGGGGTGACCTCGGCGGACAGCACGGGCCATTCGTCGCCCGCGTCGTACTGACCGGGCGGCAGACCGGGGTGGTCCACGCGGGGGCGGCCGGTGAAGCCGCGGGTGATGTTCACGTGATCGGCGATTCCGTTGCGAGTGGTGCTCAGGTGGTTCCGGGGGTTCCGGTGTTTCCGGCTTCAACCGTACGGGGTGCCGGGGAGCACCCGCACACCGATCCCGCCTGCCGGCCCCCGGCCGTCCCACCGGCCTCGGTCCCGCCGCACCGTGTGCACCGCGCCGTACGGAAAACCCCGTGGGACCGGTGGCGTCGTCGGGTAGGGTGGCGGCTCGGCTGCGGAGGGTCCCGGCCGTCGACGGCCCGGGGAGGTGAGACCCGTTACCGCTGTGTCAGGTCGGGTGCTCTCACCTCGAAGCGATGCGGATCACCCGCAGTAGGTGACCGCGGGAGCGCCCCTCGGCTCCCGAAAGGCTCTTGCCGCCATGCCGTCCCCCTCGCCCGTCCCGCAGTCCTCTCCCGCCGAACCGCCGCCCGTCCCGCCTTCCGCGCCCGCCGACCGGGACTCCGTCGTCGCCACGCTGCGCGCCGCGGGCTGTGTCTTCGCCGAGGACGAGGCCGAGCTGATCCTCGCCGCCGCGCACACCCCGGACGAGGCGACCGCGATGGTCGCGCGCAGGGTGCGCGGGCTCCCACTCGAACTCGTCGTCGGCTGGGCCGAGTTCAGGGGCCGGCGGATCGCCGTGACCCCCGGTGTCTTCGTACCCCGGCGCCGTACCGAGTTCCTCGTGGCGCAGGCGCTCGCCCAGGCGCCCGACGCGGCCGTCGTCGTGGACCTGTGCTGCGGTTCGGGCGCCGTCGGCGCGGCGCTTGCCGACGGGCTCGGCGCGGTCGAACTGCACGCCGCCGACATCGACCCGGTCGCCGTGCGCTGCGCCCGCCGCAATGTCGCGGACGCCGGCGGCCGGGTGCACCTCGGAGACCTGTTCGAGGCGCTGCCCGCGGTGTTGCGCGGCCGGATCGACATCCTCGCGGCCAATGTGCCCTACGTCCCCAGCGGCGAGATCGGTCTGCTCCCGCCGGAGGCCCGCGACCACGAGCCGCGCGTCGCACTCGACGGCGGCACGGACGGGCTCGCCGTGCTGCGCAGGGTGGCCGCCGGGGCTCCCGACTGGCTGGCGCCCGGCGGGTGCCTCCTGGTCGAGACGAGCCGCCGGCAGGCTCCCGCGGCCTCCGCCGTCCTCACCGGCGCCGGGCTGCGGGCCCGCCGGGCCGTCTCCGAGGAGGGGTACGCCCATGTCGTGATCGGCGTCAGACCGTAGGACCGCCGGGAGCCGTCGCGCGGGCGATGAGGAGGGCCACGTCGTCGAAGTTGTCGGGCTCGTGCAGCGTGCGCAGCAGCAGGTCGCACATGTCCTCGAGGGAGCGGTCGGGGCCCTCCAGCAGGGTGAGCAGGCGGTCGAGACGCTGGTCCAGCGGGTGCCGGCGGGTCTCGACGAGGCCGTCGGTGTAGAGCACCAGCCGGTCGCCCGGCTCGATCCCGACGACGGTCGTGGAGAACTCGACGCCGCCCACGCCCAGCGGCACCCCGGTGGGCAGATCGAGCAGTTCCGGGGTGCCGCCGGCCCGTACCCGTACCGGCGGCAGATGCCCCGCGTTGGCGATCAGGCACTGGTGCTCGCGGGGGTCGTGGACGGCGTAGACACAGGTGGCGATGGCGTCCTCCAGGCCGCCGACGATCCGGTCGAGGTGCTCCAGGAGCACCGCAGGATCGAGGCCGAGCGGGGCCAGCGTGTTCGTCGCCGTGCGCAGCTGTCCCATGGTGGCCGCCGCCGGGATGCCGCTGCCCATCACGTCTCCCACCACGAGGGCCGTCCTGCCGCCGTCCAGCGGGATCACGTCGAACCAGTCACCGCCCACCTCGCTGGTGCTGCCCGCGGGCTGGTAGCGGGAGGCGACCTCGAGCCCGCCCGTGACGGACGGATGGTTGGGCAGCAGACTGCGCTGCAGGGTGAGCGCGGCGTCGCGGGCACTCTGGTACCAGCGGGCGTTGTCGATCTGCACCGCCGCGCGGGCGGCCAGCTCCCGGGCCAGCAGCAGATCGTCCTCGTCGAACGGCCGCGGAGTACCGGTGCGCTTGAGGTCGAGCGCGCCCAGCACCTCGCCGCGCGCGATGAGCGGTACGGCCAGATAGGAGTGCACACCCGCCCGGCCCAGCAGTTCGGCCGCCCGGGCGGAGCGGGCGATGCGGGTGAGGTGTTCGTCCTTCACCTGCGGCAGCATCACGGGCAGGCCGGTGCGTACGCACTCGGTGACCAGCCGGTCCGGCCCGTACCGGACCACCTGGCCCGTCGGATCGGCCGCCCGCAGGGCGTCGTCCGAGCCCACGCCCTCGCCCCGGATCGCCAGCGCCCGGATCATCGCCGGCTCGGCCGGGGCCAGGGTGCTGCGGTGGCCCCGGACCACCGTGTCCAGCAGGTCGACGGCCGCCACGTCGGCCAGTTCCGGCACGGCCACGTCGACCAGCTCACGAGCCGTGCGCTCCAGGTCCAGGGTGGTGCCGATCCGCACCGAGGCGTCGGCGACGACGGCCAGCCGGCGCCGGGCCGTCTCGGCCTCCACGGCCGCCCGGTACTGCTCGGTGATGTCCACCACGGACACGGCCACGCCCAGCACCGAGCCGAGCGCGTTCTCCAGCCGGTAGAGCGAGACCGACCAGGCGTGGTCCTCCTCGGGATCGGCCGGGGTCCGGCCGATCATGGACTGGTCGACGACCGGTTTCCCGGTCTCCAGGACCCGGAGCGCCGTGGCCTTGACGGAGTCGGCGTCCAGCCGCGGCAGCACCTCGGAGACCGTGCGGCCCAGATGGTCGTCGGCCGGCACACCGTTGATCTGTGCCAGCGCCGGGTTGACCGAGACGTACCGCAGATCGGTGTCCAGTACGGCCAGCCCGATCGGGGACTGGGCGACGATCCGGGTGGACAGCGCCACGTCCCGCTCCATCCGGCGCACGGTCGACTGGTCGACCGCGAGGCCGAGGGCGTAGACGGCGCCGTGGTCGTCCGTCAGCCGCATGTTGCGGAACTCCACCAGCCGGGTGCTGCCGTCCTTGCGCCGGATGGGGAAGGCCCCGGCCCAGCTCCGTCCGGTGCGCATGACGTCGGAGAACAGCTTGACCACCAGGTCCAGATACCGCTCGTCCACCATGATCCGCGCGGCGTACCGGCCCAGCGCCTCCTCGGCGCCGTACCCGAACAGTTCCTCGGCCTGAGGGCTCCACAGGACGATCCGCCCTTCGGGGTCCAGCACCACCGAGGCCACACGCAGCACGTCGAGCAGCCCGCTGGGGCGGGCCGGCCCCGATGCCGTTCCGTCACCCTCGACCAGGGGTGACTCGGCTGAACTCATCGCACGCCCTGCCTTCGCCGATTCCCGCGGCACACCGTCGCGGTGCCGTCATCCCTTGTTCTACCGCGCGTGGGGGCGATTTTCCGCCGCTCCGACCGTCTCCTGCCGCCTTCTTCCCCTCGTTCTCCCCTCGTTCTCCTCTCGTCCGGCGGGTGCCCCGCGAGCCCCCGCGCACGCCGGTGGTGCGCGGGTGGTGCTCCCCCGTGCGCGGTGTTTCCCCGGGGAGGTGCGGGGAAGCCGGGGGGCGACGAGAGGAGCGATCACGATGGGCAGTGAGCGAGCGCACCCGGAATCCGTCTCGGTCGAGATCAGCGGGTGCGACAAACATGACGCGCGGATCGTCTTCGACACGCTGTGCGCGTGCTACACGTCCGACCGGTGCTCCGAGGACGTACCGGAGAAGTTCCACGAGACCCGCCCGATGGTGTGGCTCGGCACGTTCGACGTCGCCTCCCCGCGGGAGGGCGGCGCCCGCCCGGCCCGGCTGTCCTCGTCGGTCGACGCCGACGTGCACGGCGGCTACTGGGCCGTCGAGCGGTTCCGCACCACTCTGGACTCCCTGTTCACGGTGCACGATCTGAGCACGGCCTCGGGCGACCAGGAGGAGGAACTGCACATCCGCCTCGAAAGCCGGTGACCCGCCGGGGCGCGGCGGCGCGCACGGACACCCCGAGGGTCCTCCGCGCCGCCGGCTCACCGCACCCTCCGTCACGTTTGTGCAACTAGTTGCATAAACGGGTGCGCGTCCTCTACAACAGAGGCACCACACCGCGCACGGAGGGCCCGATGAGCCGATACCCGCACCTGCTGACCCCCCTCGACCTGGGCTTCACGACCCTGCCCAACCGGGTCCTCATGGGCTCCATGCACATAGGCCTCGAGGAGGCCGAGGGCGGCTTCGCGCGCATGGCCGAGTTCTACGCCGCCCGTGCCCGCGGCGGCGTGGGCCTCATCGTCACCGGCGGCATCGCACCCAACGACGAGGGGCGGGCCTTCGAGGGGGGCGCGAAGCTCACCACCGACGCGGAGGCCGAGCAGCACCGGACCGTCACGGAGGCCGTGCACCGCGAGGGCGGGCGGATCGCCCTGCAGATCCTGCACTTCGGCCGGTACGCCTACCACCAGGACCTGGTCGCCCCCAGCCCGCTCCAGGCGCCGATCAGCCCCTTCACACCCCGCGAGCTCACCGACGCCGAGGTCGAGCGCACCGTCGACGACTACGTCCGCACCGCCCGCCTCGCCCGGCAGGCCGGCTACGACGGCGTCGAGATCATGGGCTCCGAGGGGTATCTGATCAACGAGTTCATCGTCGAGCAGACCAACCGGCGCACGGACCGCTGGGGCGGCTCGTACGAGAACCGGACGCGCTTCCCCCTGGAGATCGTCCGCCGGGTGCGCGAGGCGGTCGGTGAGGACTTCATCGTCATCTACCGGCTCTCCATGCTGGACCTCGTCCCCGGCGGCTCGACCCTGGACGAGGTGATCGCACTGGCCCGCGCCGTCGAGGAGGCCGGCGCCACGATCATCAACACCGGCATCGGCTGGCACGAGGCCCGCATCCCCACCATCGCCACCTCGGTACCCCGCGGTGCGTACACCTGGGTGACGAAGCGGCTCATGGGCGAGGTCTCGGTCCCCCTCGTCACCACCAACCGCATCAACACCCCCGAACTCGCCGAGGAACTGCTCGCCGAGGGGCACGCCGACATGGTGTCGATGGCCCGCCCGATGCTCGCCGACCCCGACTTCGTCGCCAAGGCCGCGGACGGCCGGCCCGAGGCGATCAACACCTGCATCGGCTGCAACCAGGCCTGCCTGGACCACACCTTCAGCGGACAGATCACCTCCTGCCTGGTCAATCCGCGCGCCTGCCACGAGACCGAACTGGTGCTGTCGCCGACCAGGCACCGCAAGCGCGTCGCGGTCGTCGGCGCCGGACCGGCCGGGCTCGCCTGCGCCGTCAGCGCCGCCGAACGCGGCCACGACGTCACCCTGTTCGACGCCGCGAGCGAGATCGGCGGCCAGCTCAACGTCGCACGGAAGGTCCCCGGCAAGCAGGAGTTCGACGAGACCCTGCGCTACTTCCGCACCCGGCTCGCCGAACTGGCCGTGGACGTACGCCTGGACACCCTGGTCACGGCCGACGACGTCGTCGGCCACGACGAGGTCGTCGTCGCCACCGGCGTCAGCCCGCGCGTGCCCGACCTCCCCGGCATCGACCACCCGAGCGTGCTCGGCTACCTCGACGTGCTGCGCGACGGCGCCCCCGTCGGCGACCGGGTCGCGATCCTCGGCGCGGGCGGCATCGGCTTCGACGTCGCCGAGTTCCTCACCGACGGCGGCGACAAGGCGCACGAGCACCCCGAGACGTACTTCCGTCAGTGGGGCGTCGACATGGAGCACCGCACGCCCGGCGGCCTCACCGCACCCCAGCGGCCCGCCCCGCCGCGCACCGTCCACCTGCTCCAGCGCAAGACCTCCAAGGTCGGCGCGGGACTCGGCAAGACCACCGGCTGGATCCACCGCACCGAACTCCGCCACCGCGGCGTCACCATGATCCCCGGGGTGCGCTACGACCGGATCGACGACGCCGGCCTGCACGTCACCGTCGACGGCGAGAGCACCGTCCTCGAGGTGGACACGATCGTCCTGTGCACCGGCCAGGAACCGCGCCGCGACCTGTACGAGGAACTGGTCGCCGCCGGGCACGCCGTCCACCTGATCGGCGGCGCCGACGTGGCCGCCGAACTGGACGCCAAACGCGCCGTCAAGCAGGGCACGGAGCTGGCGGCGGCCCTGTAGAGCGGCGCGCTCCGTCCCTAGGATCGGTCCCATGTCACTCCCGCACGCCATCCTCACCGCCCTGCTCGAGAAGCCGTCGTCCGGGCTGGAGCTGACCCGGCGCTTCGACAAGTCGATCGGCTACTTCTGGTCCGCGACGCACCAGCAGATCTACCGCGAGCTGGGGAAACTGGAAGCCGAGGGGCTGATCCGGGCGCTGTCCGCCGAACAGCCCGCCCGCGGACAGAGGAAGTCCTACGAGGTCCTGCCGGCGGGCCGCGCCGAACTGGCCCGCTGGACCTCCGCCGCACAGGACCCCAAACCGCTCCGCGACGCGCTGTTGCTGCGGCTGAGGGCGGCGGCGGTGGTCGGCACCGAGGGACTCGAGGCCGATTTCCGGCGCCATCTGGAGCTGCACGAAAGGCAGTTGGAGGAGTACAAGGACATCGAGCAGCGTGACTTCCCGCCCGGCAGGGACGGCAGGGAGGACCGGCTCCGGCATCTGGTTCTGCGGGCCGGCATCGACCTGGAGACCTTCTGGACCCGGTGGCTCGAGCATGCGCTGACGGAGTTCGCGGAGCTGCCGGACGGTGAGTGGGCGGGGCGGAGCGAGCGGACCGGGTCGGCCGACCCGCCGGACCCCGCCCCCACGGACCCGTCCGGCCCCGTGCGCGCGGAGCCGGACGGATCGGGCTCCGGAGGGAAGTGACGCCGACCGCCCGACCGGAGCGCGTCGGACGCGATGGCGGCCGGCGTCGTCTCAGAGGCGGTTCGGCCTGCCGCGCCGCCGCAGGTACCAGGCCGTGGCGAGGAGACCGGTACCGACCAGCGCGCCGCCGGCCACCATGGTCACCGTGCCGTAGTCCGTGGAGCCGCCACCGACGCCGCCCAGCACCCCACGGGGCGGCGAGGGCGGGACGGAGGCCGCCGGGCTGGGGGTGGGAGCGGGATCGGCGGCGACGACGACGGACTGCGTGCCCGCGGTGGTCCCGTTCGAGCACACCACGATCACCGTGTGGGTCCCCGGGCCGACGTCCGACCAGGCGGCGGACTGCCCCGAGCTGCTCCCGGACAGCGCCACCCGGCGGCCCTGGGAGAAGTCCGACTGGCTGCTGTGCAGCAGCGAGGCGGTACCCCAGCTGCCGTTGAGCTGGGCGCACGCGGTGGTGGTGACGGAGACCGTCGAACCGGTGGTGCTCACGGAGATCCCGGGACCCGAGGCGGCCGGTCCCGCCAGGGTCAGAGGCAGCGCGGCAGCGGCTGCCACGGTCAGACCGGAACGGAGCAGTGGCTTCGAATAGCGCATGTGGACTGCCTTCCGGCGGCACGGCCGGCGGTACATCCCTTGCGCCGCCGAGGGTCGGGGAACGCCCGTGCTGCCACGGGCCCAGCCAATGCGCACCCGGCCCGCGGCGCATTCCGGCCGCCGCCGGGCAGGTGACGGCTGCCGTCACCCGGACGAGGTGGGGCTCAGCGGCGCGGGCCCGTGGTCACCGTGCGCTCCGCCGAGAAACCGCCCCAGGTCCCGTCCGGCAGCCTGGCCCGGATCCGTACCCGATGGGTGACCCCCGCCTCCTCGCCCGCGTAGAAGCTGTACGTCGCCCGGTCGCGGGGTGCGTCCCCTCCGTAGACGAGCGAGGTGGCCGCGCGGCCGTCCAGCCGCACCTCGTACTCGGTGATCACCCCGTCCACGCGCGGCGGCACCCAGCTGAGCTCGATGTGGTACGCGCCCTCGGAGCGGTGGCTCGCGGCGCGGAAGCCGGTGGGCGCCGTGGCGCTGCCGTCGTCACGGCCCGGTGTGGTGAGGCGGACGGGGCCGCCGGCGGGGGAGAGATTGTCGGCGGCGTCCCGGGCCCGGACGGTGAAGACGTAGCGGGTGCCCGGCCGCAGCCCCGTCACCACGGTGGCGGTCTGGCCCCCGCCGACGCTGTGGATCTTCGTCTCTCCCTGGTACACGTCGTACGAGAGCACGCCCCGGTCGTCCGTCGAGGCCGACCAGGACAGCTGCACCGCCCGGCTGCCGGCCGCCGTGCCGCGGACGTCCGCGGGGAGGCTGGGCGCGGACCGGTCGGCCGCCGTGGCCGCGGGTGTCGTCGCCCGCACCTCCCGGCTGCGCGGCCCGAGCCGCCCGTCCGTGTCCCGCGCCCGCACGGTGAAGGCATACGCGGTGGCGGGCCGGAGTCCGGTGACGTCCACCATGTGCTCGGAACCGGGTACTTCCTTGACCTTTGTGGCGCCCCGATACACCTCGTACCGGCTCACCTCGGCACCCGCGAGGGCGACGGTGTTCCACATGACGTGCACGCTGGTGGCACTGCCGGCCTCGGCCGTGACACCCGTCGGAGCCCCGGGCGGCCGTTCG
This sequence comes from Streptomyces sp. NPDC004051, assembly GCF_053604275.1. NCBI lineage: Bacteria > Bacillati > Actinomycetota > Actinomycetes > Kitasatosporales > Streptomycetaceae > Streptomyces > Streptomyces sp. NPDC004051. The sequence goes on along the minus strand of NZ_JBSGHG010000020.1, from coordinate 3,550 downwards.
CCGCCGTTCCCGTTCCCGTCCCCGGATCCGCCCCCACCGCAGGAGACGATCAGCAGGAGCCCACCGCAGAGCGCGCCACGGAGCGCCCCGCGCAGCGCGCCGCACCGGCGCGGGGGCACGGCGACAGGAACGCCTCGCACGGCTCTGCCTCCCGAGGGGCACAGGGAACGGTGGAATGGTCCGTACCAATATGGCGTGACTGACGCGGCCACATCAAGAGGGTGCGGCGGAGTCCTTGTGAGGCGGCCGCAGGCGCCTTGCACGGCCCCTGGAGACCTATGCCCCGCCCTGAGGACCGCCGGGCGGCGGTGACGACAGGGAGAGAAGCACGCCCGGCAGTCCGTGCACGGCGACCGCGCCGAAGTCCGGCCCTCACACCTTCCGATACGTGTACGCGTCCGCCGCGGCGGCCTCCACCGCCGCGAGGTCCGCCCCCGTCGCCGCCGTGACCACCGCGGCCACCGCTCCCTCCACGAACGGCGCGTCCACCAGCCGGGTGTGCTCCGGGAGCTCGTCGCCCTCGGCGAGCAGCGCCTTCACGGTGAGCACCGCGCTGCCCAGATCGGCCAGGACGGCCACCCCGGCGCCGCCGTCGACGGACGCCGCCGCGGTGGCGACGAGTTCGGCGCTCGTACCGAGACCTCCGTCCTCCGTGCCGCCCGCCGGGGCGACGGCCACCGCGGCACCGGAGCCGGCCAGGCCCCTCGCCAGCTCGGCGACCGAGGCCGCCACCTGCGCGCTGTGCGACACCAGGACGATCCCCACCAGCTTCCCGTCACTCACCGGCAGCCTCCGCGGCCTCGGCGGGGCCGGAGGCATCGGCGAGGCCGGCGATCAGCAGCGCCGCCGACGTGGCCCCGGGATCCTGGTGCCCGATGCTCCGCTCGCCCAGGTAGCTGGCCCTGCCCTTGCGGGCCCGCAACGGCGTCGTGGCCACCGCACCCTCCTCGGCGGCGGCCCGCGCCGCGGCGAAGGACTCGCCGAGCGCGTCGACCGCGGGCACCAGGGCGTCGATCATCGTCTTGTCACCTGGCGCCGCACCCCCGAGCTGCCGGACCGCGTCCACTCCGGTGCGCAGCGCCTCGGCCAACTGCTCCCTGCTCACCTCGGTGGCCTCCCCGAGGGCCTTCCCGGTGCGGCGCAGCAGTGTCCCGTACAGGGGCCCGGACGCGCCGCCCACGCTCGAGATGAGCAGGCGCCCGGACAGGGTCAGGACCGCGCCGGGCGTGGCGGGCGGCTCCTTCTCCAACGCGGCCCGCACCGCGGTGAACCCGCGCTGGAGGTTGCTGCCGTGGTCGGCGTCCCCGATGGGCGAGTCGAGGGCGGTGAGCCGCTCCGCCTCACGGTCGACGGACGCGGCGGTCACCGTCATCCAACGGCGGAAGAATTCGACGTCGAGCACTGGAACTCCTTGCGAGATAGGCACAGTGAACCGATACCCCGGTGTCCGTCAGACGCCCCAGCGCAGTCCCGGGGTGTTCACCGGCGCGTCCCACAGCCGCAGCAGCTCCTCGTCGATCTGGCACAGGGTGACCGAGGCGCCGGCCATGTCGAGCGACGTCACGTAATTGCCGACGAGGACCCGGGCGACGGGGACGCCGCGCTCGCCGAGCACCCGCTGCACCTCGGCGTTGAAGCCGTACAGCTCCAGCAGCGGGGTCGCGCCCATGCCGTTGACCAGGACCAGGACCGGATTGCGGGGGGTGAGGTCCTGGAGGATCGCGTCGACGGAGGCATCGGCGATCTCACCCGAGGTCATCATCGGCCGCCGCTCCCGGCCCGGCTCACCGTGGATGCCGATGCCCAACTCCAGCTCGCCGGACGGCAGATCGAAGGTGGGGCTGCCCTTGGCGGGCGTGGTGACGGCGCTCAGGGCCACGCCGAAACTGCGGGAGTTCTCGTTGACCTGACGGGCCACGGCCTCCACCCGCTCCAACGGCTGCCCCTCCTCGGCCGCCGCGCCCGCGATCTTCTCCACGAACAGCGTCGCCCCGGTGCCGCGCCGGCCGGCGGTGTAGAGGCTGTCGGTCACCGCGACGTCGTCGTTGACCAGCACTTTCGCAACCTGGACGCCCTCGTCCTCGGCGAGCTCGGCGGCCATGTCGAAGTTGAGCACGTCACCGGTGTAGTTCTTCACGACGAACAGCACCCCGGCCCCGCTGTCCACGGCCGCCGCCGCCCGCACCATCTGGTCGGGCACGGGGGAGGTGAACACCTCGCCGGGACAGGCCGCCGAGAGCATCCCGGGTCCCACGAACCCGCCGTGCAGCGGCTCGTGCCCCGATCCACCGCCGGAGACCAGACCCACCTTCCCGGCCACGGGGGCGTCCCGCCGGACGATCACCCGGTTCTCCACATCCACCGCGAGTTCGGGATGAGCCGCCGCCATCCCGCGCAAGGCGTCCGCGACCACGGTCTCCGGCACATTGATGAGCATCTTCACGGGTGCCTCCTAGGGGGCTTGGCAGGTGGGTCTTCCACCCGCGTTTTCGCTGGTCAGGGCAGGTAGGGGAAGTTCTCGATCGTGACGGTCCGTGGCGGCCCGAAGCGGGCTGTGGCGGTGCTGATGCCGACTTTGGTGACGGGTCGTCAGGTCTGCTGGGCGGTCGGATGCGGGCCGGCTGAAGTCCTCTTGTCTGAAGTATTGACCTTGCAGGAGCGAAGGTCACGTACGCGGGCGCTCAGGTGTGCCCGGGGGTGGGACGGTCCGCAGCCTCCGTTGTGTGGCAGGCCGCACTGAGGGCGGGGTCCGCGCGGCCGACGCGGCAGTGCCGAGGAGGAGCCCAGTCGTGAGGCTCGGGAAGAGAACGTTCGAATCTTTTGGTGACCCGGTGTGCGAAAACCTCGGCCCCGACGATCCCGGCAGCTCATCGGAGCCGAAGTGCTTCCTTCACCGGTCCGGCCTGTACCTCACCAAGTTCTTCGCCGGGCTCGGCACGAACCGGGCGCGCGACGGCTCACCCCGGCACCGTCGGGTCGCCGACATCCTTGGAACGATGCCGGCCGAGCCGCACGGCGGTCCTGCTCGGACCCCGGAGTCCTTCCGCAGGCTCATTGGTCACCGGATGAGCCCCGCCGACGCCCTCACCAAGGGGCCGAGCCGGCCTACCGCGCTACGCCGGCTCGATCGAGCACCCGTCCGGGAAGGTTTCGAAGCGTTCCGGCTGCCGATGGCCACTGCTGTCTCCGCCACCTCGGGACGAAGGTCGTCCCGGCCTAGAGGGCGTCTGGAAAGCCCGTCAGCGGGCAAGTTGCTGGTAGCGGGGTGGTAACGCACGTTCGGGGGCCGGGGTGTGCGGGCTGCGTACCCGTTACTCGACGGATCTGTCTGATCCGGAGTGGGAGATCATCAGGCCGCTGGTCCCGTAGGTCAAACCTGGTGGGCGGCCGGCGAAGCACGCTCGGCGGGAGATCCTCAACGCGTTGGCGTACCGGTTGCGTGCCGGCTGCGCCTGGAGACTCCTGCCGCATGACCTGCCGCCGTGGCAGACGGTCTATCACTACTGGCGGCAGTGGCGAAAAGAGGGCGTGTGGGAGCGGATGCCGGCCA